>JBBSBS010000224.1:0-10149 GCA_038251045.1 Aggregatilineales bacterium | reverse complement strand
GCTGTGCCGGATGTCGCCGATGAAGTGTACTTCCATCTGGCCTCGGTACAGGTCGAGCCGCTGATCGTGATCGGTGGTGATGAAGTCTGGAGTGACCGCGTAACCCATCACCTGCCAGCCGATGCCCGAACAGCCGAGGTGATTGGCTGCGTCGCTGAAAGCACCAACGCCGTTTGGCAGCCGGAAGTTAGTCGGTAGTCTTTCACCTGTAGTCTGTAGAATTTTCAAGAAGGGTCGCACATGCGGCTCTTTTTGTTTGGGTGGTCTAACACTCAACATTACTTATCGGTAAATTATGAGCTTACTGGAACACTTTGGCGATTGCGATTTGTAAGCCACTAACGACTGGCACATCAATAACATCCTCTACGCCATAGGTTGCCATCGGTTGACCGACCATATAGACATCAATTACGCGTTCGTCGGGATACACTTCCCATAGCAAGATGCCTGCTTCAAGGTAGCGTTGGCGTTTCTTGCGAATATCCACAACCTTATCATTGGGTGAAATGACTTCCACAGCCCACAGTGGTGCAATCGGGTCAGGATACTCGGCAGTCAGCGGTGTAACCTTATAAGCAAAATCGGGTGCAAGAATGTTGTCATTAATACGATATGCGCCATCACCTGTGCTGATGTAACAGGGGAGATTATTCTGCCGACAGTGTATCCCTACTTCGAGGCCGATATTGAAAGCGATACCTGAGTTTTCGGTTGAACCGAGCATTTTTTCGAGTATCTCCCCATCAACGAATTCAAAGTTGCGTTCGGCATTTTCGGGACGCAGGGTAAAGGCGATGAATTCGTCGAGTGTCATTGGTTTACTGGGTGCTTGAAATACCATGATTCAGTTCCTCATGCGTTTGTACCAGTATAGCGCGTTTAATGCCTTTGTTTAATCAGGTCGGCAGCTTTTTCGCCGATCATGACGCAGGTAGCGTGGGTATTCGCTGATACCGTTCTGGGCATAATCGAAGCATCAGCAACACATAAGCCCTCAATACCACGCACCCGTAAGTTTGCATCCACAACGGCCTGATCATCACTGCCCATTTTGCATGTGCCTACCGGATGAAACAGCGTCGTGGCATAGCGGCTGATGTAGGCGCGCATGTCCGCTTCGGTGGCAGATACACTTTCCGGAGCCACTTCATCGCCGCGAAACGATTCAAATGCAGGCATTTTTACCAGTTCACGCGCCAGCTTAATGCCGCCTATCAGCACTTGATAATCGGCCTCCTCCGCCAAATAGTTGGCAACGATGCGGGCAGGCGCGAAAGGATCTTTTGATTGCAGGCTGATGTGACCTTTACTTTGGGGTTTGACCAACGTTGGTGCGAAGGTAAACCCACGCCCATCCATTTCACCCACAATCTCACCGGGCGCGAGGTGGAAATCGTGTCGGAAATGAAATTGAAGATCGGGGCCACCGTCGGCTATATCCGGATGGATAGACGTAAACAAACCCGTTTCGCCAAGGATGGTGTTGCCATCAAGCCACGGACGTTTAGAGAAATAAGCTACACCAACCAGCAGATGATCCTGTAGATTTTTCCCAACACCGGGCAAGTCGAGCGTGACCTCGATTCCATGTGAACGCAGGGTATCGGCAGCCCCAATCCCCGACAGCATGAGCAAGCGGGGTGAGTCAATCGCACCTGCACACAGAACAACCTCGTTATTGGCGTAAACCTGCTTGATCTGGTTATCCTGCACATAGGCAGCACCCGTAACCCGCCCGTTCTCAATTGCTAAGCGGGTCACATGAGCATGAGTTTCAATCGTCAGGTTGGGACGACTATGAATGGAGTTCAAGAAGGCGGTGGCAGCACTGGCACGTGTACCATCTGGATTAACATTGATTTGATGAAAGCCGCAGGCATTTTCTTGCTGCTCACCACTGAAATCCACCGGGCCTTTAAACCCGTATTCGACGCAGGCTTGTATAAAGGCCAACTCCGCCGGAGCCGATTCACTGGCTACCTTTTGCTTGACATTCAGTAGTCCGCCTACGCCATGATAGGTTGATGCCCCGCTGTCGTAGTTCTCCGATTTTTTGAAGTACGGCAGCACATCAGCGTAGCCCCAGCCGGCATTACCCAATTTAGCCCAAAGATCATAATCACGCCGGTTGCCGCGCACATAAAGCAGGGCGTTTATGGCACTGCTCCCGCCCAGCACCTTGCCACGAGTCCATGCTATTTGACGACCACCTAACTGCGGTTCTGGCTCGGTCTGATATTTCCAATCGACTTCGCTACCCCATAAGGTGGTGAACAGGGCGGGGTCAGCAATCTCCGGTTTGGTGTCGGGGCCACCGGCTTCGAGGAGCAGCACTTTGGTGTCAGGATTTTCACTAAGACGGTTTGCAATCACACAGCCTGATGAACCTGCACCAATAACAATGTAATCAAACGCGTTTTGCATAGAAACCTCATGGCCAAAAATTAAATTTTACCCTGAGAACCATGTTTGCAAGCAAAAAGCTTAAGATGCGTGAATGCGATTATGTCATTTAAGGCATATGCCGCAGGGTCATCCACCCGCATCCCATTCACGTTTGAGGATGGCGTAGAGGTACATATCGAAGCGCTGACCATCACGCTCCAGAAATTCGCGGTACACCCCTTCACGCTGGAAGCCGAGCTTCTCGTACACATGGATGGCAGTCTCGTTGTAGCTGAAAACGGTGAGCTGTATGCGGTGGAGATTGAGTTCGCGGAAGGCAAAATCCAGTGCCAACCCCAGCGCCTCTGATCCATAACCCCGGTCACGATAGTCCGCATCACCGATAGCAATCGTCAGCCAACTGTTGCGGTGCGTCCACATGACATCACCCAGTTCGAGGAAGCCGATCAGATCATCACTGAGAAGAACACGGATGCCAAACAAGAAGTGTTCGCGTCCACGCTGACCCTCGCGTATCCACTCGCTGACCTGCGACTCACTTTTAGGGTAGGCGGCGTTGGCATCCAGCAGCCGCAGGTAGCTGGTATCCTGCTGCCAGCGGGCGACGATTGCGGTATCCGCCGAGTTCAATGGCACTAATTTGACGCGTCCACCTTCGAGGAGTGATGTGAGGGTCATTGCATTACCAATCTTAGAAGGATGTAAATATTAACTCTGACCGCCTTTGTCACCGAGCAAGCGCTTCTTGCGTTCTTCGATGAGGGCCTTAGGGTCAAGCGCGGCAGCTTTTTGCGAGGCTTCGGCTTCCAAACGCTGCGACTCGGCGGCGACCTGTTCCGGCGTTTTGATCTCGAAATCGGTGTCGAGCAGTTCGAGGTTTTTGAGTTCGGGTTGTTCTTTGGTATTAGGTGCGGCAGCTTCCTCAACGGGTTTAGCAGCCGGTGCGCTGGCTTTGCCCTGTACCGTGACCGGAGTCTTTTCTTCGACAATGCGCGAGGCGGCGGACATAACCGTGCTGCCAGCCGTTTGGGCGGTGCGGAACAACTGTCCCATACTGCGACCAGCAGTGGCGCGACCTAACCCGAAGGCCACTAACCCGGTGATGCCTATCGGGATGATCGACCCAATTAGCGTACTGAGGATGTTCATGCCGAGTACAACCAGCACAATTGCGCCGATTGCCAGCAGCACATTGCGGATGTTGATGTTATTCATATTTGAGAGTCCTTTCCGACTACGGCTGATTATAGCGTGATTAGCGCGGATTGAACCGCCCGGACGCAAAAATCCCGCATTCGTTTATAAGTTATTTGACACCGACTTTGGGGCAGAGTTCATTTACCGGACACTTCCAGCATTGCGGATGCGTCGGCAGGCAAACAGCCCGCCCGAACTGCACCATCAAACCATTCCAGTAAGGCCACATCTCTCGCGGCAAGACCTGCTTAAGTTCCTCATTGACCTTCGGCGGCTGCTTGGTGGTCGGTTTGACCAAGCCGAGCCGTATACCGATCCGTGCCACATGCACATCCACAGTGATGTTGTCATAGTTGCCGTAACCCACCGCCAACGTCAGCACCGCGACCTTCCATCCGACCCCTTTATAGGCCGTGAGTTCATCAATCGTGCGGGGGACAATGCCCCCATTGGCAGCCACATGTTCGGCAATATCACGCACGTAGCGCACTTTGCCTTCGAAGTACATCACCGGACGAATAGCAGTACGTATCTGATCGTCACTGAGTTGCAGGATCGCTTCGGGTGTATCTGCTAGCGCCATCAGGTTATCCATCGCGGTTTGGGTATGTTCCTCACGCGTTTGGGCACTAAGCATGGCGGCGAGCAGCGCTTTGAAAGGTTGGCCTACATAATGACTGAGAGTGGTGGGTTCCCACTCTTGCGCAGCGAGGCTGATACGGTCATAGATTTCGCGGATGCGTGTCGCTTCGTCCATTTACCAGAGCTTTAATCCAAGTAGTGTTTGTCGAACATATACTGATAACGGATCATTGAGATCAAGCAATCGAATGGTCACTTGTCCGATGGATGATGTGCCCACAATGATCGCTACTTCATCCATATAAAAATGATCGTTCCATGCTTGTGTACGCGGATTATAAAGTGGGGTCAGTACACCTACTTCATCATAGCCACCGACATCTGTTTCTTTGGCGCGGTTACAATGCGGACATGCCCACGCCATATTGTGAAGTCCATCCGATCCACCGTGTCTTTTGATCGGAATAATATGGTCAATCTGAAATGAATTGGATGCATACTGGTCAAGTATCCGGCAGTATTCACAACGCGCATGGCCTCGTTCGCGTATTTGCTGACGGATGGGCAGCGGGATGCGTGTCATGAACCCACTTTTAAGGCGGCTGTTGCCCGTGCTTTAAGGAGCATAACGTGCTGATCGAATTCAATGAATTCATCCAATTCTTTGCGTTCTTCAGCGGTTAGGTCGCCCTCGTTATTTTTCTCGAATAATAATTCCAGCCGCTCTTGCATGGCTTCCGAAATAGTGAAAGCAAGAATTTGTTCTGGCGTAGCGAGGTCAGCCAGATATTCGACTAATCCCTGATATATGGGTGTTTTGATTTGTGCAGCCATAGGCTATCTCCACGCCTTACTTTTCAAGAATAGTATAGCACTTATTTTCGGCTAATGGCTTACTCGATATACCCCAGCGCCCGCAGATGATCAACCACCGAGTCATCCACCGTGCCGCTGGATACGCTGCTTTCGACACGCTGCGACTCGGCCTTGTTGACCAGCCCCGCTAATGTACGCTGCATGGCGCTGAGGGTCGAAAGTTCGGTAGTCGCTATACTCTGAATTTCAGTCGGGTCGGTGGCAATGTCAAATAAGCCCTCCACCTGCTGGCTAACGACCGCCAATTTGTGATGATCCTGATACAACGCACGCCGGACATTTTGCAGCCGCAGCCGTTGTATGGCGGGTGCGTTGCGGTGCTGGATGACATTGAGGAAGGTGAGCGGTGGGAAGGCTTCAGCCATAGCAATGTTTTGTTCAATGTCGGTTGCTCCATTGGCTGCGCCGGAAAGTGACAGCGCCGGAGATTCAACAGCAGCACTAGAGACAGGGATGTTGGCGGCTTCCAATACACTGTGGAACAGGCGGCGCGTTGAAAGGGTATTGGTGATCCGTTTACCCGTGGGATAGTGTTCGGGGTAGTGGATAATCAGCGGCACATGCACCAATTCTTGATACACGACAAAGCCGTGACCCACAAAGTCATGGTCGCCGTGACCTTCCCCATGATCCGCGACGATGACCACCATCGTATTATCCAGCTTGCCCGTTTCTTTCAACCACTTGAGCAAACGCCCGACATAATGGTCTTGGCTGGCGATCTCGGCATCATAAAAATGATTCAGCGTGTCGCGTTCCCAATCCTTTAACGGCGGGTCGGTCGGGCTGGCCCAGCGGGCAGCCTCACTGTTGAAACGCCGCATGAAAGAATAAGTGTGGCGGTCATGGCGGATTTCGGGAGCGACCCGATCCAGCGTATCTTGCGGTGGGTTATAAGGCAGGTGCGATCCCATCAAGTTTAGAAAAGCGAATATCGGCTTATCCGTGCCGCCTGCTGCCTGCTGCCCCCAATAATTCATCAGGTCATCAATCGAGTGTGACGTATTGCCTTTGTAGTTAATCAAGCGCGTCCACAGCGGCACGAATAACGGGTTGAGCGACATGCGAAACAGAAAATCCGAGTGGGCGAATTGGTTGCCGATAGGACGCGCCATGTAACGGCGAAACAGATGAAGTGCTTCTCGCCGGAATCTGCTGCGCTGTTCCTCTGTCGGGCGGAAGGGAGCCGCGCTGGCATAATTATAGAAGCGTTTGAAACCCCGCTGCAAGCCGTTATTCAGCACACCCACCAGCGGATTATTGCAGAAGGCCACCGTATCATAACCCGCACCGCGCAGGATTTCCGCCAGTGACGGATAGTCTCGCGGGAGCATCCCATCAGCCTGTGTCAAACCATGCGTGCTGGGATAAACACCCGTGAACATCGAGGCATGTGAAGGCACTGTCCACTGTGCGGCGGAAATCGCCCGTTCAAACAGGGTAGAGTCTTGGGCGAAAGCATCGAGATGGGGTGAAGTTTCGCGGTCGTGGCCGTAAATCGAAAGGCGGTCGCGGCGCATGGTGTCCAGAACGATAAAGAGGATATTCGGTTGTGCGACCATAAAAAATTGACCCGATTTCAACTGAGTTTAAACATCACCGCCTAGAATAGCACTACCGCATAACACCTACAATATGCCATTGGTTCAACAGCGGCATGCATTTCTTTTTGAGGATAGGTTGTGATTTAATCAAAAGCTTATTTGACGATTTGAAAGCTGTGATAAGCTGGATTCATGTTGAATTTTATCCTTCGCTGGCGCGAATTGGCACTGCTGGTGCTGGTTGTGCTGTACGGCATCTGCCTCACGTTGTTGCAAGACCTCGCCCCCGGTGTGGCGATGGTTTTGTTTTTGGCGACTCTCGGCGTGGTTGGTTTGGCACTCGTCGTAAAAGCATGGATCAACCGAAAAAGGTTAAGTGCCGCTCTTTGGCGTTTGTGCCTGCTGCCTCTCAACTTTTATAAGACAGGCAGGGCATCTTCATCGGCCTCGGAAGTGACCACCATTTCGGTAGTGGTATCAGCCGCATTATGCGTCGGCATTGCTGTCGTCCTGCTGCTCTTTACCGTGATTCCACTGTTCGCCCTCATTATCGCGCTGCCGTTAGCCGGCATGGCTTTTTTCGCGTGGAAGTCTAATCTCGATCTATTCCTGCTGCCGCGCCGTTTCCTGATGCATTTGAAAAACGCCCCGTCATTATCAAGCGCGACGCTGCCGCGAATACGCTGGTGGCTGCTGCCGCTTGAAATCGGTGTGATTGTGATCACAGTCATCCTTACTACCCGCCCATTCTATGACAGCCCGCCCAATTGGCAGCTTTCGGGAAATGAGGTCGAATGGCTAACCAGCACGGTTGCCGCCGCCCACACCGGTTTGCTGGAAACCGGTCGTATCCCACGTTGGCAGCCCTATCTCACGCAGGGCGAGCCGATCATCGAAAACCCCTTTAACTTCATCTTTAACCCGTTTGCCAGCGCACCTTCGTTGGTACTGGGTCCTGTTGCCGGACTGCGTATCAGTGTTATCGTCGGTTACTTTCTGGCAGGGTTTGGTGGATGGTTTTTGGGGCGCATGTTAGGTTTTGGGGCATTGGCGCGGGTGCTGCTGGCACTGCTGTTGATCGGCAAGGGTAACCTCCATGCCATGATGAATTCCGGTTATTACCAGTTGGCACTCAGCCAAATCTATATGCCGTATGTGATCGGTGGGGTGCTGGCGCTTTTCCGCTGGCCTGCCCGCCGCTGGCCTGTAGTTTTAACTGCGCTGGCATTGGCGCTTCAATTCTTAAGCGGCAATATCTGGTACGTCCTACCGACGGCTTTTGGGGCGGTTTGCGTGGCTTGTGTGCTGCTCGTGGGTGCTGGCAAGCGCTGGATTGATTTCGTGGCGCTCAAACGGCTGCTGCTTGCCGCCATTTTTGCAGTCGGTATAAGTTCGGTGGTGGCGCTGCCGGTAGTCCTGCAATTCAAACAACTGGGCAGACACCCCGACGAAGTCGATGGTGGGTGGTTCGTCCCTTTGCCGGAAATCGTACATTTATATTTTGATCCGAACCCCAACCAACTCATCATCTTTCGCGAACCCTCCTACGAAAACCGTGAATCATATCGTTTGCTGAAAGACTTGGACGAGTTTTATTTCACCTATATCATCCCGCCGTGGTTTGTGGTGCTGATTCTTGTAGCGCTGCCCCTTTACCGTCCCATCAGCGGGCGAGAACGGCGGATCTGGTGGGTTGCGCTGATCTTATTAGGTCTGGCTACTCTCTGGGGGGCAGGCGGTAAACAGCCGATTTTGTGGTTGTATCAGAATATTCCGGCGCTGGCACAGTGGCGCTTTGTCGGGCGGGCATTAGCCGTCGGGTCGTTCTGGTTGGCGGTTCTCGTGACCATGCGCGTAGATGATTTATGGCGGCATGTCGGTGCAGCCGATTGGTCTGTGCTGTTGCAATTGCGCCCACGTTTGGCAAAACTCACGCCCATCATTTTGAGTGGCGTAGTGCTGGCAGCATCCGCTTATGCGGCGGCAGATGTTAATGACCAGTGGTACAAAATAGATCATATCGTAAAGGAGTCCGATCCGGTTGCCGACCGCTGTATTACGTGGCTGCGCACACAGCATCCGGGCGAACCATTAGCCGTCTGGCAGCAGCAGTATGCCGACATCACCACCTACCTGAACAACCGTGTTCGCACATGGTCAGTCGGTGCAGACTTCGACATGCTGCCGGAAAAGCCGACCATCGGCAGTCCTCTGCTTGATCTCAACGCCGTGAAGCCGCAGTATGCCCGTTTGAATTATGCGGCTGAGGTGCCATGGACGCAGCGTAATGATTATCACGTGCTGCTCGACAGTCCAAAATCGTCTGAAACGGCCCACTGTCTGTATGAACGTGAAGATATTTTGCCCTATGCTTATACCGTCACACAGGCGGCGATTGAAGATATGAATCAGCCAAAGGATTTACCTGTGGTTGAACTGAAAGCCTTTTCACCGGTTCATCTGTTCGAACGGCGCGGCGATCAGGTAGCCTTGATCGTTACCGATAAGCGGACAGAATCCACCATTGTCGGTGTGCAAGAGAAAGCCTATCCCGGTTGGCGGGTGGAAGTCGATGGTCAGCCAGCACAACTCGAATCAGTCGGTGGTCAAATTGGAGTCATCTTGCCAGCAGGGGATGATCCGGTGCAGGTGTATTTTGTTTATGATCCGGTTCAGCCTGTTATCGGTGGGTTGATCACGCTGATGACCGCTGCCCTGTGTACCGTATATTTGTTAATACGTCGTCGCCACAAAACATTATGAATCAGCTATTTCGCCCATGCGGACTTGTGCTAACCTGAACATATATGGCAAACGCTGATTTTCTTTCCACCTCTCCTACCCCTTCTTCACGCGCGCGTTGGTTGGTTTTTCCGGCTGCGTTGGTTGCGTTAGGAGTCATGTTGTTCTGGCTGCGGCGTGGACAAAATGCTGCCCTCGTTCTGCCAGAATCGGTGGTCGATGTTGCTGAACCCGCCGTAGCAGCACCCCCTATTGTCATGCCTTCAGCCAACACGCCCAAACCTCAATCCTCGACGCGCTGGGTACTCTACTTTGTTGTATCCATATTGTGTGCGGCTGGTTTGCTTATTTTGAGTGCGAATGTGCCGGAACTTTCAACCGCTGTATTTGGACTTACCCTCTTTGTTTCGACGGTCTACATCATTTATAAGGCCGCGATAGGCTTCAGCAGTCTACTTCAATCGGGGCGATCCATAAGGGTAAGTGCCTATCCGTTGATGCTGTATCAGCGTTACGGAATGCAAGTGGCAGTTGTCTTAGGCATCATCGCTCTAGCACTGGCAGTATGGAGCGCGACCCTGTTCTGGTCAGCCCGTTCCTACTACGAGGTTCAAGATCAGGCCGTTTTGTCATTCATCGCCAGCATGATTCTATTGTGGTTGGCTTTATGGGTACGACCGCAGCAAACGGAAATCCCCGGTATCAGCCTTGTGCCGCGACCTGCCAATTTTACGTCCAACCTGTGGTTATTTTTGCGTAAATTTGGGGCAGGTCTTGCCTTCCTCGGCGGTGTTCTGTT
>JBBSBS010000223.1:0-10325 GCA_038251045.1 Aggregatilineales bacterium | reverse complement strand
GATTCTTTTGAAAACCGTTATTTTGAAGGAACCAGCGCACTTTGAAGTGATTGACACTAATGCCCCATTTGCTCCCGGAGAAAATGAAGTGCAGCTTCGAGTAAGGCGCGTCGGCATATGCGGCACAGATTTACACGCTTATTTAGGTAACCAACCCTTTTTTACTTACCCACGGGTTCTTGGTCATGAACTCGCACTTGAAGTGGTAAATATTGGTCCGACTGCTATCCAACACAATCTTAATATCGGCGATCTATGTTGTGTACGCCCCTATATGAATTGCGGCACATGTGATGCCTGCCAACGCGGTTTTGAGAATGCGTGTCTACACAATCAGGTGCTCGGCGTTCATATCGACGGTGGAATGCAAGAACTGATTAACCTTCCAATTGATAAGCTACATAAATCCAGTATTCTCAGCGAAAATGAATTAGCACTTGTAGAAATGCTGAGTATCGGCTGCCATGCAGTTCGTCGTGCTCAGATTATTCCCGGTGAAACGGTTCTTGTAGTCGGCGTTGGTCCCATCGGGTTAGGTGTGGCTCAATTTGCTCATATCGCTGGTGCTCACGTTATTGCGCTTGATGTCAGCGCTCCTCGACTTCAATTTGCAAAGAACCAAACAGCTATTGAACATTCCATTGATGGAAATGAAGATGTCTTTGAACAAATACAAGCTATTATGCCTGACAGATTGCCGACTGTTGTATTTGATGCCACAGGAAATGCAGCTTCAATGATGAAATCGTTCAACTATGTTGCGCATGGTGGGCGCTTGGTTTTCGTTGGTTTGTTCCAAGGGGATGTAACCTTTAATGATCCAGAATTTCACCGTCGGGAACTAACACTACTTGCCAGCCGCAACGCAACTTCCCAAGATTTTCTTCAAGTTATATCTGCGCTAGAAAACAAGAAATTTGATGTTCAGCCGTTGATCACCAATTGCTCGTCGCCCGAACAGATGATACAAGATTTCCCGAAGTGGCTTGACCCAGCTAATGGGGTAATTAAAGCCATGTTTAGCTTCTAAAATTTCTAACTCGCTACTTAAAGTTGGTTGAAGTCGGTTAGTGCTTTGTAAATAACCGGTGTTATTTACTTACCTCTAGCCCTTAACCGCCCCGACTAATAGCCCCTTGGCGATGTAGCGTTCCAAAGCTATTGCCATAAAAATGAGTGGAATAACCATTAACAGAACCAGAACGGAGATGTTCCACCATTGTGGCCCACGGGTAGCATTCTGGCCTGAAATGAGCAGCGGCATGGTATGGGTTTGCGAACCCGACAGAAAAAGTGCCATTACATACTCATTCCATGAAAATACCAAGACGATGAGGAATGTTGCAATCAAACCGGGTGCAGACAACGGGAGAATGATAAGCCGCATCACTTGAAAGCGATTCGCGCCGTCAATAAAGGCACTTTCTTCGAGCTCAATGGGTAGACTCTGAAAATAGTCGCGCATAAACCAGATCACAATGGGTAAATTGGCGGCACAGTAAGTAATAATTAGCGCCTGTGGCGTATCCAACATCCCAAGCTGCTGAAACAAAATGTAAATCGGGATAATGACTGTGACGGGCGGGAGTATGCGCTGGGAGATAAGCCAAAACGCAATATCTTCATTGCTCATGGTTCCTTTGAAACGGCGGCCTATGCCCTGAGCGAGTAGAAAATAGATTACGATGGCAATCACAGTGGCTAATGGCCACGGCGCACCAAAGCTGATAATTAAGGCTGCAAAAATCACACAGCCGATGAAAGTTAGAATCAATCCCGGCTTGGGTTTGTAATCAAAACGCGTTAAGGCATAGGCGGCTCCCGCTCCAATAAGCAACGCAGCGCTCGCACTTGTAAGGGCAATGGTCACGGTTGTCACGTAAGGTCGCCCCACATATTCAATACCATTGTCAACCAAAAGCTCTTGGTACGCGTGAAGCGAAGGCATATAGTCCACAAATGGAGCAAATTTAGGCCCACTGGCAACATCAACAGGCTGCTTAAAAGATGTAACCAATAGCCAGTACAAGGGGAACAAAACAATGAATGCCCAAAAACCAAGAATCACATAGGATACCAATTTCCAGAACGGTGATAATTGGAATGGACTTGAAGTTCTAAAAATTCGGTTCATTTACAGATGCTCCACGATTTTGTTCCGTACAGTATTCACGAACATAACAGCTACGAAGGTAACTAGAATGAGTAATAAGTAGCTCAGGGCGGCAGAGCCACCAAGGTTTAGCGCACGCCATTCGTTGTAAGCATGCAGTGTGAGCGATTCAGTCGCCGTACCGGGTCCACCACCTGTCAACAAACTCGGCAGATCAATAATTTTAAAAGCCTCAATCAAGCGAATGAGGATAAGTGTTAAGCTGACCGGCGCAATCTGGGGGAAAATAATGCTCCTGAACATATCCAGCCTATTCGCGCCATCCACTAAGGCCGCTTCAATTTGCTCCCGCGAGACTCCTTCAAGCGCAGCCAATAAAATAATGAACATAAACGGAGTCCACTGCCAAATATCTCCGATCAGGATAGCACTACGCGCTCCCGCTCCGGTTGATACCCATGAATAGTCTTGCAGGCCCAGACCAACCCACACCTTGGCGAATGGGCCAATCGAAGTGTCGGTCATCATCCTAAATAAGAAACCCACACCTACGGGCGTAATCATCATTGGAAGTAGAAAAATGACCCTGAAGAAACGCTTTCCGGGTAAACTTTGTACCAGCAGCATCGCCAGGATTAAACCGATGGTATATTGAAAAAAGACACCGGCAAAAACGAAGACAAGGGTGACCACCAACGTACCCGGCACACCTGTTTCACTCAAGGTACTGACACAAATCCAAGCCAAACCCGCAGTCATGAGGGCTGCAATAAAACGGAAGATCGTACCGAATAATTTTCGTTTGGCACTGATTACATAGCTATACAGCCAATAACTCATAATACCGGTGACCGCCAGCCCAATCAGCCAGCCAAGCGGAGCAACCGCACCCAACGCACCGATGAAATGGCGCTGGCCACTGCCAAAAAGTATCTTTTCGTAGTTTTTGAAGCCAACAAAAAGAATATCGATACCGCCACGCACAAAATTAACGCGTGTGAAGGACAGATATAATGAAATAATGAGTGGGAAAATTGAAAGAAATAGGACGATCACAATCGTCGGCAATAAAAATACCAACTTGGCAGTTGCATCCTGTCGCCGCGTACTTGAGGATTGAATATCAACCTTTGCTTCAGAAAAAAGTTCCGATGATCTCGAGTCACGTCGCTGCATATTTTGCATAATAAGGGTGCCCATTTAAGAGATGAGACTTCAATCTATTCATCCGGATGAATAGATTGAACTCTTTAATTGTAGTGAGGTCTACAACGCTCAGTAAAGTAATTCGCCTATTTTTACAAACACTTTACTTCGTTGTGCTGATACCAAGGGAAGTGAGGTACGCTTCTTTTTGTCCATCACGTCCCACTTCGTCGGTTATTTCTTCCGACTGTTTGTAAATTTCGTCGGCAGCTTGTTCGGCGGTGAACTCACCTGCGAGGAATTGACTCACAACTGTATCCAAAACAACCTGCTGGTAACGGCTGACCTGTGGAATACTGAGGTCTAGAACCATATTCGGACTGACCACGCTAGCCTCAATGGCACCGATGTAATTCTTCGCAGCAGTCTCGGTAAAACCAGCCTTCACCCACATATCAAGGCTGGCGAACTGGGAAGCGCGGTAGGGGTTATAGCCCGTCTTACCCAATGTCACATCCTCACCTGACTGCGCCGGTTGAGTAAGATAGGATAAGAAAGCATAAGCAGCATCCTTAACCTCTGGTTTAGCTGCGGCGCTAACTGAACCGCCCCAACCACCGAAGGCTGCCAGCGGAGCATGATTTACACCGTCTGTTGCATACGGGCAGGTCGTCGCATCGCACGGCACTAGTTTGCCGGTTGCGCGGTCAACTACTTCGGTTGAACCGGGGTTCAGCAGGGTGCCCACTTTATCCTGCACGGTTGATTGTTTGGGATCAATTGACAACGAACCAATATCGCCCCAGTCAATTGTCAAAGCGCACCGACCCGTCAGGAACAGGCTACGAGTGCTGTTCAAATCCAAATTCAATTCATCGGGTGGGCCGAACTTAGTGGTTTCATTATAAATTTCCAGTGCACGGATAAAACCATCATTTTTGACCAGAGGTGTCATGTCATCCGTATTGAAGAACATGCCCTGTGCTGTTCCCTGACTTTGGAGATAGCCGCTGGCGATATCAAGTACCCACCAGTAACCCTGTCCAGCACGTTTCTTGGGGATGCACGAACCGTAGTCCGGTGTGCCATCGCCATTCAAATCCTTGCCATTAAGTGTAGCGGCGACGGTCAGGTATTCTTCCCAAGTCTTGGGAGGGGTTAGGCCGGCATCCTCAAACACATCAGTGCGATAGTAAACAGTGTGCAGATCACCATCTAAGGGGATGGTGTAAACACTCCCATCGTAACTTGAGATGAAGTTCCGGAAGAAGGGGCTTATATCATCCCACTGAATATCCTTATCATTGGCGACACGGTCACTCAAGTTTTCGAGATAACCGGGGACAATCAGATCAGCATGCCACTGAGGAGCCAATATGAAAGCATCATAGCTATTTGTGCCTGTGGCTTGATCCGTCTGAATTTTATTAAAGAGATCGGCAAATGGAACTGTGGTCACCTCAATTTTTGCGCCTGTCAAGGCTTCGAAATCTGGGCCACGTCGTAAAAGGGGTTCTGTGACTGCCGGTCCATCAAAACTGAGGATACGGACTGTCACACCAGCGTACGGCTTGTCTTGTGCGGTGGTTGTACCCATGCCCACGACAAGCAACATTAGAATCACTAGGAAAAGAGGCAATTTAAAGACTTTCATAATAATGCTCCATAAAGTCAAAGTTAAATTTTGCGACGATGAACGACCTTCTGTGAAATGCTGTACTCCTTTCACTAATTGGACAACTCTAAACCTTACATGTATCATATATCGTGCATGATGCATGAAACTACCATAATTCACTTCGATTGTCAAACATTAGATATGATCTAATCAAAAACGAAGTGCGCTTGAGCCAAAAACCACTTTCACTGATTGGCTAGCTGAAGTGCGATATATTTAACAGTTACAAGTAAGGACGAAGTACTTTTTCTGGAGTATTCTGGAGTTATTCAAATGGTAGACAGGTCGGGAAATGCAAATTATAAAAGCCTAAAGCGGCAGCAATATTTATCTTTGACTGATATTGCCTATAACACATTACTCGATGCCATTATCAATCAAGATTTTCAACCGGGCGCATCAATAAGCATTGATAGTTTGGCACGGCAGCTGAATATGAGTAATACGCCGGTGCGAGAGGCTTTAATGCGGGCGCACGGTGAACGACTGGTAACGCAAAAAACCAATCATGGATTTGTGGTAGCGAATATCCTAACCCCTGACGAATTAGGCCAAATGTTTGATGTTCGCCACTTATTGGAAACTTACGCCCTTGCTGAAGCATCAATAACAGAAGAAGTCATTGAATCAGTGACTGCTTTGATACGTCAAATGGTGGAAAGTTCTGATGGGAAAATATATGATGATTTTCGAGACTACATGATGCTCGATTATCAGTTCCATTATGCGTTAGTCAAATTGGGCAATAACAGCTTCCTATTGGATGCATGGGATGACTTAAATGTCCATTTACAGCTTTCCCGCCTATATACTGGAGTGGGGTTGTTTGACCGGGATCACTCAATTGCTGAACACCAAGCTATTCTAGATGCACTTCAAACAGGCAATAAAAAACAAGCTGTCAGTTTACTAAGCAAACACATCAAAGAGGTTGGAAAGCGAATGCAAGCATTCCTGAGCAAGTCGTGATCTTTAGCGTCTATCTGATATTTTTGATGATAACTATTCTGCCGCCATTGAACCGCCTTGTTCCGTTTCAGACTGACTCGGACACGGGGATAGGCTAAAACAGAGGAGACTTTCCACCCATTGGATAGCATAAAAGGAGCGAAGAAATGGGCCAGAAAGTATCCGCCGAAGCGACCAGCAAAGACATCCGTCGTCAGACCCGACGACAGCATAATGCTGAGGAAAAGATCCGCATTGTGCTGGAAGGCCTGCGTGGTGAAGAGACCATTGCTGAGCTGTGTCGGCGGGAAGGGATCGCGCAAAGGTTAATCCTCCCGCGTGCATACCCAACGGGACTTGAATCCCATTTGAGGGAGAACATAAAAAAAGCGACCCACTTTTAAGTCGCTTTTTCCCATGTATGACCCCGCTGGGACTCGAACCCAGAACCCGCTGATTAAGAGTCAGCTGCTCTGCCAATTGAGCTACGGAGCCTGATATTCAAGATTATAGCAATGGGTGGGGCAGTCTTCAAGCCTTGACTTAGTTTGCCAAACCTCAATGCGGCTTTGCTTTTTCGGCATCCTAATCTCTGGTATGATAAATTGAATATCTTAGAGCAGGAGTCTCCATCCATTGGCCTCTCATCCATTGTCCCCAAAAGGTCTAACTACTGCTGAGGTCGCGGAGCGCGTCCAGCGCGGCGAAAGCAATGCGTTTAAAGCCCGTGTTGGGCGTAGTTACTGGCAAATCCTGCGCGACAACATCCTCAATATTTTCAACGTCGTTTTCTTCTTACTGATGATTGTTGTCTTTGCCTTACAGGATTATTCGACAGCAATTTTCGCCGGATTCAGCGTCGTTACCAACTCAATCCTCGGCATGTTTCAGGAAATTAGCGCCAAGCGCAAGCTCGACCAACTGGCAGCCTTAGCAGCTCAAGACATATCCGTCTGGCGCGATGGACAGTTGGTGGGTGTGCCCATCCATGCCATCGTCAAAGATGATGTTATTCCCATTGAACCCGGTGATCGTCTGGTCGTCGATGGGCGAATACTCCACAGCGACAGCTTGGAAATGGATGAGTCGCAGCTTACCGGTGAGTCGGATGCCGTGTTCAAAGATCAGGGCAGCGACGTACAATCCGGTTCATTCTGCATCGCTGGCACCGGGATCATGGTCGTCACCCGCGTCGGCAAAAACAGCACCATCAACACCCTGTCCACCATTGCTAAGGTCTACAAAAATGTATTGACCCCTACCCAGCGCCGTTTGGCAGCCTTGGTGCAGATTGCCATCATTATCATGTTGATTGTGCTGCCAATGCTGTGGCTTGCCGGTTATCTATCCAATCTAACGGCGCTCGAAATTGTTCGCAGTCTGGTCGTATTTGTCAGCAGCATCGTGCCCCAGGGTCTGGTACTGACGGCTATCCTCTCACTAACCATCGGCGCAATTAGCATCAGCCGTTTCCAAACACTCATCCAGCGTGTGAACGCCGTCGAGTCAATGGCAAACGTCACCGTACTCTGCTTCGATAAAACGGGAACACTCACGCGTAACGTATTGACCGTTAGCGAGATTATCCCGTTGAATAATCGCCCGCTGTTGGAATTACAGGCCAATCTCCGGCTCTATACCGGAAGCCTATCCTATAAAAATCGCACCGCCTCTGCCATCGCTGATGTACTGCCTCAGGTCGCTCTAAACGGATCAACCCCCACCAAACTAGCCGAAATTCCTTTTAGCTCCAGTCGCAAATGGGGAGCCGTCAGTTTCGCTGATGAAACGTATATCCTCGGCGCACCCGAACGCATTATTGATAGCCAGAAACATGCTGAGGCCGCTCAAAAAGCTCGGACACTAACCGAGCAAGGTTTGCGCGTGTTAGCCTTCGCCCACGCCCCTCAGTTGCCTGTAGATGGACAACTGGAAGGAATTTCGGATGCACTGGCGCTCATTGTATTGACGGATCAGATTAGGCCGGATATTCAAGATACGTTGCAAGCATTTCGCCAGCAAAATGTCGCCCTCAAAGTAATTTCCGGTGACAATCTCGAAACGGTCACATCAATTGCCACTGCCTCTGGAATGGTTATTCGCAAGGCGTATACCGGTGACCAACTGGAATCGATGAACGACGAAGAAATACGGGCAGCCGTCGTTAATGCCGATTTATTCGCCCGCATCGAGCCAGAAACCAAACGCCGCATTATCGCTGCCCTTAAATATGAAGGACACTACGTAGCGATGGTTGGCGACGGCGTAAATGATGTACCGGCTCTCAAAGAAGCCCATCTCGCCATTGCCATGAACGACGGTGCCCAAATCGCCAAAGATGTGGCGGAAATCGTGCTGCTCAACAATGCCATGTCCACCTTGCCCAGAGCCTTTGCCGAAGGCAAGGAAATTACCCAGACCATCTTCAGCAGCATTAAACTCTTTCTGTCGAAAAACTTTTACACCATCGTGCTCATCTTCTTCGTGGGCTTCATGGCCTTACCATTTCCCACCAGTCCCGCCCAAATTAGTTGGGTCACGCTGGGAACGGTCAACATACCTGCCACCCTCATCGCCTTCAAAATCATTCGACCCAAGCACATGGCGAAATTTCGCAAGGATGTCTTGGAGTATGTCATCATCAGTGGCACGATTGGGGCGGTAATTATGGCTTTGCTATATGTGGTAATCTACTACGCAGGCGATACCAACGTTGCCCTGGCCCGTAGTGTCATCACCATGTTCATTGCCCTCTTTGGTACATTGATTTTCTGGAATACGTGCGGCGTAGAACTGTTCGAGCCGCGCACCTATGCCCCTCGCTGGCGCATTATGCTCCTCGGCACGGTGCTCACATTCCTCACCATGTTAGCGCCCTTTATTGTCCCTCAATTTTTCGACTTTGTTCCCCCTACACCCCTTATGTGGGTACTCATCGTTTCAGCCTTCCTGCTGACCACCGCTCTAATCCACATTTTCACACGTGATCGCAGCTTAATTGAACAGTTATGGGAATTATTCAAACCCTAGGACTTAGGTGGAAAGAAGCGAGCGCGTTATACTGAACCTCTATTTCACTTTACTAAATGGATATGCCACATCATGACTTTGTTGAACGCCATCGTTATTTTCATCGCCGCCATGTTGGCTGGCGCATTGAACTCGGTCGCTGGAGGTGGCAGTTTTATATCCTATCCAGCCTTGATCTTCGGCGGTGTCCCACCCATTAACGCCAATACCACCAGCACCATTGCCCTCTGGCCCGGTACAGTCGCCAGCGTCAGCGCCTACCGTAACGAAATCGCTGCCGAACGTGCCGGATTAGTACCGCTGTTGATAGCCAGTTTGCTCGGTGGCACAATCGGTGCCATCATTCTCCTGCAAACACCCCAAAATACCTTTGCCCGTTTGTTACCCTTTCTTCTGCTCTTGGCAACCTTGTTGTTCGCCTTCAGCAAACGCATCAGCGCCTCCGTTCGCGGCAAAATGGCTAATACCGCGCTGCCACAATCTACCTTGCGCATATTGGTCATCTGCTTCCAATTCATTATCGGAGTCTATGGGGGATTTTTTGGCGGTGGCATCGGCATTATGATGCTGGCGGCTTTCGGTTTGATGGGTATGGATAACATCCACCGCATGAATGGCATCAAAACCTTGATGGCGACGGTCATCAACGGCATTGCGGTTTTACTTTTTGTACTGACGGGCGTAATTTACTGGCCTCAAGCCGTCGTTATGGTCGGTGGAGCCATCATCGGCGGATATACCGGCGCGACCTACGCCCAACGGATTAACCCCGTGCGCGTCCGTCAGTTTGTCATCGTTGTAGGTCTCTTGATGACCATCATTTTCTTCGTGCGCACCTACTTACTTGCATAACATGCGCTCAACCTCTCAAGGAAAACGCAATGCGAAAATTACGCACCTACACGCTGGTTATTCTGCTCCTGTCAGGCATCGTTAGCACGACCTCTGCGCAGGGTAATTGCCCGCCCTCGCGGCTGGTTCCTTATCAACTTGGGCAGGTCACGTCCGGCACATCGAACCGGATGCGCGACGAACCCTCCCCATCTGCTCGCTTGGAGGATACCATTCCCGGTGATGACGTATTTTTTGTCTACCAAACCGGTACTTGTGCGCAGGGCTACCTTTGGGTAGGGATCGTCTATAATGATAAGGTCGGCTGGACAGCGGAGGCCAAGGGCAGTGATTACTTTGTCGAACCCGTCCCTCCACCTGCTGGCGCAATGGTTATACGTGCCGAAATCCGTGATATAGCGTGGTCGTCCGATGGACACACCATTGCTCTGGCGACCAATCAAGGTGTCTATTTATTAAACATGACCCTTGGAACCCCTATCCCGAAGTTGTTGACTAAAGAGAACATCGATGAGGTGGCGTTCAGTCCAACAGCGCCGAATATACTCGCTGCCAGCG
>JBBSBS010000222.1:0-10343 GCA_038251045.1 Aggregatilineales bacterium | reverse complement strand
GCCAAACAGAGTGGCACCCGCAGCGAAGTAATGAACGTTTCTGAAAGCCAAATCAGGTGTAACATCATCTGCCCCTGCCTTCGACTTCGTTATTGCCGCGTTCACGCTCACGGTTGACTCGCGCCCTTGATGACATGAGATACACAGATTGTTTTCATTACCTTCACCAAACGATACCTTCGCACCACTTGGGAATGTAACCTGATCAACTGCATAAACCTCAAAGTCGTTCTTTACCTCATGGCACGTCGAGCACGTCAACGACTGCGAAGGTTCAGACTTGATAGTTACATTGTTTTCTAGATAGAAAGGCAGCCCACCCGCTGTGTGGCAGCGCGTACAAGTCGCGGGTACTTCGCCTTCTGCGTCCCAATGACGGAACGGTTCTGAAACAACCGAGAAGTGACCTACATCGTCACGGCTCGCGGTTGTCAGGTCAACTGGCTCTTTAAGACTTGCGTTCAACGATTCAGTCGAATCGTAGAGCAGCTCAATGAGGTATTTCGGATTGTGAGCAAACCCGCCCGGATCTTTCACCGACACCTGATAGTTGTAGGCAGCTTCCAGCAAATTCGCCGTAAACGCCTTATAACCATTGGCACCTGTCGCTTCATCAGCATCGACCTCACCGTTATCATTCGTGTCAACGAAGAAGTACGGATACGCATCTGGTGAATAAGCAATCGGTGTCCCGGACACATCCCTCGCATAGCTTTGGATAGCCTGAAGAGCCAACTCTTGCATACCGGCGATCTCATCGGCGATACCTTCAAGCGTATCACCGTCACCGTCATAATCTGCACCCGAACCATTCATTCGAATGTAACGCAGATCATCTTTTGTCTCGACATCTTCATGGCAGTCGGCACATACAGCCACCCGCACTTCAAGCGTATGCTGGTCATGGCAATCCGCGCACGTATTCAAACCTTCAGCATGCATATTCCGCTGTTGGTAATACTTGTCTGGATATTGATAACCACCACGTGCCTCACCACCATACAATGTGGCTGCGGCTGCGAAGTAATGGATATTGATGAAGCCAAGATCAGCACTGACCTGATTACCGTCTTCCATCAATCCAGCCTTCTCGATAGCAGCATTCACCGATTCGGTGGATGCACGCCCTTGATGACATTGCATACATCGTGCTGATTTACCGACATCATCAATTGTCACGCCGGACGGGAAAGTAACACTCGTTAACTGAGCCGCCGCACCATTATGACACGCGTCACAGGTGACTACCGTACCAATTGGCGCTGGAGCATCAACCTTGAAAGCGGTAGATCCATCACCACCAACAAAGTCAATGTAGCCGGGTGTAGAATGACAGCGGGCACAGGTTTCGGGTATCGCCCCTTCACTATCCCAATGCATAAACGCTTCGGCACTAGTGTCCGCATGAGCAGATCCCGACCACGCATGGTAAATATCTGCCAGATATTGCGGATCCCCATCTATAGGACCCGCCATTCCCATATAAGGCTCTGGCGTAGCCTCAGGAGCAGCATCTTGCGCAAGTACCTGTGATTGCAGCAGCAGCGAGAAGCCTGCTATCAATAACAGGACGCCCACACTAGCCATTCGTCGGGCTTTTTTCATAGCGTCCTCTCTTCCTTCAATCCAACTAATACATAACTAAAGCAATAATGTACAAACAAATACACCCTAACTATCATTTTCCCGCTGAATGCCGCAGAAACCGTCCACCCGGAGAATGATTTCTCATCATCCTCACGGTGGATTGTTTTACGAGATGCTTAATATCGGACGAGGCATGTTACTCTTGACAAGCTTGATAGGGTATTGCCAGCCTTCCCGCACTAAAACAGGTATCTATGCCACGCTCAGAAGAGGGGTTGTTGCTGTTTGCGCCGGTTCGGAAGCGCTTGCATAACCATTGAATCCTTTTGTATACAACCATATCGGCATCAGGATGATTTCAAAAACTGCAACCGGAATAACCAAAAGCGATCCCGGAGCGCCGGGCAAGGTATCCAATACACCCAGCAGGATAAGTACGCCGCTTGGCACCAGTAAGCCGTAGCCAATAAAACCGACTACCGAAATAATCCTCGGAACGAGTTTTGTTTGATACAGCATCGAGGTAAGAATCATACCCCCCAAACCAAGCGGAATTAACTGCATGGGTGTCATGAACCAATACTCTGCCTGTTTAAGCACCGAGCCTAAAGCTTGATAAGTGCTGGCATCCGTTGCCCCTGCCTTGATGAATGCCTGACTTAATGGTATGAGCATCATGGCGACGATTACGCCAACAATCAGAAATATGGCCTCAAATATTCTCATGCTCAGATATGCTAGAGCCATGCTTTCGCTCTTCTTCTTCAAAATCGGAAACATCAGCAGCCCGATAAATACAATGCCAAAATCGTTGATCAACCAGAGGAGCATGCCGCCGATTACGGTTGTGCTCTTGGGGGAAGTCGTGGTCAGATAATCTGGAGCATTTAGAACACTCTCCATAAGAAAAGTGCCGGCTATTGCGCCAAAGGCTGTGAGCAGCCACAGGGAAGCCACCAATATTTCCGTTCTACGATGTGGTGCATTTGAAGTCATGTAATTTTCCTTTTAATGTAGTGATTGATAGGATGGCAAATGTGTACATAGTGAGACAAGCGGGCGGATAGCCGCTTGTCCACTCATTGCAGTTTCCAACGAAACTATTCGGCTCCGGCTTGGCTGAACTGGGGGCTCACCTTGCCCGGCAAGGTTTCTGATGCTTTCTCTCGCCATTCCGACCAGAGCGCATATCCCAACCAAGCCAGAGCGATTCCCACCGGCATTCCTGCTAACCGCTGGAGTTCGTGAGGGACCAGCGCAGCCAAAGGGGTCAACGCGGAAGCGGCAGCAAGCAAGCCGGCGGCCCGGCGCGGCAGGATGCCAGCGCGGAACGTAGCGACGCCAAACAGCAGTCCTCCAAGCATGTATGTGATCCCCACAAGCGCAAATATACCGGGGAGAGCTCCGAGGTTAGTCTCGACAGGGTGACCATTGACGATCCCGAAAAAGCCATCAATGAATGTCGGTGATGTGGTCGTCAACAGCGGAATGATAAAGGTTTCGGCGAATATATAGGCCAAATTGAGCGCCCAACTGACGATAAGCAGGAGGAAACCGACCAGACCAAGCCAACCAGTCTCTCTCACTTGCCTTGCGTAGATCCCCGTAATGCCGAGCAGGAAGAGCATTGCCATAGCGGTTTTCACAGGGGTGATGATGGCCCATGCGCTGGTCGTGACTGACGAAAGAGCGTCAGGCGGGTGGATAGGCTGAATGACCGTGTAAATGATCCCAGCTATCATTGCAAATAAGCCTGCCCAACGGATAAGTTTCTGGCTTGTTATGGTCATTTTGCTCTCCTTGATCGTTGTCTGACGGTTGGTATTCATTTGCTGGTTTCCTTCTTTAAATGCGGTCTGATGGATGGTATTCATTTGTCGGCTTCCTTTTTTGACGGTAACGATTCGGTTAAGACTTGATCTCTGACGAATTTGTCTGTCCGGGTTCAATTCTCTTGACCGAGATTAAGGGCATTCCTAAATCACGCACTTTCCTGAGCAATCCGTGTAACGCGGCCTGATCGACCACTGAGCCGGTCAATAAGGTCTCGCCATCGTCCTCTAGTGTGATGGTCAGCCCTTCAAACCAGTCAGCCCAGCGGTTATCAAGATGTCCCTTGATGCGTATCTCGTAATGTCCGGGTTCGTGATGATCTTCAGTTGATGCGGGTGTTGTACTCATTCTGTGCCTCTTGCATGTTGACTCTCTAGGTCGTTGTCTACGCTCCTTTCTTAAGAGAGAAGATACAAGTAAATGTGGTGAGCAGGCATCACCACATATGGTGATTGATGTGGTGATTAGTTAATTGGGAAGATGTGATGATGAAGGAAAATTCCGGCACATGATAAGACAATTCTGCCGGGGCGGTGTTTGCGGGTTCGTTAGAACAAATCGAGTTCCTCTGCCCGGCGAACCGCCGCCCGACGGTTGTTCACGCCGAGCTTGGTGTAAATGTTTTTGATGTGGGTGCGGATGGTGTTCAAGGACACAATGAGTTGGCGGGCGATATCCGGACCATCTAAGTCAGTTCCGAGCAGCCGAAGCACGTCCAACTCACGTTCGCTCAGTGGCTCGACCAACATTTGGTTGACAGGCGGTTTGTCATCAGCCTTGCCAAAGGCTGTCAGAAGTCTACGAACATAGTTCGGGATGATTCCCTGTTTCGCGGCTTTTTCCAGCAGGATTCTCATGGGTAAGCCTTCGTCCACAAATATCCGGACGTAGCCTTCCGGCTCAGCCAGCTTCAGTGCCTGTTGCACCACTATAAGCGCAGCAGAGACGTCGCCCTGCGTCTGGTATGCAAGCGCCTGCAACACTAGGATTTCGATGACGCTTCCCGTCCTCTCACCTACTTCCGCCGCTTGCAGAAGTCGTTCCAGGAATCTCACGGCTTCAAGAATGGTGTGGTCGGCATGGTCGCTCTGATAGTGCGCTAAGAGCACTCTAGCCATTGTAATGTGCTCGTACTCACGCAGGTAGCTCAGGTCGTCCTCGACAGACAGACCCTTCTCACGCACCCAACCGAAGGCTTCGCCCAACCTCCCCTGTGCGACCCACACCCGTGTTTTCAACGCCGCGACAGGACGTACATTGGGGAAAAAGTCACTTACATATAGGCGTTCCGCCTCTTGGATCAAGTCGAGAGCACCGTCCAGATCTCCCTCGGATTTCCGTATTCGAGCCATCGCAACATTCCAACGCGACCGATTTTGCGGGAACCCTGTTTGCTCGCCCAGTTCCTTGCTGATCAGCAGGCGCTGTGTCGCGGCAAGCAAATCGTTATGCTCAAGGTAGAGTTCACTCATGCCTCCATGTAAATCTGCCGTTCCCCGCAGGAGTTGCTCACTCTGCTCCATCGCAAGCTGCAACCCTCGTTCATAGGTACGCATGGCCTCATGGAGACGACCTTGCGAAATCCGTATATCCGCTAGAGCGATTGCGCCGTTGAGTGTGTCAAAGAGGTGCCCGGCCTTCTGTACGCTCCCCATTCCATCTGAAAACGTCCTGTGTGCGTCCTCAAGATCCCCTATCGCCCAATATGCCAGCCCGAGGAGCCCCGCAGCCCCTCCTCGCACCAGATGGTCATCCTCAGGGACAAGTTCAAGCGCTAGTCGGGCGTATTTAACAGTGTCGGCCACATCACCCAGCACCAGAGCCAATCCGGCACGCCAGACAGCGATCGAACCCGGGAGCAAGCGAAATGCCTCTTCATCCACGACAACCCTCTCACCCGTCGTGGAGTCCGATCGTTTACTCACGTCTGCGGTCAAGTCCAGCCACTGTTCGGCATTCCGCAGGCGAGCTTCAACGTCTTCGAGCTCACCGCGAGCCAGTAACACCCCGCCATAATTAGCACTGAGCACCGGTCGGAATTGGAGCACTGTGTCAGGGAGCATCTTGAGCCATCCCAGCAGCGTGGCATCCTGTCTGTTCCGGCGTAAGGCTGGCACTACCAGCTCGATTAGGCGCGCAGCGTGCTCGAAATCCTTGGCTGTCAGCGCATGTTGGATCGCATCAGAGGTCAATCCATGATGCTCGTACCATTCACTGGCACGCAGATGCAGCATGGATAGCTGATCAGGTTGCTTTTCCATCAAATGCGCATAGAGAACATCGGCAAAGAGGTGGTGATAGCGATACCAATGGCGTTTGTCGTCCAGCGGAACGACAAAGAAGTTGCCTCGCTCCAATGTCTCCAACCGCGCGCTGCTCTCCTGCTGACCGGTGACGGCATCGCACAGTGAACCATTCAACCGGTCGAGAATAGCAGTCTGAAGTAAAAAGCTCTGTACCTGTTCGGGCTGACGCTGCAGGACCTCATCAACCAGATAATCCACGATGTAGCGGTTGTCTCCGGCGAATGCTCTGACAAATTGGGTCATGTCATCGCGCCCTCGCATAGAGAGGGATGCCAGTTGGAGACCGGCAATCCAACCTTCGGTACGCGTCTCCAATGAGGCAATGTCTGCTGCGGACAAGCTCAGATGCATGACCTCGTTGAGAAATTGAGCGGCTTCCGGAAGAGAAAAACGCAGGTCAGCGGCGCGCAACTCGGTTAATTGACCGCGAGCACGTAATCGGGCTACGGGTAACCGGGGGTCTTCGCGGGTCGTGATGACCACGTGCATCTGCGGTGGCAAGTGCTCAAGTAAAAAGGTTAACGCTTTGTCAATCGGCTCGGCATCAATCAGGTGGTAGTCATCAAGCACAAGGACGAAATTGTTCGCTAAAGTGCCGATTTCATTGAGCAATGCTGGCAGAATTGATTCAGCGGGCACGGGCGGAGAGGATTGGAGCAAGCCTAATATACCTTCTCCGATTGTCGGTGCAATCATCTGTAGAGCCGCAACAAGGTAGGTTAGAAAACGTGTGGGGTCTTTATCCCCTTCGTCCAGTGACAGCCAAGCGGTTGGTCGTTTGATTTCCTCAACCCATTCGGTGACCAGCGTCGTTTTCCCAAAACCGGCGGGAGCCGAGATGAGGGTCAGTTTACCCTGAAGTCCCTCATTCAGTCGGTCAATTAGGCGGGTACGGAAAACCGCCTTAGTCCGATGTGCGGGAACATACAATTTAGTGGCTAAAATTGGAGTAGTCATTGATCAAGTATAAGTACCTCAACATGCCGCCGCCAACTTTGTGTTTTGAACGGGTTTGAGATGAGGTGTGAAAAAACACTGAGTAGATCCCTCCCCTTCGCAGGAAATTCTACAATTTTTGCTTGAACTCGGCGCTGGACTTCTTGTAATTACCTATTTATTGCTCCTCCCCCTCCGCCAAGCTGAGGTAAGAGCATTTGCAGGCGAACTACTTTTCAAGTTAGTGAACAGCACAAGACGCACATTTGCGATCGCTCTGATCTGACACTGTACAACATCCTCGCGCGTCAGACGCGGTTAATCAATCTTTACAAGTGACACATCATCAAGGAAGGCCCAGCTACCGCCATCCGAAACAACTTTTAGACCAATGGTACACTTTCCATCTGTAATGTTGATCTTTGGAATGGTCGGCGTGTTCCATACCAACCATCCAGTATTCACAATATCAGCCGTCAAAGGATTCCCGCCGTAATCACTCACAAACAACTGCAAGGATTTTTCGCCGCCGCCACCCTGAATCCACGCACTCAAAGTATAAGTACCATTCGGTAGATCCGTAACCGTCTGGGAAACTGTAAAGGCAAATGGTTCGCCCTTCCAATAATGGAGTCCGTAAGTGCCTGCGTGGATATTTGAGGCTTCTTTGCTTATATCGCCAGCATCAGAATCCCCTTCAATTGTCCACGGAGTCAATTCGCCAGTTTCAAACCCCGCGTTCGGTACATAATTTTTCTGGGTGGACACGGTAATACTGACTATTGCCTTCAAATCCATGCCTTTCACAGTTCCGTATATCGTAACTTCTCCACCTTTCGCGAATGCCGATGCATCCGTCGCCTCCCAAGTGACCGGCACATCTCTGATTGAATCGTCGCTGTATGCTGCCTTGACCGTTGACGGAAGTATTGGCGTTTCGCCCAACGTAACGTCGATCTGTGAAGGATAAGTCCGAGCGATGGTTGCGGTATGAGAAACATTGCCACGACCCGGTATGACTAAATTGAAAACATTCATTGACGGCAGTGCTTCGCCATTAAAACTAAACATCGCCTGATTTTCCCAAGCATTCCCTTCTCCTGTTTTCCATCCCGCGCCATCCACCGGGATCCAATCCGGTTCCCAGTAGAAAATGCCTAGCCCTCTGCCGTTAGGCACCTGTGCCACCGCTTCCATGATGTCCCGAATTGCAGTAGCCTGCCCCAGAACTGTGGCTTTGTAACCACCTAAATTCTGTTCACCTTTGCCAAAAAGATTCGGGAAACCATCTTTGTCGTTTAACGTAACGGCATAAGCCGTTTCTGCAATAACAACATCTTTGTGGTAGCGTTCACTAATGTCCTTCATATTGCTCTTAAGGTCATCCAAAGCGCCATGCCAATAAGGGTAGTAGGACAGCCCGATGACATCAAACTCCACATTTCTCTGCGTGAGGGCATCGAACACGGTGCGATACAGCTTATTGTCTCCCCCATTGGCAAGATGGATGACGATCTTGGTTCTTTTTTGGAGATCATTAGTATTTGGATCGGTATCCCGAACAGCTTGAATACCCATTTTCAACAAATCCGCAAACCCGTCGTAACCGCCAATGACTTCGGTTCCCTGTTTCCACGTCTTACCGGCGGGCCAAAGCATACCCCCATTGACCTCGTTGCCGATCTGAATCATGTCCGGCATGGCTCCTGCCTCAACCAGCATCTGAATTACCCCGGCGGTGTAACTATAGACGGCCTTTTTCAGGTCTTCCATTTCCAGTGTAGTCCACGCCTTCGGCATATTTTGCTTGCCGGGATCAGCCCACCAGTCGCTATAGTGGAAATCCAGCAGCAGCTTAAAGCCCATCTGTTTGGCTCTGGTCGCCATCGCAACGGTACTATCTAAGTCATTGTTTCCGCCGCCAAGAAAATTTCCTTGCGCATCAGTCGGATCATTCCAGAGCCGGAGCCTTATCCAATTAACACCATGATCTTTAAGAATGGCAAGACAGTCCGTTTCTACGCCGTTGACGTAGTATTTCCCGCCACTGTCTTCAATCTGTTTGAGCATGGAAATATCGACACCCATGATAAAATCCGGACTCAGGTTGTCGATGGGATTAATGTCAATATTGGCAGTGTCCGCCGCCGATAGGCGCGGCAGGATGCCTGTAATACCAACCCGTGGTGTAATCAATATAATTATTGCTAATAGGCCAATCAGTAAAAATACACTATTTTTGCTTCTCATATCGCACCTCTTTATTTCCTGTAGATTTTAGCCCTTAGTTCGATATTTTTCATCAGAGCGCAGATTTTGCGTCATCAAAGCCTGTGCGTGAGACACGGAGAGACTTCCGCAGAACCGGACAATGCAATTGGGAGGAGCAATTTTGTCATTTCACTGGCAAGGTGATACTCTAGCCAAAAATCCTATAAATCCACATTGGAAATATAAATATGGCGACAATTAGCACAGCTTTTTCTTCAAAAGCACCGTTTATTTGGCATGGCGGCGACTACAATCCGGAACAATGGTCGAGGGAGGTCTGGCAAGAAGATTTCCGGCTGATGCAAGAGGCAGGCGTTACGGTGGCAACAGTCGGTGTATTTAGCTGGGTATCGCTGCAACCGGCTGAAGATCGGTTCACTTTTGACTGGTTAGATGAAGTCCTTGATGGTTTAGACGCACATGGCATCAAAGCGATTCTAGCGACACCGAGCGCTGCACAGCCTGCGTGGGTATCGCAAAAGTACCCGCAAGTTTTGAGAGCAGGTGAAACGGGCATCCGCAATGGACACGGCGGACGAACCAATTACTGCCCGAATTCGGCTGATTACCGGCGGCTCAGCGGCGAGATGGCGCGAAAGTTAGCCGAACGCTATCAAGATCACCCAGCCATTATTTTGTGGCACATTAGCAACGAATACGACGGTTGGTGCTACTGCGAAACGTGTGCGGAACGCTTTCGAGACTGGCTACAAGAGAAATATGGGAGTCTCGATGAACTTAACCAACGTTGGTGGACGGCTTTTTGGAGCCATACTTATACGGACTGGTCGCAAATCATGCCACCGCGCAAGGGAAGCGAAACATTAACACACGGGTTAAACGTTGATTATTTCCGTTTTATGACTGAAAGCCAGATTGGATGCTATCAGAATGAACGGGATATTGTGCGGGCAATCACACCGCATATTCCGATTACAACAAACCTGATGGGCGCGTATAAACCGCTTGACTACCGACGTTGGGCGAAAGAAATGGACATTATTGCGTGGGATTGTTACCCAAAGCCCAATCAATCGCCGGGTGAAATTGCTTTTATGCATGACACACACCGGGGTCTGAAAGACGGTCAACCCTTTTTACTGATGGAGCAAACACCGAGCAGCCAGAACTGGCAGACGATTAATGCACTGAAGCGACCGGGTGTTTTGCGCCTGTGGAGTTATCTGGCGGTGGCGCATGGGGCAGATTCGGTGCTTTATTTTCAATGGCGGCGCGGACGGGGTGGCTGCGAGAAATTACATGGTGCTGTGATCGAACATTCCGGCAGATCGGATACACGCGTTTTCCGCGAGGTTAGCCAACTCGGAGCAGAACTCGGCAAATTAGGTGATGCTGTAATCGGAGGGCGAGTTGAGGCGCAGACTGGGATCTTATTTGACTGGGATAACT
>JBBSBS010000221.1:0-10360 GCA_038251045.1 Aggregatilineales bacterium | reverse complement strand
GGTGGCATTGACCGGACTCCCCGCGGCATTTGTGTCATTTCAGCGGACTTGACCGGCCCTCCCGCCGCCCCAAAATGTCCAGTTGGCGGCAGTACGCGAGCGTCCCGCCCGCAAATTCAGCGGAAATTGTGCAACAACTGCAAATTTTGCAGCAATTTATGCATTTTCCGAATCAATCCGGATGCGCTAAACCTTTATTGACGGTGACATATTCTAAATCTGTAGAGAGTACTCAAAGATGTACCCTCTTGTTGTCTAGAGGTTGTTATATTGCGAAGTGTTTTAAGATTTCACTGTGGCTAGATAGGGGCTTTCAACCGCGTTTGGACATCGTCGACAACCTTCTTCAACACATCGTAAGGTTGTGCGCCGCTGACCAGATACTTACCCGCGAATATCATCGCTGGAACACCTTGCAAACCCATCGCTTGAGCTTGAGTGATGTCTGCCAAAACAAGGTGTAAATACGCAGGGGTATCTAATGCTTCGGCGAAAGCATCCCGATCCAAACCGATACTTTCCGCGACATCCAACAGGACATCCAGTTGGTCAATCGAATGGGCTTCTTGCCAGTAAGCGCGGAACATCGCATCGTGATACGCCGCGCCCGCTCCTTGCTCTTCTGCATATTTCGCGCCAATAAGTCCCGGACGACTATCAATGCCGAATGGCCCTGCATTCATTTTGATGTCATAGCGTTCAAGCGCCATCGCCTCCATTTGTGGGCGAGACTCTTCAATGCGCTTGCGATATTCAACTGGCATAGGAGGCGATCCTTTGGGTCGTAGTTCATACGCGCGCCGGATAATCTCGATGCCGTGTGATTCTTCCAGACGTTGTAAGCTTGTGGATGCTAAAAAGCACCACGGGCACACAAAATCCGACCAAACATCCACGCGTATGGGTGTTTCTTCCATGCGAATTACCTCTTTAACTTAACCTTAGTCTGTCTGAAGGCAACTAAATTTGATGTCTTACTCATCAATCGGTGCTTTGAAATCGTAAATCCCATCGCGGATAGCCCAGCGCTGATTGGTATTGGTCGATACCAACGTGTCCCCGTGACGGACGAGTTCATCGCCTGAACCGGGCGCAACAAACATCGAATCAGTTGCGATGTTATCCGGCGATGTGCCAACAGCGGTATTGAGCGTGAATATACTGGGCGTATAGTGCAATCCGGAAAGTTGTAGCAGGCCATCTAATCCAGCCAGCAGCCGAGAAGGCAGGTGATCCTTAAGCAGACCTAGTCGGAAGAATGATACGGGCATACTCCGTTGAGTAGTGAATCCCGCTCCTTCTAGGCGCTGGTGCATGTACAACGGATGGAAGTCGAAGTTCAGTTCCACAAACTCCACCGGTTGTAGATCATTTGGATCCCACGATTGCAAACCGCGTGAATAGCGATAAAGGGCTTTCACATTGCGTTTATTAGCATATTCAAGTATCAGCTTGCCACCCGGTGTCAAGACACGCCGCACCTGTCGTAACGCTACATTGACATCCGCAATATGGTGAATGACACGAATGATAGTCGCACCGTCGAATATCCCTGCACGGAACGGAAGTTGGTAGGCATCCGCTGCCACATAAATGTAGCGTTCACTGTCGCCAAATTTTTCCCGTGCATATTGAAGCTGTGAGAAAGAATAATCGACCAGAACCACCTGATCGTACATACTGTATTCGCTTGTCAACCGCCCAAATCCCGCACCCAACTCCAATAGTCGTCGTCCATGTTTGGGTAATAAACGGCGCAGGGCAATGCGTTCGACCTGATCTTCGTAGTTGCGGCCTTTGCCTTCCCAAAACTCGGTGCGGTAATTGGAACCTTCATAATCACAGATGGGAGGCCGAATTTCAGGCTTGGTCATACAATCCTCTTCTACCGTGCACGCGATGGCATTGTTGGTTTCCTGCGCCCTTTATTATATGTCAAAGTAGACCGTTGTAGAGAGTCCGCATGTAGCGATTTCTCATAAATCAAGGGGTTTGCCCGCGACAAACCCCTATTTTTGACCTAACCTCCCGGTGTCGCGACGATGCCTAGGTCACCACCTCCGGGAACCGCGGTGGGAGGAACTTCGCCAGTGGGTTGTCCGTTCTCAGGGGGTGGATTTGTATTAGTTGGCAGGGGCGATTGACCATTAGCCTGCTTAGATGGACTATTGGCAGTGTCGGCATAGGAGCCATCAAACGATGCGGGATTTAACCCCTCATTGAGCAGATTGCTGATGGTCTGGGCGTTAAGTGAGGCAGGTGTATTGCCATCTTGGTACAAGTCAGGACGCACCCCTGCATCAAGAAGTGGAATACCGCCGATAGGTAAGATGCCAGTAGTTGAAGTCAAGTTGTTCGCAGGTATTTCGGCGTTTGACAGAGGATAATTGGTGCCCGCAGTCGTTGAATATCCCGGCCACGGATTTTGGCTGTACGGGGTATCTGCCAACAAATTGGGCGCGTTACCACTGAGTATCTGTCCGACGAATGGCCCGACCTGACCGAAGTCATCCGGTAAATTACCAAGCGCCCGCACCAACGGTTCGAACAACAAGCGCAGGTTTTCGACTGGATCGTGGATTTGTGTCTGGTCAAGTGGGATAACAGCACGAACCTTCAAATCAACGGGTACATCAAGGCTTACGGTTACGTCCTGCTGTACAGGCAGGTCGAAAGCCAATGACACTGGTAGTCGCGTGCCTGCAGGTAGTGTAAGGCTGACCGAGGCATTGCTCAGGTTGCCTACCCCCGGTAGATTGATGTTAGCGGCAACGTTTAGAGGTACGGGTTGGGTCAGCGTTACGATCGTTTCGCCGACATTGATAGGAATATTTGTTTCCAGTTGCGCGTTGGCTCGATCAACATGGATCGTATCCTGCACCGGAATAGTCCAGTCGATAGTGGCATCGTTCAAACCGACGAAGCTGCTGTGCAATCCTTCAATCAGCGGTTGGGCAATATTCTTTTTGATGTCAAAAATGGTCAGGCCGAGGACGAGAAGTACCACGACCAGAATGATGTTCACAATGAACGAAAAAACAATCATAAATCGCCAAAAGTATTTGCCGATTGTTTTCAGAACGCGCATGGGTGGCTCCTTCGCGGGTAGTGTCTAAAAGCATTTCTCACTATACAACGCGCCTGTGCTTAGGAGCAAATGGATTTTTACCGTCGGAGGTTTCAATCCGTTGCAAGAGTAATCATGATTGTTCGCACCATAAGGCGTATGGACATTTAATGAGTGCTGTTGAATCATATAGTTGGCTACTCGAACGCCTTAAGGATAGAAGCAAAGTGGAAATGGTAATCAAACACCTACCCAGACTCGTGCTCAATCACCTTGATGCTTGGGGAATTACACTCATCATTGGGATGGTTGTGTTGGTTATACATAACACATTCAAGCCAGAACTTCTTGAGATTCCATTCATTCTGGCATTTTGTTATTGGCTGGGATTTGCGGTCAATGATTATTTTGATGCTCCCTTTGATGGTCAGGATGCCGCCAAAGGGCAGGAGAACTTTTTTGTGCAATGTCGGGTTACACGGCGGCAGGCGGCAGTGTTCTTCGGTGTAGTTAGTATTGGGCTGTTGCTATTGTTCGCACAATTTGGGCTGAAGGGAATGATGGTCGTCACCAGTGGGTTGCTGGCAATCTGGGCTTATTCCGCGCCTCCACTGCGCCTAAAGAGTCGCCCGGTTTTCGATCTGTTGATGCACATGATTTTTGTGCAGACGTTTCCATTTTTGGCTTGTATAGTGCTGCTTGAACTAGCGTGGACGCGCTTAGATACTGCATTAGTATCGGTGTTTATGCTGACATCGCTATCGGCACAGCTTGAACAACAACTGCGGGATTATGCGGTCGATTTGCAGACTGACCGCAACTTCACGACAACCTTTGGCGCACATACGAGCGCGATTTTGTTGAAGCTGATTTCTGCTGCCTTGATCGTCCTGTTTGCCTATTACATTATCACGGGGATACTTCCGGGCTATTTGCTGCCGTTTGGTCTGTTGTTTCTGCCCATGCTGCTTGATCGGTTTTTTAGAGACACGTTTACGGCACGTTCTGTATTGTTGGGGCGTGCCTTACTAATTACAGCATTGATTTATGCCGGATATGTTAGCACCAGTAGATTCCTACATATCTGGTAACAAGCGCGGTTTTGATCCGTTGCAGCGATGACAAGTGTGATTGACACCCGTACACTATATAAATTGAATTCTTGATCCTTATTTTCTATTGAATGGAAGTTTTGATTTACCATGAATTGTGTTTCATCCATCGAACTCATGCCCAAACCATTTGATTGGATTGATGTCCCGGCAGGGCGTGTGACTTTAAGGGAAATGGATTGTGAAAATGATGGGTTTACCATGAAAGTAATCGATTTTGATGTATCAGCCTTTGCAATTGCCAAATACCCGGTGACGAATGCCCAGTTTGCAGTTTTCATTAGTGCTGGTGGCTACAATCAGCAAAAGTGGTGGACGAAAGACGGCTGGCAAGAACGACTTAATGAGGATTGGCAACAACCACGGTTTTGGAATGAAGCAGAATTTAATAAACCCGATTATCCAGTTGTGGGCGTATCTTGGTACGAGGTAATTGCTTTCTGTCAGTGGTTAAGCGAACTGTCTGCCGAAAACATTACGTTGCCAACGGAACAGCAGTGGCAGTGGGCAGCGCAAGGCGATACCCGCTGGTCGTATCCATATGGTGACCACTTTGATGAAGCGCGATGCAATTTTAATACTCAAGGAACAACAAGCGTCTTGAAATACGAGGGTAAAGACAAGGGCGATAGTCCTTTTGGCGTGGTCGATATGAGTGGTAACGTCTGGGAATGGTGTTTAACGAAATATGACACAAATGAAAATCGACTCGATGGAAACGATGTTCGGGTACTACGTGGTGGATCATGGGCGAGCGGAACCAGCGTTCACTTGCGTGCTGATTATCGTGATGGCTATCATCCCAGCTATGGAGATGATCTTTGGGGATTCCGTATTGCCCGTCTGTAGATCTGAATTCTTTATTTGCCCACTTTAAACAAAATCCCCATCACATTGGTGGGGATTTTGTTTTCTATCTGTATCTCTGAGGTTTGAAAATTACAAACCTGCTTCGCGGCGGAGGGCATCGGCCTTGTCGGTCTTTTCCCACGGCACATCGAGATCGTTACGTCCAAAGTGCCCATAAGCCGCGACCTGCTTGTAGATCGGGCGGCGTAGGTTTAGGTCACGGATGATGGCGGCAGGGCGCATATCGAAATATTTGTGGATCAGCGCCACAATTTGTTCTTCCGAAATCACGCCTGTGCCGAAGGTTTCGACTGCCAGTGAGGTCGGTTGCGCCACGCCAATCGCATAGGATACCTGCACCTCGAAGCGAGTCGCCAAACCGGCAGCGACCACATTCTTAGCAATATAACGTGCCATGTAAGCCGCGCTGCGATCAACCTTCGTCGGATCTTTACCGGAGAACGCGCCACCACCATGACGTGCCACACCGCCGTAGGTATCCACGATAATTTTACGCCCAGTCAGACCAGCGTCACCTAACGGACCACCTGTGACGAAGCGTCCGGTGGGGTTAATGAAAATACGCGTCGAGGAGTCCAGTAGTTCGGTTGGCACAACAGGCTTGATAATTTTATCAATGATTGTTGCTCGGATTTCTTCGTTGCTCACTTCGGGGGCATGTTGGGTCGAGATGACGATAGTATCAATGCGCTTAGGTTTGCCATAAGCGTATTCGACCGTCACTTGGCTCTTAGCATCGGGTCGCAGCCATTCAATTTCGCCAGCCTTACGGGATTCGGCGAGGCGGCGTGTCAGCTTGTGCGAGAGCGAGATCGTCAGCGGCATGAATTCAGGCGTTTCGTCACAGGCGAAACCGATCATCATCCCTTGGTCGCCTGCGCCAGTAGCGGCGATTTCGGCTTCGGTCATCGTACCTTCTCGCGCTTCAAGTGCTTGGTCAACACCCTGTGCGATGTCGGATGATTGCTCCTTAATAGAGATAATCACGGCACAGGTGTCGGCATCAAAGCCGTATTTGCCGCGGGTATAACCGATGTCGGTAACCGTTTGGCGCACCAGCTTCTCAATATCTACATAAGCGCTGGTCGTAATTTCGCCCATGACCAGCACGAGGCCGGTAGTCGTGGCGGTTTCACACGCCACACGGGCGTTGGGGTCTTGATCGAGAATTGCGTCCAGCACCGCATCCGAAATCTGGTCGCACATTTTGTCGGGATGCCCCTCGGAAACCGACTCCGAAGTGAAGAAATAATGGGGCGAACTCATAAACGTGGTGTTACTCACCTGAACCTGTTCCTTTGTCGTCATTAGCTTTCCTCCAAAACAAAAAACGCTTCTCTGGAACAGAAGAAGCGTGTGTGACCGTAGTCGGGCTGCTCATCTTCCAGAGTTAAACTCTGACGGAATTGGCACCTTCCCAATGCTTCGGGGGTTGCCGCGACTTCGCAGGGCCGTATCCCTCCGTCGCTCTTGATGTGTGCTTTTTGGGCACGTTCAAGCTATGAAATTGTCGAACCCAAAATACTATAGCACGCTGGAAATGTTTAATCAAGTTTTAATTCGGCATGCCCAAAGTGCTGACTGGCTGATCGTACCAGCTATGTTAATTCATCCGGGCGTTTGCTTCATGAAGGCGCTGGTAACGTCCGTGACCGAAGATCAAGTCTTGATGACAACCTTGTTCGACGATTTGCCCATTGTCCAACACGATAATTTGGTGGGCGTTCTTAATCGTTGATAGGCGGTGAGCAATCACAATTGAGGTTCTCCCTTTCATCAACTCGTTGAGTGCATCCTGGATTTCGGCTTCGGTTTCAGTATCAACGGCAGATGTTGCCTCATCCAATATAAGAATCGGTGCGTTTTTCAGCACCGCCCGGGCAATCGCCAGACGTTGTTTTTGCCCGCCGGAAAGTTTTACGCCACGTTCACCAATATGTGTGTCATAACCTTCTGGCATTGACAGGATAAATTCATGGGCGTGTGCTGCTTTAGCGGCATGAATAATATCCTCATCATTGGCGGCTAGATTGCTGTAATGAATATTTTCACGTACGGTTCCGTTAAAAAGGAACACATCTTGCAACACCATACTGATGTTTGAGCGTAATCCCTTTATTGTCATTTCACGTATGTCGATGCCATCAATGGTAATGATGCCGGATGCCACATCGTAAAAACGCGGCAGCAAACTGGCAATCGTCGTTTTGCCCGCGCCAGTTGGGCCAACCAGCGCCAGTGTTTGACCGGGTTGTACCTTGAACGAGATATTTTTCAGGGTGGCAACATGTTCGTTGTAGAGAAAATTCACATCTTGAAATTCAACTTCGCCGCGCAAGCGCCCCCGATCGACGGCATTTGGTGCATCATCTACATCAGGTTGGATGTCCAGCACTTCTACGACATGATGTGCCCCTGTAATCGCAACGTGCAGCATTTCATTCATTTGGGCCATCAGCGTGATAGGTTGGTAGAAAATATTGAGATAGAGGAAGAACGCTACTAAGTCTTCCACCTCCATTTTCCCTTGAAGCGCGGCCTGACCGCCGAACAATACGACGATTACTAAGCCTATGGCGGTCAAGAATTCAATCGACGGTGACAGAATGGCCTGCATTTTGAGGCCATACAGCAGTGTTTTGGTCGTATCGGTTGAATACTCATTGATGCGCTCATGCTCACGCTTTTCTTGCGTGAAAAGTTGAATTTCTTTTATGCCTACCAGATTGTCTTGTACGATCCCCGTCAGTATTCCCAGTCGTCGTGACGAGTCTTTAATGGCATTTTGCATTCGCTTTCCAAAGAACAGGTTGCTCACTAGCAAAAGGGGCATGGGAACAAGCGTCAGCAGCGCCAGCGACGCGTTCATATTAAATAAGATGATGCCTACACCAATCAGGAGCAGGACATTGACAGTCATATCAGGAATGTAATGGGCAATCAGTGGCTCAATGTCGCGTGTGTCGTTGATGATTCGTTTGATCAGCTCGCCCGTTTGTCGGTCTGCGAAAAATCGCGCGGACAATTTTTGGAGATGGTCATAGACGATGACACGTAAGTCACCCACAAAATTGTAGGCCATGACATGAGCAATATATAAATACAAGTAGCGAAAAATCGCCCTAAAGATAAATACAATCAGCAGGATTACTGCCAATTGAATAATTCGGTTTGCAGCACTATCACCACTGTCGACACGAATTACTTGGACGAGTTCGCGCACAAGCCAAGGATTAATGAGGTTCATGGCAGTGATGCCACCGGACGCTATGATTACGACCAGCATGTGCCAACGATAGCGCCGCAAGAAGGGGAGTAAACGCCGAAATGCATACATGGGGATTTCAAACCTACAGGGATTTATTAACGTCGGTTTATCTAGCTTACTAAAAGTTGTGAAAATCCATATAGTGCCATTGTGAAAAGAGGTTAGAGCATATCAAGTGTCGACTATAAATCCTCAAGATGCGTTTTCATCCATTCTGAATAGACTGTTTGTAGTTTTTGAGTAGTCATCCCCGGTCGCCCGTCACTCAGTGTCACGTTATCAATTTCGACAACAGGCACAATGCCTCTGCTGCTCCCGCTAATGAAGGCCTCTGTCAAGAGGGGAATGTCACGCACATTGACGGCTTCACGCTTTACTGGCAAAACATCTGGCGCAATCTCAAATATAATTTTTTGAGCAATACCGGGCAGCACACCGTCAACCGCCGTACGCAATTCACCATCGAGAATGGCATAAAAATTACTACTTGTACCTTCTAGAATATCATCATTATCGTTCACGAGCAGCCCCGTGAAAATATCGGGAGGCAGTGTCACACTGTCGCGATCATGCATCCAACCTGTTGTTTTGGCTATCGGGTTCGAACGCGCGACGTTTGGTAGTGTTATGCATTTCACGCCATCTGTATAAATTTCAGGTGGATGACCTTTGAAAGGCTCAATTGATAGAATAATCCGATCGGGTGTAGCTTGCGGTATTGTAATTCGATAGCGCACATTATCGTAGCCTGATTGATCGATCATCTCTCTCAGTGCCATACGGAGAGCCGTACGATCAATTGTTATGGAAATGCCAATCCGTCTTGCTGAGTCTTCGAGTCTGTCAAGGTGCGCGTCTATTTTCAGTACCTTGTCATGATTAAATGTGTTGGCAAGCGTATAGACACCATCATGAGGCTCATATTGAACTGCATCTGCAAGTGAATCAGCACTGAATGGTGCGATTTCCAACCCTAATGGCGTGAGGATGTTAACTATACAAGGCGACATACTTAGTCCATTTCATGAGAAAGTGTAGTTTTATTGGTGCGATTATAGCCTGAATGCACCGTTCTATAACTAAACTGAATCTTGACCCTGCATCTTGATGGTGCTAGAGTATAGTCATCATGTGCCTGTAGCTCAGCGGATAGAGCATCTGCCTACGGAGCAGAGGGCCGGGGGTTCGAATCTCTCCAGGCACACATATGAGAAAAAGCGCTATATGAGCGCTTTTTTCTTGCCTGATGAAGTTCGAATCTCATCAAGCCCGCACAAGCGAGAAAGCGCCTTATAGGCGCTTTTTTATTGCGTGGAAATGTTCGAATCCTGTCCTCATGTTGGTGTGAATAATTAAATCTTAATTAATAAGCAATTCTATCTCATAAGTATTGAATGCAGAAGTCATTATTCTAGTACAAACGCAATGATACTCTTGCCTAGTTATGCTTTTTCTTTCTTAGCGATTTGTGTTGAGATATAAGCATTTCTAAAGATGACCGAATCATATTTCCAGAACTATCGTAAGTCTGAGGTCGCGAAGCGCTCATCCACGCAGGTCGCTGCCTGAATGTCCTTTGTGGGTGTGACCTCAAGACATTGGCCGTTCCATTAGATAGCTTTTCGGTTTCACTGTCGTCGATATTAGCATTATATAATCCAATCGTAGTTACGGCACGGGAGTAAATTCAGGAACTGGACGAGCGTCTGCCTCAGCGTGAGTTGAGGCGATGCCGTTTTCACGAATGTCGTTAAGCAACCAATCCATTTCTGCTATCTCACGGCGTTGTGTCTCGATGATTCCATCGGCTAGCTCTCGAACGCGAATATCCTCAATTTGGGCGTTTTCGCTGGTCAAAATAACAATCGAGTGGTGCGGAATCACGGCACTCATCCAAGATAAATCCCCAACCGTGGCCTGACTACGAACGAGAAAGAGTGCAGCCAAAAAGATCACAATACTACTCGCGTAGATTGCGATATTGATTCTCTTGTTGCTGTACATGCCCTGCATGAAGCTCAGCATAATCACAGCCATCGCCGC
>JBBSBS010000220.1:0-10376 GCA_038251045.1 Aggregatilineales bacterium | reverse complement strand
CATGGCGTTCTCGGTTCATGCCCAGTTTGTAATGCTGGTTGCAGCTGCCGTTTTGCTCGTAATCGGGCTGAGGGGTGTGCGGGCGCGGGCGGCTGATAATCCAGCGGTATCGGGCTGGCGTGAACGCTGGCAGCCGTTGTGGCCTTTGGGATTGATTACACTGCTGGCATTGGTCGTGCGTTTCTGGCATCTGGATACCGCCATGCGATTTATGGTGGATGAGCGTTCGTTTATCGACGGAGCCAACGGCATTCGTATTCTTGATTTTGCAGGTTTGCTACAACCGTTTAGCAACATCACGGCCTTTCCCTATCTATACTCTTACTGGCAGCACCTGACGATGGATATTTTTGGCGCGGGAATGTTTGGCTTCCGTGCCACCAGCGCCATCCTCGGCGCATCAACCGTTCCATCGTTGTACTTTCTAGCGCGTTACCTGTTTGATCGGAAAACCGCTTTGCTGGCGGCACTGCTGCTGGCAACCTTCCCACCGCATATTCAGTTCAGCCGGATTGGACTGAACAATATTGCCGACCCACTATTTGGGACATTAGCGCTGGCGTTCATTGCGCGTGGCATACAATCGCAGCGTCGGCTTGATTTTGTGCTGGCAGGTATCATGCTGGGGTTCACCCAGTATTTTTATGAAGGCGGACGGTTGCTATATGTTCCGCTGGCGCTGCTGTGGCTGTTGGGCTGCATCCTTTTTGCGCCCAAATCAGACTCGCTCATGCAGTCCTCACATTGGCGATCTGTACTGCATCGCTTCCAACGGATGCGTTCGGGTGTGTTGGTTATGCTAGTGGCATTCATTTGTATTGCGCTGCCGATCTACCTGACATTAATCGGGTTGCAGCGCCCGATATTTGCGCGCTTTAACAATAACGGCATGGGCTTGCCCAATGAGTACTGGCAAACAACGCTGGCATCCCCAACCGGAATTATGAATCACCTGACCGATCATGTCGTCCCTGCGCTGCTGATGTTATTTAACGGCAGTGAAGGCACCTACTATTATTCGCATACCGCCAGTTTGTTTCTGACGGCTCTGCTGCCAGCGGCACTAATCGGCTTTGCTTTTGCCTGCTATTACTGGCGTAAACCGGGTTTCCTGCTGCTCATCCTCTGGCTGCTGCTCACCGTATTGGGCAACAGTATGTTGAAAATCAACATCAATACATCCCGTTTTGTGATTGTTTTCCCGGCCTTAGCCTTAATCGCGGCGGTCGGCCTGCGCTATCTCGTGCCAGTCATACTCCCGCGTGAGCGCTGGCAAGCCGCCGCTTTAGTCGTATTAGGCGCGGCATTGGCCCTGTACCAGATCAATTTTTACTTTAACCAGCAGCTCCCCGCATATAACTTTCTGGTTCGTGCCGCCAACCCTGCGCCGGATGGCTATGATGCGGCATGGCGCTCGGCAGACTTCCCGCCCAACACACAGGTGCTTCTGATTAGCACACCCGCCTTTAGCCAGACCGAAGCCCTCGGCTTGATTCTCGTTCAACGTGTGGACCTTCGGCTGGATACAGTGCTTGCAAGCCGCTTGTCGCCTCATTACCTCAAGAAAATGACCTGTGGGGTTGACCACGCTTTTTTCGTACAAAGGAATGATCCAAAAACGTTGGAAATGTTACGCCGCTTTTTCAAGCTCAGTCCACCGCAGTTTACACCATATGACGATATTGTCCCTACCAAAAGCCTTATTCTGTACTATTCGGCTTATAACCCGGATGACGGCAGCGCGTTTAGCCGCTATTGCGTCAATAAACCAGCCTGACCATGACCGATCATGACCGCGCGTCCAGTACCCAATCCACCACTTCCCGCATCCGTTGGTTAGCTTTGCCTGCGGTAGTGGCAGCCCTTGGTGGCATATGGTTCTGGTGGCAGCGCAGCCACAAACCCGAAGTGTTGATTTCGGCAGATATCCCTGTGTTAGACCATAACCCGCCAATCCCTGTCCTCGTGTCAATAAAGCCGCCCGCACTACCAAAGAAAACCCAATCACCGTTGCGCTGGCTGTTATATATCGCCTCCACGCTGTTGTTTGCTGGATTGTTGATCGTGCTGCAAGGGGAGATACCGTCCTTTTCAACCATCCTTTTCGTGCTGCTGCTGATAGTGGCTGCGCTTTACGGAATCTGGCGATTACTCAGGTGGATATGGCGACTCGTCCAATCGATGCGGATGCTGATAGAAGCGCACTATGGGCAGCAGTTGGCGCGGCACGCGGATGGCATCTCATTTTTAGCCGTTGGATTCAGCATTTTTTGTGCCATCTGGAGCGCCCAGATATTGAGGGGTAAAGGTGGCTATACCCCCGAACTCAATCAAGTGTTTTACCTGTTCGCCATTGGTTCGGCAGCGCTCGGTATCGCTTTGCTGCTCAAGCCGCATCTCCGGTTGGCTTCCGATTGGCATATTCCGCTGGTGACATCAAACACGTCGCCAGAAGCACGTTATATGCCGGTTCATACTTCAAGGGTCTTGGCTGCTGTTGCCGGAGTCGTTTTGCTGTTCCTCCTAGCCGAGATCAACGGGCAGTTACTCCACTTGGTATGGTTGCAGCATGTTCGTTATTTGCTTCAACTGGCTTTTCTGGTGATAGGCATAATACTTTTGGTTGCGGGTGTGGGAGGGCGGATACACTTGCCCGCCGTGACTCGCCGTGAAGCGCTGCTGCTCACGGCAATTGTCGTAGTAGCGTTTGTCTTGCGCTCGGTCGCCCTCGAAACCAACATTCACCGTTTGATCGACGAAGTGAATTTTATGGATGCCGTTCCGCGCTTATGGACGCATCCCGACACGCTCATCCTCAGTCCCTTTAGCGAGCTTACAGCCTTCACATGGCTTTACCCCATTTTCCAAAATGGATTCACCAGCCTCGTCGGCAGCAGCTTAACCGCCTTGCGCTTGCCGAGTGCTGTATTCGGAACACTCGGTGTCGCAGCCCTTTATTTTCTGGCGCGCACCCTGTTTCATGATAAAGCCATCGCCTGCATATCGGCGCTCATTCTGGCAACCTTTCCCGCACATATTCACTTTAGCCGTCTGGCGTTGAACAACATTGCCGATCCATTCTTCGGCACATTAGCGCTGGCCTTTTTGATGCGCGGCTTCCAATCCCAACGCCGATCCGATTTTGTGATTGCCGGTGCCATATTGGGGCTGACGCAGTACTTTTACGAAGGTGGGCGGTTACTGTTCCCGCCGCTGCTGCTGCTGTCATTCGTCATCGCATGGATCTATACCGGACGCAAACGGGCAGACCTCATACACGGCGCTTATGCTTTATTGGTCGCTGTGCTGGTTGCCGCGCCGGTTTACTACACTTTGCTCGGCACTCACAATCTGTTGACTCCCCGCCTCGCCAGTGCATCTGTGGAGAACAGCGTCTGGAAAGATTTGCTAGAGAACAACATCCCTGATCGCTTAAGGTCGTTGAGCGAACGCGTGCTGAATCCATTCTTGATGTATACCACCATCCGCGATCAAGGTTGGTTTTACGGCGGCACAGAGTCCCTCGTCATCTTCATGCTCCTGCCCGTTTTTGTCTTAGGGTTGGTTCACGAGCTGTGGAACATCCGTACCCCCGCCATATTGGTGCTGATTGCATGGCTGGGCGCTGCATCGCTCGGTAATGTTTTGCTGACCGATTCACTGTGGATACCGCGTTATGTGGTGGCCTTTCCGGCTGTCGCCCTGCTGATTGCGATTGGCGCAAAGTCCACCCTGCCGCTCTTGCTACCGCGCTCGATTTCCGCGAAGTGGTTGTATGCTGTGATCGGTGGATTGAGTTTGATATTGGCGATTGGGCAGACCGTCTACTATTTTTACGATCATGTTCCGGCTTATACCCGCCAGTTCCAGCCGGATGAAGATTGGAATGATGCGTTTTTCCGCATGGTTGACCTGCCCACGACGACTCAGGTGCATTTCATTATGGATGAGCCTGTCTGGAGCTTTAATGTGATCGCCTTTATGCGCTATTACCGGCTAAACATGAACTTCAATGCGCTCTTGCCCGGTGATGTGACCCCCGAACTCATTCAGAAAATGAGTGCTTTTCAAACCGTGACCCATGTTTTCTTCATCAGCCCCAACCGAACCGACGTGCTTGCTCGCTTAAAGCAGTGCTTTAAGTTATCCGAGCCTGAATTCAGCCCATATGATATTCCCTTGGAAAGCCAGCTTGGGCTTTATCGCGGTGTTGTCATTCCCTCGCAAAACTGCATCTATTCACCGCATTCATAACTGCCTACAAACAATAAGGGCGCATCATCTGCGCCCTCAAAATGTTCACTTCAAGTTATCGTACCGTACTACGATTAGTGTCTCGGTTTGCCCACGAACCCGAACTGTGACACATCCATGCCGGGGGCATAGATGCTGCCGTCGGGCATCGTCGCGCCGTTCAAGTCAGCATCACGGATGCTGGTATCGCCGATTTTGGCTTCCAGCAGGTTGGCCTGTCGCAGTTTCGCATCCCGCAAATCCGCGTTGCGCAGATCAGCCTTATGCAAATAAGCACCCGTCAGGTCAGCATCCCGTAGATTAGTCTCGCGCAAATCCGCACCTTCCAGATTCGTCTGATGAAGTTTGGCTTCCTCCAGATTAGCGCTGTGGAAGTTCGCACCCTGTGCATTTGCTCCGGTAAAGTTCGCTTCTTCCAGATTGGCTTCGCTAAAGTTTGCACCCTGTATATTAGCCTGCATCAGTCGTGCTTCTTGCAGGTTAGCGGCACGGAATTCCGCACCCTGTGCGTTAGCATCCACCATCTGTACTTCTTCCATATTGGCATCATCAAAGTTTGCGCCTTGAAGCTGTGCTTGGTTGAATACCGCTTCCGACAGATTTGCGCTGTTAAAGTTCGCGCCTTCCGCATTACAGCCGACCATCTGCACCTCATCCATAACCGCATCATTGAAGTTTGCGCCTTGCAACTGTGACTGGCTCAAAACGGCTTCGCTCAAATTCGCGCCGTTAAAGTTCGCGCCTTCCGCGTTGCAGCCGACCATCTGCACTTCTGGCATGTTGGCATCATTGAAGTTCGCACCTTGCAGCTGCGCTTGGTTCAGCACCGCTTCCGCGAGATTCGCGCCGTTCAGATTGGCAGCATTTAGATTTGCCCCCACCAATTCCGCCTCAGCCAAATTAGCATCCGACAGGTTGGCGGCGGAAAGCTGCGCATTGTTCAATTTGGCCTCATGCAGGTTGGCGGATGACATATTACGCCCGTTCATATCCTGCCCGCTGAGGTTCACCCCGTGCAAGTCGCTGTCTTCCAACGTGCCTTCGGACGACGTAATGACGATGCGGCGTTTGCGCTTCGGCTTCTCTTTGTCGTTCATCCAGTCGCCAAAGTTGTGGTCAATGTTGACATCAATTTCGTCCAGTGCACGCCGCAGCGCACCCTGAGTTGCCGCCACGATTCGGTCACGCAGTTCCAGCCCCAGATTTTTGATCTCGTCCACATCCGGGTTGCCGTGTGCATGTGGTGGGGGTTGTCCGTGTCCATCCCACATCGGTGGCACAGGGGGTACTGGCGGAACCGGCGGCACATGCGGGAACCCGCCGCCAAACGCCTCTGCTGACGGTGGCTCCGGCGGTTGTGGATACGAGTCGCGCAGCATCCCCTCCAGATACGGCGCGAGCTGGCTGGTCGCCAGATAGACTTGCGCCACTTTAGCCGCATCATCTGCCGTATCCTCAAAATCTAACGCCAGTGCGTCGGTGATATAGGTATCCTCCGGCAGCAGGGCAGAGATGCGGCTGTGCAGGTTACGGTAGCTTTTGACCGCCATATTACCGGTGCCATTATGCATTTCGGTCTCATAAGCGCGTTCGACCATTCCCGACAGTGTTTTGAGGGGAGGCAGCAGTTGCCGCAAGCCCCGTCGTGTTTCGTCATTCATTTCAGTAGCTCCTCTAGTTTCGTAATCTATTGTATCTTCAGCCATTGGCTGTTTCGATAAGATTTAACTTTTTACCATCGGTTTGAACGGTGCTCAGGTGAGTAAGTCGTTCACCTGTGTTTATCATCCATGTCCCAACGACTGCCAGTACATGGTCAGTCACCCGCGGTTGTTTCGGTAAGGTGCGTTCTACTGCCGCTTCCGTCATCAACTGTTTCATCCGCTGTTTTGCCTGTTGGACATCGTTATAGTAATTCATCGTAATCGTCTCCTTCGGACGCATTGGTGCTATCTATAATATTCCCGTTATCACCGAGCAGTGGGGATAAGCACACCCCATTATCTGAACTGTCTTCGTAGGCCGCGTCGATCTCCGCCATCAATCCTTCGAGCTTCTCAATGTCACGTTTCCGTTTGCGCATAACTGACCTCCTGATCGGTCTGTACTGCACTCGCTTTTTCGCTGTCGCCTAATCCTTCTTCCAGCAGTTTGAGTGTTTCCGGATTGACCAACTGTCGCAGCGTTTTCTTGGCATAGAACAACCGGGACTTAACCGTTCCGATGGTCGTACTCATGGCATCTGCAATCTCGTTGTAGGCCAAACCCTCTTCTGCATACAGGATCAACGTTTGCCGCTGTAGTTCCGGTAGGCGGTCTATTGCTGCCTGAACTTCCATTCGCAGCAGCAGCCAGTGAGTCACATCTTCCGGCTGACCCACTTCGGTACTGGCGTGCAGCGATGCCCACATTTCAACCGGCTCATCATCCAGCGACAGTTGTTCATAGCGTCGTCGTTTGCGCAGTAGGTCATAACAGCGGTTGCGGACGATGCGGAACAAATAAGCACGCAGCTTTTCAGCAGGTTGGATGCGGTCAAGGTTTAAATACAGTGCAATCATGGAATCTTGCACAATATCGTCCTCTTCCGGGCTGGTTCCAATCAACCGCCACACAAAACGCCGGATGGCTGCGTCAAGGCGCATTTGCAGGTCAGCGAAAGCGTCCATGTCGCCTGTCTGTGCCTGCTTCAGCAATTCGATCTCTACGAGTTGACTATCCATCCGCTGCTGTGTCTCCTGTCTACATCACTCTATACGGAGGACACAGTGGAGTTGTTCATAATTGGGGGCGGCAAATTTTTTGAGGCATCATGATTGTACGTTGTCAGACACAGCTAGGACATGTTCAGAGGCATCTATCAGGGATATTTCAAGACCGAAGTAACGAAGAAATGATAATTTCGCTTTCGCGCCTAAAATATCCCCAGAACCTTTACAATTTGATGGCTATTGGCATTGTCGTTCACGACTATCTTCGCTCGAAATAGCGCATTTGCATTTTTATTATCCGTCTTATGAAGGTTCGTTTTGGCAACTTGGTATATAAATGGTTCTTGCACGATGCAATGAAAGTCGAAAGGGTACTAATCAACGTACTGACTCCAGATTGTTGTCCCTGAACTTCACTTGCCAACCGTCGTGCCTCGATCTCTTGGCGAATTGCTTCTAACCGCAGTTTCTCAACAGGCATTCCTAATTTTTCATTCGAAAATAGTGAATTCATGGTTTTGGCCTCCCGTATGATTTCAATCTTGACTTCAGCATATCGGGCAGACAGGGGTAGTGTAATCTACCGGATGGGGTATTTTGAACTTGTGAGAGAGGTATTAAAGGGGTATCGTGCGTCTAAAGCAGATTCAGAGTTTTGGCGCGCGCTGCCGCCTGTACACGGCTGTTTACATCCAGCTTTTCATAAATATGGCGTATGTGGACTTTGACGGTGCCGGGGGAGAGATACAGCTTCCTGGCAATTTCGGGATTGGATAGTCCTTCTGCCACCAGACACAGCACTTCGAGTTCACGTTCGCTCAGGGACGCAGGAAGTCCTTGATGGGACGAAAATGTGAGTGGCTGTTGATTCTGCGTATCATCAAACTGTGCTAGAAGCGCCTTTGCGACTGTCTCTAGGTTGCTCGACTTGCCACGTTCCCATGCGGCCTCGAATAATTCTGGCGCGAGTTCTGTCTGCAGATCAGCTAGCAGTCGTCTGAGCAAGGGCCATTGTTCCATCCATGCTTTCGCACTGGCCGGATGGTGAAATGCCAGCCCCAGCATCTCAACAGCTTGTTCATGCTGTCCCTCACGCCTGATGAGGATTGCTGCGACAGGCAGCAGAAAAGTCAAGCCTCGCAAGTGATGAACAGATGTATTCATTTTCAGTGCCATCAAGAAATGGTTTTTCGCTGTTGCATATTCCCCTAGGCCGCAAGCTGCTATCGCAAATCCTTCGTGTGAGGCCCCGATGGGAACCCGACTCCCTTGAACGGCCTGTTCGCAAAGTTGCCAACTTTGAGCATAGTTTTCATCCATACTCTCCAGCAAACTGAGTACGACAGGTGCGACCCATTCTTGCATAAATACAGGCGTTCCCATGTTTTTTGCGATGGCAATCGCCTCTTCGGCTTGGTCTCGGGCATCCTGAAAATTTGCTCTTAGGAATGCGAGGAGTGCCAGATAGTTATTGACGCGTGCCATCCATGTCCGTCCGACTTCAAGGTAGATGCTTTCCATTTCGTGGATGTAGCGTTCGGCCTTCCCATACTTGCCTGCCCTCATGGCTACATCGGTTAGGTTCAAAAGCGAGGCAGCAATACCGAATTGATCGCCCAAAGCACGTCTCAGGTCGAGGCTTTGTTGAGAAAACTTGACGACATCATTAATTCGTCCGATTAATTCATTGGCAAGCCCTAGCCAATCAGCAGCTTTTGCCATATAGAAGCGATCATCAAGCTCACTGAAAAGAGTTAGGCTTTGCTCAAAATAGTTGATGGCAGCCACATTATCATGAGTGAAACACGCATGTCCCAGCAGCCACAGGCAAAAAGCAACCAATGTTTGGTCTCCTTGTTCTTCAGCAATCACCTTACCTTTTTGTACGAGTGCTTCGGTAATTTCTCGATGTTCTGAGACATGCTGCAACAGCCAGAGGTTACGTGTCAGTACCCGCCCCCAGATAAGACGCAAATCTGGGTCAGGAGCGGTTTCTAGTTGCGTCTGTGCCGCTTGGAAAAGTTCTTTACCCTCCAGAAAACGACCTTGTTGCTCACAGAATAGGAATAGGCCTTCCAATGCATCATCGATCGGTTTGTAGTTTTTCTGGTCTAGCGCCCATATCCACGCCGCACGAATATTTTCAAAATCTGCCACGATTTCCTTTAGGGCGGCAATCTGTCGGCGGCCTTTTAAATCCGGTTCGCGCTCCCGCATAAACGCGGCGAAATAAGCGCAGTGCTTATCCCGCACCTCTTGGCTCTCGTCTGTTGAGAAATTTAGATGTTCTTCGCTGTACTGCCGCATGAGTTCGTGAACATCGTAGCGCCCATCCCCATCTATTCGCAGCATAGACTTATCGACCAACGCCGACAATGTTGCCAGTGTTGCTTCCGTTACCTGTTCGCCTGCCGCGCGCCGGAAACCACCACGAAACACCGAGAGTTTCTTGAGTACATCGCGTTCGATCTTCGCCAGTAAGCTCCACGAATGATCCAGAACCGCCCGCATACTTCGGTGACGAGAGGGTACGTTACGAGCCGGATTTTCTAAAATGTCCAGCCCACGCTCGATCTCTGCCACAATTTCACGGCACGGCAGGCGCTTCAACCACGCCGTCGCCAGCTCTAATGCCAGTGGCATTCCCTCTACTTGCTCACATATACGTATGACCCATTGGCGTTCGCTGTCGAGTGAGAAGTCTGGTCGCACCCGTTTGGCAAGGCGCACAAACAACTCGACTGCATCGTACTCACTCATGTCGTCAGTCGCTTCCTCGATGGGGTAATGCATCCCCTTTACCGGATATAGCCATTCTTCTTGCAGATTAAGCACTTCTCGTGAGGTCACAAGCACTTTGATACCATCTGCGTTAGCAAGGATATCGGCAACCAATTCTGCTATTTCCAATAGGTGTTCGAAATTATCCAACACCAGCAGCAGTGACTTATCGCTCAAATGACTCAGGAGTTGGGTTTTGGGATCGGATGCACCGAAAAATTCGTACTCAATGGCCTGAGCAATCACGGGGAGGAGCAGATCAATTGACTGGATGGGTTGAAGCGGTACAAAATAAACACCGTTAGAGAAGACATCCATAACAGTCTGCGCCGCTTCCAACCCCAGACGAGTTTTGCCCACACCGCCCGGGCCAACCAGAGTCAGTAAACGGCAGGCAGGATTCTCTATCAGTTGAACGATCTCGGCTAGTTCGCTCACCCGACCTACAAACGCTGTGGATGGATGTGGCAGCTTGTGGCTTGCCATCATTAAGTACCCTTATTTTATAACAGTGCCGCTTTGTTTGCTTACCCTTCACTATATGAGGGTTTTGGCCTGCCACCCCTAGAGGCCATGGCTTGTGCCACACCAGTGGTAACATCGAATTTAACCTGCATACCTGAAATAGTT
>JBBSBS010000219.1:0-10395 GCA_038251045.1 Aggregatilineales bacterium | reverse complement strand
TCGACTGGATGATTGAACCGCGCATTAATGCGATGCTCACCTTACTGACAGCGCGCGAACCTTTTGCTGTACAAACGATGTTGTACTTCAAGCCGCCGGGAGCGCGTGGTCAAGCCCTGCATCAAGATAATTATTACCTGCGTGTCCAGCCCGGAACATGCGTGGCAGCATGGATGGCGTTGGATGACTGTGATGAAGCCAACGGCTGCATGAAAATTGTACCGGGCAGCCACAATTGGCCGCTGCTGTGTGCCATCAAGGCGGATACGACACAGAGTTTCACCGATGTCACAGTGCCGATTCCAGAAGGCACACCGATTGCGCCGATGATTATGCAAGCGGGTGATGTCCTGTTCTTTAACGGTGCGCTGGTTCATGGCAGCACCCCCAACAGTACATCAGATCGCTTCCGCCGTGCCTTGATCGGTCATTACATCGAAGGCAACACCGTTGAAGTCGCCACCTTCTATCATCCGGTACTGCGGATGGATGGCACGGTGGTGGATTTAGAAGCCAGTCCGGATGGTCAGCAGTGCGGGGTGTGGGTCGAAAAAGACGGCAGTCCGGTCATCGAAGTCGTCGGTCAGCAGGGTGCGCCCGGAAAACTGGACTATCTACGGCAGTAATACATCAGCATTCCCCTAAATTGTATCGCTCTGATCAAGCCCCCTCAAAACTGGGGGCTTTTGTTTTGTAACTTTTGGCGCGCAGACTGCGTATAAATAGGTATAAGATCGTTGCAATATAGGGGAGGCACTCAGACAATGGGTATCATAATCTTTTTCGGGCTGGCATTTGTAGCTTTGGTCGTCATTTCGGTAGTCTTTAAGGTGGCACTGGCATTGTTATTGCCAGCGTTACTGTGGATGTTAGCGGGTATGTTCGCCGGACGCATCATGCGCGGTCGTGGCTATGGGCCAATCTCGGACATTCTACTGGGCTTGGTTGGGGGTATCGTCGGTCGCTGGTTGTTCGGCCTGCTCGGTATCAGCCTCGGTGGTGGCCTCATCGGCGGCTTGATCGTCGGTATCGTGGGTGCGGTGGTCGTGGTGTACGTGGGACGGCTGATTAACGGCAACACACGACGGATCGCTTAAGCGTATCGGCAGGAACTTTCATAACCAAGGACGAGTTAGCCCCTCGTCCTTTTGATTCCACAAATATTGTTTGGCATGGGCAAATCCTGTACACTCGGTTGGTGATATTTATTGGGATAAAAGCAGGAGGGTTGGGATATGCAGTACCGACCATTTGGGCGTACAGGCTGGCAAGTGGCAGAAATCGGTTATGGGATGTGGGGAATGGGCGGTTGGACTGAATCGGATGATGCCGAGTCGATGCTGTCATTGCAGCGTTCGGTTGATCTAGGCTGCAACTTCTTTGACACCGCGTGGGCTTATGGCGACGGTCACAGTGAACAGTTGTTGGGGCAGCTCTTGAAAGACAATCCCGATAAGACATTATACACCGCTACCAAAATCCCTCCCAAGAATCGTATTTGGCCTTCGCAGCGCGGTTTTACGCTGGATGAAGTGTTCCCACCCGATTATATCCGCCAGCAGGTGGAACTCAGTTTGCGCAATCTCGATACTGATAGCATTGACTTAATGCAGTTCCATGTCTGGGAAGATAGCTGGGCGAAAGACGAGCGTTGGCAGCGAGTGTGTGCCGACCTCAAGAGTCAGGGTTTGGTGAAAGCGTGGGGCATTAGTGTAAATCGATGGGAACCGGATAACTGCTTGAATACGCTGCGGACGAAACAAATTGATGCGGTACAGGTCATCTACAATATTTTCGACGAGAGTCCCGAAGATCACCTTTTTCCGCTGACTGATGGGTTAGATGTCGCCATTATCGCCCGCGTTCCCTTCGATGAAGGCACGTTGACCGGAACGCTGACGAAGGACAGCAAATGGCCGGACGGTGACTGGCGTAACAGTTACTTTGTGCCAGAGAATCTCAACGCATCGGTTGACCATGCCGAAGCGCTGCGCCCACTGATTCCAGAGGGGATGACGATGGCGGAACTGGCTTTGCGGTTTATATTGGCCAATCCCAGCGTCAGCACGATTATTCCAGGGATGCGCAAGCTCAAAAATGTGGAAGCCAATATCGCCGTCAGTGATGATACGCTGCTGCCGCAAAGGTTGGTGATGGAACTCAAAAAGCACCGTTGGGATCGCCAGCCTACCGAATGGTCGCAGTAAGCGAGTTGTGTCTAGCTGACAATCGGAATGGCGAAGCTGAAGGTGCTGCCCTTGCCGACTTCACTTTCGATATGGATGCCATCGCCCATTTGCTCGACCAAGCTGCGGGTGATGGCGAATCCTAAACCGGTGCCGGGGCGTGACCGTGTGAAATCATCCTCCGCCCGCCAGAACTTTGTACCGAGCATAGCCACCGCTTCCGCCGACAAACCGATGCCGGTATCAGTCACGCTGAACTCGATTTGCCCGTTGTTATTCTTGCGTGCGCGGAAGGTGATCTTGCCACCATCCGGCGTGTACTTGTAGGCGTTGCTGACAAGGTTGGTCAATACCTGAAGCAGACGATAATAATCAACCTGCATATCGGGCAAATCAGGCGCAATATCCTCGATATACTCGTGCTGGTATTCCTGCATCTGGGTCATCGTACCATCGCGTACACCCTGCACGATGTCTGCCACCGGCACACGCGTTTCATTCATGTAGAAGTGACCGCTTTCGATGCGGCTGATGTCCGCCAGATCGGATACGAGGATCGCCATGCGCTTGACGGTATCCTTCACTTTTTGTAGGAATTCTTTTTGGCGGTCGGAAAGTTCGCCAACCATAATCGCCAGATCGGTATAACCGGAAATGCTGGTCATAGGCACTTTAAGATCATGGGCGACAATGCCGACGAATTCACTCTTGGCGAGATTAGCAGCCTGCACAGCGGCGTACAAACGGGCATTTTCGATGGAGACAGCGGCACGTACCACCATCCGTTCGATCAAGTCCTGCTGTTCGGCGGTGAATGCTTCCGTACCCTGTCGCTTGATGACCACCACGCCGAATACGGTGTTTTCACGGGCAATCGGAACCATCGAGATGCTGTAATCACGGTCGGTTTGTTCGCCGCTAACGGTGACCGGTTTGCCGGTTGCGACCACATCCATTAAGTGCGGATAAGCCTCATCCAGATAATCTGGTTGGCTGTCTTCGTGCCCATAATGATGAACAGCACGCACCCGTTCTCCTTCTAATAATCCCAGATGCCCGCTGGTGGCGTTTGATAATCTACACGCCCATTCCAGTGTGATCTGCATCGCTTTATCGGCATCTAACGTTTCGGTAAGCTGGCGGTCAACACGGCGGAGTGTTTGTAATTCTTCGACGCGGGCGGAAAGCGCTTGATCGGTTTCACTAAAGAGACGTGCGTTGTCGATGGCAACGGCTGCTTGTCCGGCGAAAGTATCCAATGCCGCCAGATCATCATCCACAAATAGACCTGCCGTCATGCGATTATCCACATAGACCACACCGATGACCTTGCCGCGTGCCCGCAGCGGTGTCGCCATGATGCTGCGGAGTGCCTGCCCGATGATGCTGGCCTGACCGGAGAAACGTGGGTCTTCGGCAGCGTTGTTGGTGACGACTGCCTTACCGCTATCGAGCACCTGATTGGTGATGGTGCGGCTGAATTTGAAATCATCACTGCCGAGGGTTTTCTGGTCGAGGTTACGGGCGACCTGCACCGTCATGCCACCATCATCATTGCGGAGCATGAGAAACCCGCGATCCGCACCCGTCAGATTGATGATGGCATCCATCACTTGATTGAGTACGGTTTGGAGATCAAGCGACTCGCCTAGCAAACGGCTGACGTTATAAAGCGCTTGAAAGCGTCCCTCTTTCTTGTGCTGCTTGCGTTCAGCATCAATGCGACCAAGCAGATCAGTTAAGGTTTCGACCTGCTTGAGGAGAAACTGTCCATCCACCCGCCCGCCAGTGATTTGACCACGGATAATATTGACATTCTGGCGGATGGAAGCAAGTTCTAAATCGGATACGGCTGGGGTTGGGTTATTCGCCATGCGGGTTTTACTTCTTTTTCTTATTATTTTTGGTACGGAACGAATTGTAGTAATCACACCATTCGGTGATTGGGCAGCGTTCACAATGGGCAACACGGGCAGTACAAGTTTCGCGCCCATGACGAATCAAGTTGAGGTGAAAGGTCAGATGATCTTCCGGCGGGACAATGGCTTCCATGAGCGGGTGGGCTTTATCGGCGCTGATGCCTTCGGGCAAAAATCCGATGCGCTGACCCACACGGTGAACGTGGGTATCCACCGGAAAAGCCGGACGATTGAAACCGAAGCACATAACGATGGCGGCTGTTTTGGGGCCAACGCCGTTCAAGCTGGTGAGCCACGCTTTGGCCTCATCCATAGGCAGGTCGCGCAGGAATTCGATGCTCATTTCACCGCGTTCCTCGCTGATGCGGCGCAAAACCTCTTGAATACGCGGCCCTTTTTGATTGCCCAAACCGGCGACCTTGATGGCGGCGATTACGTCTTCTGGCGAGGCATCGCGGACTTCCTCATACGTCTTGAAGCGGGCTTTGAGGGTGTCGAAAGCACGGTCACGGTTGGTATCGGTGGTGCTTTGACTGAGGATGCAGCTCACCAGTTCATCCAATGGGGGCAGCCACTGCCGCCATGCCGGATAACCGTAGACACCACCAAGTGCTTTCGCAATCGGCACATACTTGGCTTGGCGACGCTTAAAATCAGAAATAGTCATGTTGAAGGTGGATGTTGTCATACTCTCATTCTATGCGGGAATGGCAGGCTGGCAAGCGAACGATAGGGGATTTATTGATTTCCAAAGGTTAGAAATAATTTTTTCGGTGCGGATTCGCGTTATGATAACGGTTATACGAGTGGAGACCTATCTAATGAAACGTCAATTCATCCGTTACTTGATTGTGAGTGTGCTGTGCGCCTTGGTGGCGGGTTCGGTGATGGCACAGCAGCCCAATGACGGTTCAACGCCGAAGGATTCAACAGCGCAGCAGGATTATGAGCAGGCGCAATCAGTGGAGGCATCTGGTAATTATGATGAGGCCGTTAAGCTGTTCGGGCAGGTGATTGACCGCGAACCGGATTTTTGGCAGGCGTATTACAAACGGGGCGAGGCATACTCGATCCAAGAAAAATATGAACTGGCGGTTGAGGATTACAGCCACGTGATTGACCTCCAACCGGATTTCGCGCTGGCGTATGTGGCGCGGGGGGTGGCGTATGAGCAGATTGATGACCACAGCCACGCGCTGGATGATTCGAACAAGGCGATTGAATTGGGCACGAGCGATGATTACGTCTATTTTAATCGGGGGCAGGCACACCTCGGTTTGCTAGATTTTGAGAAGGCGATAGCGGATTTTACGTACTGGATTGACCTCAATCCCAAGACCTATGCCGTGGCTTACTATTACCGCAGCCGTGCTTATTATGCGGTGAGTAACCTGCCGGGCATGGTGGATGATCTGGACATATTCATCGAATTACAACCGGAGTCGCCGAGCGTGCTGGCGGATCGGGCGTACATCCACCGGCTGCTGGGAAATTATGATAATGCCATCAGCGATTATTCGAAGGCGATTGACCTGAAGCCGGAAGGTGTGGAACGCGTTTATTATGAGCGTGGGGAAACCTATGGCTTGCAGGGCGATTACAACAAGATGCTGGCGGATTTACGGGCGTATGCCAAGCTGGCGGGTGACCAGACTGATCCAGTTGTGTTGGACTTGTTGAAGAATCACCCTGAATAAAGCATCAGTCGCCAATCTACAGGCAAGCCCAGACATAAAACTGCACCACTGAATTTAAGGATCTGTTGGCGCTTTGTAAGCGCTATGTCCGCCGAGGTAGGCATCCTGTACAGCTTGACTGTGGAGCAGTTGGTTGGCCGCGCCGTCGAGGATGATGCGTCCGTTCTGAAGCACATAACCACGATGGGCAATTTGCAGCGCCAGATTGGCATTCTGCTCGACCATAAAAATGGCTGTACCTTGCTGGTTGATGCTCTGGATGAGTTCCAGCACATTATCCACAAACGCGGGTGATAAGCCCATCGTCGGTTCATCCATGCAGATGAGTTGGGGGCGACCCATCAAGGCGCGACCAATCGCCAGCATTTGTTGTTCGCCGCCACTCAGTACGCCGCCGCGCTGGTTGATGCGCTCCTTCAAGCGAGGAAATAAGGCCAACATGCGCTCGTAATCCTGCGCGATGGCGGGTTTGTCGCTACGGTGATAAGCCCCCATCAGCAAATTTTCGCGGACGGTCATATTGCCGAAGATGCGGCGCGATTCGGGCACGGAGCCTATGCCCATACGGATGATTTTGGGAGTCGGAAGGCCGACGATACTTTGACCGTTGAAGCGAATTAATCCGGCACGCGGTTTGACCAATCCGAGGATGACTTTCATGGTGGTGCTTTTGCCGCTGGCGTTGCCACCCAGTAAGCACACGATCTCACCGCGCTCGACATATAACTGGAGTGAGAAATGCACCTGCACCGCACCGTAATAGGTATCGACATCGTGCAGTTCGAGCAAGCGTGTAGGTAGTGAAGCGACGGTCATCAGCCTTTATCTCCGGCAGGTTGAATGGTCAGCGCTTGAGGGGCGTGGCTGGCGGTATCCCGTTTGTGACCGAGGTAGGCTTCGATGACACGCGGATCATTACGAACGGCTTCCGGTTCGCCCTCCGCGATTTTTTGCCCGTTATCCATGACGACCACCTTATCCGACAGCGCCATCACCAGCGACAATTTGTGTTCGATGAGAACAATGGTTAATCCCTGCTGCTTGAGTTGGCGGATGAACTCCAACATCTCGGCGGTTTCGGTCAGGTTCATCCCCGCGGTGGGTTCATCCAACAGCAGCAAACGGGGATTCAGGGCTAAGGCACGCGCCATTTCCAGACGGCGGCGGTTGGCATACGACAGGCTGCTGGCGGGATCATTGATGCGCGGCGTAAGGCGGTCACCGAAGCGGGCAATAATTTCGAGTGCTTCCTGCCTCAGTTGGCGATCTTCATTTTTGGTGGAAGGGGTCGGCAGCAGCGCACCGAACAGTTCCATAATCAGGTTGGGTGATCGTGACGCACGGCGGCGGGTATGCGCCCCGACGAGGACATTATCCAGCACACTGAGGTTAGCAAAGACACGCCCATGCTGGAAGGTACGGGCGATGCCGCGACTAGCGAATTGGTCGGGCTTCAACCCCCGCAGCGATTGGCCTTCAAAGGTGATTTGCCCGTGTGTTGGTTGATCAGTTCCGGTGATCAGATTGAATAGGGTGGTTTTACCCGCGCCGTTGGGGCCGATGATGCTCACAAATTGTCCGGTATCAACATCGAGGCTGATGTCATCAACCGCCACCACGCCGTCAAAATGCCGCGCCAGCCTGCGGATTTCCAGTAAGGCCATGACTACTCCGTTCCCAATAAACCCTGTGGACGGAAGCGAATGAGCAGCACCAGCACCAACCCGTACAGCAGATAGCGGTAATCGACCAACCCGCGAAAAAGTTCGGGCAGGACGGTTAAGGTGACCGCACCGAGAATCGCACCGACGACATTCCCCATGCCGCCCAAGATTGCCATCGTCAGCGCCAGTATCGAGGTCGAACTGGTGAAGGTAGCGTTGTTGATGTAGCTGTACATATGGGCGGTGAACGCGCCACTGAGGCCAGCGATAAAAGCGCTGCTGCCAAAGGCCAGAGCTTTGTAGCGGTTGAGGTTGATGCCATAAGCCTGCGCGGCGACTTCATCATCACGCAGGGCACGCCATATACGACCCAACGATGAGCGCACCAAACGCCACTGAAAGAGCGCCCCGATCAGCAGCAGCGCCAGTGAAAACCAGTAGGTATCGCGGGCGGTGATGATCTGATGACCGAGAAAGGTCGGCGCAGGAATGTTGTTGAGTCCTAACGCACCGTTGGTGACAGAATCCCAATTCAAAATAATGAGGGCGACAATCTCACCGAGGCCGATGGTGGCGATGGCGATGTAATGCGCCCGTAAGCGTAAGGCAGGCAGTACCAGCAGCGTGCCGAGGACAGCGGTCAACAGGCCAGAGGCGACCAACGACAATTCAAACGGCCATTGCAGGTGGAGTGTCAACAGCGCCGAGGTATAAGCGCCGATGGCTACGAAGCCCGCCTGACCGAGTGCGGTTTGTCCGGCTGTGCCTGTCACCAATGTGACGCTGAGGGCGATCAGCGCCAGCAGATAGGCATTGGTCATGACCTGCAAAGGATAACGGGCGGTGACGACGAGAGGCAGCAGCGCCGCCACAATTACGATGCTAATGAGCAGCCATCGGGGGATACGCAGTGGTTTACTGTTGGGGATGAATGTGCCGGTCAGCGGTTCGGGCGGTAGCTGGCGTTTGCGGCTGAAGATGCCGTTCGGTCGGAAGATCAGCACCAGAATGAGAATGACGAAGGCGAACAGGTTGCGATATGAACTGCCAAAAGCGGCTACACCGTAGCTTTCGATTAGGCCTAAGAGGACACCGCCGATCATCGCGCCGGGGATGTTGCCCAGGCCGCCGAGAAGATTGGCAGAAAAACCTTTGATGCCCGCTTGAAAACTCATGGTCGGATACACGGTTTGGAAGTACATGCCAACCAACATGCCAGCGATGCCACCGAGGATGGAGGCGACCACGAAGGCGGTGCGGTTGACGGCGTTGACATCCACGCCCATTTGTTGGGCGGCTTCGCGATCCTGTGCGGTTGCCCGCAGCGCCCAACCGAGTTTGGTATAGCGTAGGAAAAGGTAGAGCACGACGGCGGCACTAATGCCAATGACGGCGATCAGAATATCAATCGCGCCGATGGTGGTCGGGCCGATGGGGATGCGGGTTGTCGGCAGCGGATTGGGAAAGGACTGCGGATCTGCCGTAAAGATGATTTGCGTCAGTTGGTCGAGCATGAAGCTGATGCCAATGGTTGAAAGCAGCGGTGCGATGCGGTTGGAGGTCTGCAAACTGCGTAAACCGAGGCGTTCAATCAGCGCACCCAAGATGCCGCAGACGACGGCAACCAGCACGAAGGCCAGCGGCAGGGGTAGGTTGAGCTTGGTGACAGCCACCCAGCCGACATACGCGCCAATCATATACACCGAGCCGTGAGCAAAGTTGATGAGGTTGCCCACACCAAAAATGATGGCTAGACCGAGTGCAATCAACGCATAGATGTTGCCGATAATCAGCCCATTGAGGGTTTGCTCGAAGAATGTCCGCAGGAATTGATCCATGTGTTGGTCTTTTTACGAGAAGGCGCGGATCAGTATTATACCGTTGCGGTCGCCAAATCTGCCGCTTTACGCAGGGCATGCAGGTTGGCATCCGGCACATCGACATTTGTGCCGCAGCCGGGTGTCAACAGGAAGTGCTGCCCATTGGTGACGCGGATGGCGGTCAGTGCTTCGTCAATGACCTGTTCAGGTGTGCCCGTTTGGAGCGTGCCGAGTTCATCCACACCACCCACCAGCGCTTTTTCGGTCTGGTGACTGGCTTCCTCAACGGTTGGGTTATGCTGATGAAGGGTCGCCCAATTGAGCGCATTCACCGGATAATCGGTCACGGCGTTGAAGTAGGCATATGGCCCGCAGATGTGCAGCATATTAAAAGGGGCGGACTCGACGGCTTTCAAGACTAGTAGATCGTAAGGTTTACCGAATTCCTCGAACTGGGCTTCGGTCAGCACACCCTGCCGCGCCAGTTGGACGATGGCAAAGAATAAGCCGCTTGCACCAGCATCAATCGTGGCCTGTGCATACTGACTGAGGGTAGTCGTGATATTTTTTAAGGCTTCATGCACACCTTCAGGGTTTTCCTGAAAATAACGGCGCAATCCATCATGTTGGGCTTGAACATCCAGATCAATCTGGTGCTTTTCCGAACGTGCCACCAGAAAGCCCAATACTGAAAGCGGCGAGAACACGGTTTGCAAGAAATGAGCATCACCGATACCGGCTTTGATCTGGCGCGTGAGATCGAGATGTTCGGCAAATACGCCCGCAGTCGGGTTAAGCGGCTGGACTTTTTCGAGATCAGCGGCGGAATTAACCGGCCCGTCAATCAAGCGTGGCAGCACCGAATGGTAATCACTGAAGTCGTAGTGATTACCCCACGCTTCGGCGTAATATGTGGCGCGGGGATTGACCTTCAGCCAATCCCAATCGAAATCGTGGAAATGTTTGAGGCTGACCGCCGCCAGTGTATCTGGCTGGCCTTCTTCATCCAGAAAATGCCGCCATGCCGCGACTGGCACACGATCAACATCTTCGCCTTTCAAGGCCGCGTCTACCCGTTCGCGTTTTGATAGTTGAGCCATCGGTGTGTC
>JBBSBS010000218.1:0-10410 GCA_038251045.1 Aggregatilineales bacterium | reverse complement strand
GTCGCGCCATCCACCGAAGCCGCCTCATACAAATCCTCAGGGATGCCTTGTAAACCCGCCAGCAGGAGCAATGCAAAAAATGGAAACCCCTGCCACAGCGCCACCAGCAGCGCCGCCGGAAAAGCCGTATTCGGGTCAGCAAACCACGCTTTATAGCCGGGTATGAGTCCCAGCTTCACCATAATGTCGTTCAATACACCCAGCCGTGAATCGAGCAGCAGCACCCACATATTGCCTGCCACAACCGAGGGCAAAAACCACGGGATCAATACCAGTGTCCGCGCCAGCTGCATCCCGCGCAGTTTGCGATTCAATGCCAGCGCCGTAATCATCCCCAGCGTAAACTGGCTGGCAATGCCAAACACCACCCACCACAATATATTGAGCGCGGCTTTCAGAAATACCGTATCGTGCAAGAGTTCAGTGTAATGCTCCAACCCCACAAACCCGCTCAACTTCGGGCGGTTCAAGCGCATTTCTTGAAAACTGAGTAAAACACCGGAAAATATGGGGTAAATGACAATAACTAAGACGAGGATGAGGCTGGGCGCAATCAGCAAATATGCCCAGTGATGACGTTCCGAAAGTGACGCAAGATGATGAAAGGGATTGAGCACAATCCGGCGTGGTAAGACAGATTCCTGCAAATCTTGCTTAATAACACCCACTTATAATTTCTCGCATATTATTTTTCAATAGAGTTTATAAATTATAATTCATAATGTAACATGCGCATTTGGATTGTGCAACCTTCCAGCCAAACGGGGATTTGATATTCTTCTTTGCCGCAGCAAGGTATCGAAATCCCCGCACACATATATCCGCCACACAACCGTTAGCGTGTGAACATCGCCCCACGCACATAATCAGCTTCGTCTGAAATCATGAACCCGATCACCCGCGCCACGCCCTCCGGCACGCCATAATTCTGACGCGCTCGTTCCATCGCTTCTTCGACCGATTTTCCGTCGCGTTCTGCCGCTGCCACATCGACCGAGAGCTTCATCTGCGTCACAATATTGCCGGGGCATAGTGTGTTGACGCGGATGTTGCGATCCTTCAAATGATTTGCCAGCGTCATCGAAAAGCCGTTCGCGCCGCCTTTACTCGCGCCGTAGGCCAGTGACGAACTCGGCCCGATGACCCCCGCGCCGGATGCCACGATCACCACCACCGCCGAGGCGCTGGCTGCCAGCAGCGGGGTAGCATATTTAGCGCACAGAAATACCCCTTTAACATTGATGTCCATCGTCATCTCAAATTCTTCCAGCGGTAAATCCTCCGGCTGAAGCCACGGCCCGCGCAGCACACCCGCCGCACACACCATCTTATCCAGCCGTCCGTGCCGCTGCTGAACAAATGCCATCAATGCGCTCACCTGTTCCGCGACACGCACATCCGTTTGCACAAAATCAGCTTGTCCGCCCTTTTCGCGGATTGCCGCCGCGTTCCGTTCGCCTGCTTCTTGGTTCATATCGGCGATCACGACTGCCGCACCACGGTCTACGCATAGTTGTGCCGTTGCCGCGCCGATACCATTCGCGCCGCCCGTAATCAGCACCACTTTTCCGGTCAAATCGAGTGGGTTAGATACCATTGCCATAAGGGTTAGTCCTTCAAATAAATTGAGTAAAAAACGATAAACTGCTGCCTACAATTGTTTCAATCGGTTCGCTATAAAATCGGAATGTTGAGCTGATCTAACTTCTGCCGCACAAAAATGTTCGCCTGCGGAATTTGACTTTCGGGCAGGTGTTCGATGAAACCGTATCCTTCTGGAAGTTGGGCTTCAAAGCGCCGGAAAAAAGTGTCAAAGTCGAAAATACCATCACCGGGAATCGTTTCGCTGATGTGTACCACATGCCGGTCCTCGACATACACATCTTTGATATGGGCGGCAGCCACGTATGAACCGAGAACATCAAACAGATGGTTGACCATCCCGGTCGTGTGGTGCGCGGTGTGTAAATCGCTGATGAAATTGATCGGATCCATATTCACTTTGATCCAGTCGGATTCAGTCGCCTCGATAATTCGCCGTACCGTTTCGGCACTGTTTAGCGTCGTGGTCACATGACACTCCAACGAAATCGGGATACCGTGTGTTTCGCAGGCCGATGCAATCTCTCGCAAACTGCGCACGAGTCGTTCTTCGGTAGCCGGAGAGTCATTCTCTGGGTGGGGCCACCATGCGCCGCGCGGGTTCAAGCTGGTGGGACGAATGCCGACCATTTCCGAGCCGAGGTTCGCTGCCAGCCGAATGATTTCCTGCGCCGTTTTCACACCCGATTGACGGATCGATTCATCGGGACTGATGATGCAATCATACTGACCCCAGAACTGAATCATGCGGATGCCCTGCTGTTCCAGAATCGAACGCGCTTTATAACAGGTTTCCACCGAAACATCTCTAGGATCACCCGCCAGATGTGCCCCCACCCCCGTAAAACTCGCTTCGGCAATCTTTCGCGCCAGCCGTTCATCAACCTCGCCAAGATTGCCGGGCATCATTCCTGTTACACCTAAACGCATCTACTACTCTCCATTCTGTTCTCCATATGTGCTCATGCTAACAACGCGCCACCATCCGCCACCACGATACTGCCATTGATGGCGCTGCCTTCATCACTGACGAGGTGTAGTGCCGCCGCTGCGATTTGCTGGGTGCTCATCAGGTAGCCGCTGGCTTTCACACGTTCAAATGCATTTGAATTACCACCGCGTACCTCTATATCCCGATGCAGCGCCGGTGTATCAACCGCCCCCGGGCACAGACAATTGACGCGAATCCGAAACGGGTGGAGTTCCTGTGCCAAACTTTTGGTCATGGTAATTAAGCCGGATTTAGCCGCGCTGTACGGTAAGTTGGGCGAAAAAACCTTCACCGCCGCTGTCGAGCTGATATTCAGAATTGTGCCCTGCGCCGCCTTAAGCGCAGGCAGCGCAGCCTGTACGACGAAGAAAGGCGCACGCAGGTTGACCGCCATCAATAAATCCCACTCAGAAACCGTGATCTGATCCACCGTTTTAGGGAGAAATGTGGCAGCATTGTTGACCACAATATCCAACCGCCCACACAACCCGATCGCGGCTTCTACGGCGCGTGTTATTGCATCCAGTTCCGCCAAGTTGGCCTCTACAAAATACGCCTGCTTGCCCTCGTCACGAATCCGTGATGCCGCCGCTTCACCAGCTTGGGCATCACGGTCAACCAGCACGACCGCTGCCCCTTCCGCCGCCAGCCGTTCGGCAATCGCTAAACCAATCCCACTCGCCGCCCCTGTGATAAATGCTGCTTTGTTGATGAGCTGCACCGTTGTCTCTCCTACTATTCGGGTTTCTGCTCAAGCCTTGAGCGCGCCGGACATGATCCCACTGACCAACCAGCGCTGAAAGACAAAGAAAATGATGATCAGCGGAATGGTAGCGATCACGCTGCCGGCTGCCATCACGCCATATTGGGGGACAGAAAGCGTCGCCCCTTTGAACAATGACAGGATCAGCGGCACGGTATACATATCGGCGCTGTTAAAGACAATGTTGGAGTAAATGTAATCGTTCCACGCGTTCATGAAGTTCAAAATGCCAAAGACCGCCAACGCTGGTTTAATCAGTGGCAGCACGATCCGCCAATAGGTGCCGAATAACGACGCGCCATCAATCGCTGCCGCGTCGATCAATTCATCAGGAATCGTCGCCACGATGATTTGCCGCATCAGAAACACACCAAAGGCCGGTGCCCACCACGGAATCCACAGCGGCCAGAACGTATTGATCCAGCCTAAGCGCGACATCAACAGAAAGAAGGGCACAATGGTGCTCTGGTAAGGCAGCATCATCGTCACCAACACAAAGATGAATAGAATGTTTTTACCGGGGAAACGCCGCTTGGCGAATACAAACCCCACCAGTGATGTGAAAAATAACGCCGGTATGGTTTGCCCGGCAGCCAGCGCCATGCTGTTAAACAACGCTCGCAAAAAAGTCGTTTTAATCTGGATGTCATCACCCACCGCACCGGTAACCAGCGAAATATAATTATCCGCAATGAACGGATTCGGCCACAATTGCGGTGTAACCGAGTTCAGCGCATTGCGTGGCATAAAGGAGGCAACCACCATCGCGTAGAATGGAAATACAAAAAACAGCGCCAATAGACCCAGAAACAAATAAATGAGTATGCGCTTGGTGATGTTCCCCCAATTCCATGTGGTCTTTTTGGCTTGTTGAGATTGCGCAGCCGTTAAAGTTGTCATGTTAAGCCTCCACCGTGCGGGTCAGGCGCAGTTGAATGAGCGATGTAATAATCACAATCACACCGATGATGAACCCCAGCGCGGTCGCTTCACCATACCGTGCCGATTGGAAGGCCGTCGAATATTGAATCGTGTTCAGGGTCGCCACACTCTGACTCGGCCCTAAACCCTGTGTGCTGGAAAACAACAACCACGGCTGCGAGAACAAATTCAGCAAACCAATCGTCGCTGTGATGCCCACGAACAAAATCACACCGCGCATCATCGGCACTGTAATTAATAAGAATTTTTGCAGCGTGTTGGCTCCGTCCACACTGGCAGCATCGTAAAGCTCCAAGGGGATACCTTGCAGCCCGCCCAGCATAATCAGCACGTTGTAACCAGCTCCGCTCCAGAAAATCATCAGCATCACCGCCGCCCGTGCCGGCCACGGTTCGCTCAGCCAACCGATGCGCGCCAACCCAACCGCCTCTAATATCCCGTTGATCCAACCAAAATTATCGTTGAGCAGCAGTTGGAAAATGATCGCCACAATCACGGCAGAGGTTACGTACGGCAAGAAAAACAGGACGCGGAACACATGGCGACCGAGCAATTTAGGGTTATTCAAAAACGTCGCCAGTATCAACGTACCCACGACGATTATCGGCAGCATAATCAACAGGAATATCAGCGAATTGCCCAGCGCGTTCCAGATGCGTTCGCTGTTTAGCAGGCGTTCATAGTTGCCCAACCCAAACCATTTTGGCTCACCAATGCCCTGCCATTTCTGAAAACTCAACCATAACGACCAGACCAGCGGATAACCATGAAATATTCCAAAGATAATAAAAAAAGGAGAAATAAGTAGATATTCAATCCGATGTTTCCACAGCGTTCGCCATATCGAAGTTCGCGACCGCCGCTGCACATCGGACGTAGGGATGCCCGATAGTTTTTGTTGTGCAGTCATGAGCTGTATCACCTTTTACTGATAAACAAATCATTCAGGGTGTGCCTGCCCTAAAAAGCGGCACACCCTGATGTAATTTTGAATTCAGTTACACTTGATAATCGGGTAATACTTCGTTGACCTGATCAGCCAGTTTTGCCATCGTTTCTTCGATGTCTGCTCCACCGGTAATCATCGAGTCCATCGCGGGCACAAGGATTTCCGATGTTGCCGCGCCATATACCGCCGTACGGCAGAAGGTCGTGCTCAACTCTTTTGCCAGATCCAACCACACCGGCCCGATCTTCTGATCGCCAAATAACTTGGTTTCAATGTCTGCGAACGGCCCTTCCAGATACGGCAAATAGGCCGGGATAATACCCCAATTTCCGGCTGCTGTTGCGCCTTCCATTGAACCAAAAGCGAATTCCATGAAGATCTTCACCAGATCAGGGTTTTGCGTCGTAGCTGGCGAAATCAAGGTTGCGCCGCCCCATACACCGGTGCGTGATCCACCTTCAACAGCACGCGGGAAGGGTGCCAACTTCCACGTACCCAACACACTGGGGTCAACATTGCTTTCCCAGAAACCGCGTCCCCATGCAGGAACCAGATCGAGCACCAACTGCCCGGTGTTGATCGCGTTCCAGTACTCCGGTGTCCAGAAGTCTGCTTGGAGTGTCGCGCCTGTATCATAAATACTCTTGATCAGTTTGACGGCGCTGATACCAGCTTCATCCGCCATAGTAACGGACTCGTTATCGCAGCTTGCTGGCCCTGATCCACCATATTGCGCATCAAACCATGTCCACTGGGCACCCGCCACGAACGTGCCGCCCTTTGGATACAAAACCGCGTTCTTACCACCTGCCGCAATCTTCGTCAGAATATCAAGGAACTCCGGCTCGTACATCATATCGTCGGAAATCTCGATTCCCATTTCCGTCAGCAAATCTTCCCGGTAATAAATACCGCTGGTTGACAGATCACCCGGCATGCCGAAGTAAGCATCTTCCGATAGTACATAGGCTTCCGCCAGCTTACCCGGAATAAATTTATCTTTTTGCTTCTCGATAATATCCGTCGTGTCCAGCAGCGCCCCTTGGCTGCCATAAAGCTGTACTTGGTCAGCTTCCGACCAATACAAATCAGGAGCGCCCGTTCCTGCGGCCATTGCCGTCTTGAACTTGGCGGCATGGTCTTCAATTTGCTGCCAATCAAGCGTCACATTCGGGTATTTTAAAAGGAAAGCTTCACGAATAGGGTTCAGTGGATGGTCACCGTGCCCCCAGAAGGTGAGCGTACCCGTCAGCGACGGATCGGGTTCGACCGCTTGTGCCAGAGCCAATAAGCTGCCACCCTGTGCAGCCATCGCCAAACCAGCGGTTGATGCTCCAGCGAGCTTCAGGAAATCACGACGAGACAACTTCTTTTGAAACATGATTTTTCTCCTTATTAAAGCATTTCATTTATAATTTATAATTTCTGCCTGTAAAATTTTCCTCAATAACCTGTCCTTTCTTTAGTGCCATAAATTATGTCTGCGATGGGGTTCATATCCATGCCGCCCGTTGCGAGCACGAATACGCGAGTTAGTGAATGGTTGTTGCTATATCAGATGTTCAATCTCAATCTGAATATGGTTTTCTCGGTTCACGACATTGTCCAGACTGTTTTGAATATGTTCTCTCATCATCTCCCGCGCCCGTTCCGCGTCATGTTGGGCGATCGCCAGTGCGATGTTCTTATGCTGCCCGGTCGAAACCGTAAATCGGTCAGGGGGTGGCTCTGGCATTTTATTGCTGATCGCGTTCCAGACGATGCCGACGATAACCGCGATCAAGATTCCCAATACCGCGTTTTGACTCGCCTCCGCTAGCAGTTGATGGAATTCGCGATCAAGCTTTCCCCACCGAATTAGCGCGTCTTTTTTATCGTCATCATCACTGTCAAAAGATATGTGCTCGAAACGGTTCGCCAGTTCTGTCAGGCGGCGGATTTGTGGGAGAGTCGCATTTTGGGCAGCCAATGCTGCCGCTTGTGGCTCCAATAGATTGCGGACGCTGTAAATATCTTCCGCATGGATTTGCGAGCGGTGAAACGCCAGCAGCAGCGCATCAACTACCGGTTCTGTCAGGTTCGACGCGACAACTGCCCCTTGCCCCCGGCTGATCGTCACCAGCTTGCGCGAGGCCAATAATTTTATGGCTTCACGGATAACCGCACGGCTGACCTGATATTCGTCTTGCAATTCTCGTTCAGACGGCAGCAGCATTCCCGCCGGAAATTCTTCGGACACAATCCGTTGCAGCATGTGCTGCGCGATTTTTGTCGGGAGTGTGTCGCCCTGCTTTGCCATCCCTACCGATCCTCTTGCTTATAGCCGATTTGTCGCGATGGTATCACAACTGGTCTGACAAGACAACTTAGCACCCCCACCACCTGCACTGGAACGCCTTAGGCTATCGGAGTTCACCCAGCTTCCACAGATTCGGTACTCAACTTTGCCGTACTTACCGTGAAGACTGTTCGCCTAATCACCATTTCTACAAATGGTTGCGCATTCTGAAAGGGCGTGTTACAACATAAATTATAATTTATAAACTAGCAGATCGCAAAATTTAATCTGCATCGCGCCCATATTTCAAATTGCGTACCCAAATAATTTCTTTTTATCCAATTGAGTTACATGGTTCAACCCAATAAGGATTACTTATGCCAACAGTAATTATTTACTGGTCACCCGGTAGACCACCCGAGCAAAAGAAAAAAGTCATCGAAGAAATTACCGGCGTGCTGGTCGATCATGGATCTGCGCGTCGTGAAGATGTGCTGGTTATTTTTCAGGACATTAACCCCGGTGATGCGGGTCGTGGTGGAAAGATGATTCAAGGTCCGCTGGAAAAATCCAGCACCAACCATCAACCGCCTGAATAATTGGCACAATCGATAAATGACGCGCAAATCAAGACACGGGCGCACCACCGCGTTTTCTAATGGGTGACGATCTTCAGGTTCGATTTCGCCGCCAATTTATAGGCCGCTGCTATTAGTCTCCGTTTGCAGTATGACCGCGATGACACAGCCACTAATTTCATCTTACGGCTGCATCCCATGCCTTTCGATAACCGAAATAGTAATGCACCAAGCGCGCCGTACCCTGAACCAGACATGATTTTCGTCATTATTCCGGCTATGCAGATACTGCTTCTAACACAAATTAAACGCTCGTGGGGTACCCTGAAATTAGGGTTCACGTTTACAACATCAAACGGATAAACGCTTTACCCGCTAGACAAAGGAGCGATATATGAAAAAAGAAATAGGCTTGTGGATAGATCATCAGCAAGCGGTGATCGTCACTATCCAAAATCAGGCAGAAGCAATCAAACATATAGAATCCAATGTCGATAAGCGCGTGCACCATGAGTCCTTCACTGAGTCCAAAAGTGATCGGCGGTTTATCGATCAACTCACGCATTACTACGACGAAATCTTGACCCATCTGCACGACGCAACCGATGTATATATCATGGGTCCCGGAGAAGCCAAGGTCGAGTTCCTAAAACATTTGGAAAGTCAAAAACTCACCGCGAACATCTTACCGGTGGAGACTGCCGACAAAATGACCGATCCACAAATCGCGGCGCAAGTACGCAGCAGTTTCGAAAAACAAATCAATTAGCACATTATCCAATGGGAGCGCCTGCTGACGGGCACTCCCATTTTTGAATCCGATCCCAACCGATGCCTCGCAATCGTGCTGCCATGAGTTATAGTATCCTCATTTGTCGTTTGATAAACCCAACCGCAAAACAGGTATACCATGTCCGAAATCACCGTCCCCGATATTCCCTATGTATTGAATGTTCCGACATCCACCCAAACTTTTCCCGATGGTCACGCATGGCGGCTTGAAATCCCCAGCGTCGAAGGCCCTGCCGTGCTGGCGGCTGTTTTTGCCGAGGCGGATCGCTATAGTGTGCCGATTGACCGCATATCGCAGGGCAGCGGCATCCAACTGCTAACCGATGCTGAAATCATCGACATGGTGCAGCAGTGCGCCCTTCGCAATGTTGAATGTTGTTTATTCGTCGGGCCGCGTGGATCGTTTGATATTGGTGCGGCGGTGCTGGCCTCCAACGGCGGTGCGCTCAAAGGGGCGTTGCGTGGTGCGCGGCAGGTCTCGCAGGCACTCGAAGATATTGACCGCGCCATCGAACTGGGTGTCAAAAGTGTGCTCATTGCCGATGTCGGCTTACTCGCCATCCTCAATCAGAAACGCCAGCAGGGTCAAATACCTGCCGCCTTTATTATCAAGGTATCTGTCCTCAGTGCCCCCTCCAATCCGGCAACGGCTGCCGTTCTGGCACAGTTGGGCGCGAACTCGCTCAATGTCCCGTCTGATTTATCTATCCCTGAACTAGCCGAGATTCGTGCCGCCACGAACGCATGGATTGATTTCTACGTCGAAGCACCTGATGATGTAGGAGGCTTCATCCGGCATCACGATATTGCCGATCTCGTGCGGGTCGCTGCTCCCATCTATCTTAAATTCGGCCTGCGGAATACACCCGCTCTTTACCCATCCGGCAAACATCTGGAAGCCGCCGCCATCAACTGCGGCATCGAACGCGTCCGCCGCGCTGCCATCGGCCTCGAACATCTCAAGCGCAAAGCCCCCGAATTAATGCGCTGATGCTTATTCCCAACTTGAAATAAAAGCGAAGAGCCTGCATATCCACAGGCTCTTCCACGTTGGTTCGGCTGATCTCTTAGCTCAGGTCGCTTGTAACAAAGTTATGATCGCTCAAGTTTGCGTTTTCGGAGTTGATTCACGAGTTCATCAAGCGGAATTGCGGTTTCATGGGCAGCTTGCTCTTGGGTCTCAAAATGCTTTTCAATAGCATCTTGGTAGTCATAGTAATAACTTAAGCAGGCCAAAACTTCAGCACGGCTCAGGTTGTACTGTGCCATCACCTCATCAACAGTCGCCCCTGTTCCGTCCAGCAAACGGCTGATGACCATCTTGACTTTGGTCTGTCGCCCACTGATGCGTGCCTGTCCATTACGGATTTCAATATGTTCAGTCGGTGGATAATCAACCTGTTCCATCAACTTACCTCACAATCTCTATCAGCTTATTGTACACATCGGTTTCAACTGTTCCCCTGCGGCATCGAACGCGTCCGCCACACCCCCTTTTCGCCCCTCGAAATAATT
>JBBSBS010000217.1:0-10486 GCA_038251045.1 Aggregatilineales bacterium | reverse complement strand
GTCGTAGCGATGTGCCGTCCAGCCTGATCGTAAGCCAACTGGGTTGGCTGGTCGTCCCAATCGGTCAGGGACACCAAGCGGCCTTTGGCATCGTAGGTGTAGACCACATCCAGGCTGCCCGGTAAGGTCAGCTTCGTCCGCAGCCCACCGGCATCGTATTCGTAGGCAACCGTTTCGATCACTATGCCATTGCCGTTGATGTCGAAATCAACGCTCGACAAACGGCGCAGATCGTCATAGGCATAAAGCGTCTTGCGGATGTCGTTTGTGCCATCATTTTCGATCATTGCGGCACGGTTGCCCGCCGGATCGTAGGTGAAGCTGACATCGGGCGTATCGGTTGGGTCGCCATAGCCGATGTTGGCAAGCCGTCCCAGACGGTCAAAGTCACGCTGGGTGGTGAAACCGTTGGGGTCGGTGAGCGCCACACGGCTCTTGCCGCCTGATAGGTCGCTATAGGCGGTTGACCAGTTCTTGGTGAGTGGATTGGTCATTTCCAGGCGGCGATTAAGCTGATCGTAGTCATAGTTGGTGACATAACCGCGCGGATTGCGCTGGGTCAGCACCCGACCCGCCTTATCGTAGGTCACATCGACGATGATGTTCTGGTCATTGTTCGTGCCGTGCGCCAGGGCTGTCCCACCGCTTTTCTCCCAGCGGTTATCACCACTGTCCCACACCCACAGCGCCGGGTCTTCCGCATTGGCAACATAACCCTGCACCACGCGCGTCCGTCGGCGCAGTGCATCGTAGCGATATACCGCGAAAACGTTTTCAGGGTCAAGGGGGTCGGTCATAAACTCTACCTGACCATCCTTGAAGTAGGCCGTTTTAGTAATCTCGCCCAGCGGGTTGCGGGTCTGGATGCGGCGGCTCGCCCGATTATAGGTGAATTCGCTGATGAGATTACGGTCATTGTAGAGGCCGTTGTGTTCCGGCACGAAATCCCATTCGCCAGCCGTCTGAGCGTCCGGTGACGTGCCATCGTCGATCCAGTTTTGAATGCTGCGCCGCACCCGTCCGGCTTTGTCGTAGCAAGTATAGGACACACTTGCCAGCGGGCTGCCTGCCGCCTGGGTGACGGTCAAGCGCCGTCCGGTTTGGTCATAGGTGAAAACGGTTTGCGTGCCGCGTGCGTCGGTGGTCGTGACGACCTGCCCACCCTGGTTGTAAGTGGTCGCGCTGATGAGGTCTTCATCGGGCGCAGCGCCGCTGTAGACACCGTTGACGTAATTGGCGATGGTCTGGATACGCCGCCCCAGCGCATCGTAGCTGAAGCGGGTTTCGATCCCTGCTGCGTCGCGGGTACGGCTCACCCGGCCAGCCAGATCATACACCGTCGTGCTGATGCGATTCTGGTCATTATCACTGCCGAAACTGATGGCATTGCCTGCGCCGTCTTCCCAACGGGCGTCGCCCACATCCCACAGCCAATCGGCAGGATCGCTCGATCCCTGAACCACATAGTTGTTGATCGCGGCGATCCGGCGGCCCAGCACATCATAGACATACAGCATGGTGTTGTGGCGGTTGTCGAAAGTCTGCGAGACCCGCCCCTGCGCATCGTATACGGTGTCGGCGATGATATTCTCGTCGTTGTCCGTCCCGTGACTGATGGCGGTGCTGGTGCTGATGCCGTACTCCCAACGGTTGTTGGTGCTGCTCCACACCCAATCAGCAGGATCAGTGCTGCTCTGGGCGACATAATTGCTGATGGATCGCTTCACGCGACCCAGTGTGTCATACACCGTATACGAAACCCGACCTAGCATATCCTGGGTAGACTGCACCCGGCCATTAGTGTCATAAACCACCTCCGTGATAAGGTCTTTGTCGGGATCGCTGCTGGGCGTATAGCTGCCGCTGCGGGGATCGTCGCTGCCGTCATCCGTGTCGGTTGTGACCGGGTTGACAATCGTCTTGATTTGCCGCCCTAGACCATCGTAACCCATCCAGGTTTGCAGAGCTAACGTGTCTTCGCTGTACAGCACCCGGCTTTTGTCATCATAAGCCGTCCGCGTAACCACATCCTGGTCAGCATCATCGCTCAGGTCATAGGCACTCAAATCCGGGTCATCTGCGATGGCATAGTCGGGGTCGCTGGCGTTGCGGAGGGTGATGATCTGGCGGCCCAACGTGTCGTAGCCGTAGAGGGTCGTGTCCCACTGAGCAGTTGGCCGGTTTTCCAGCAACCGCTGCGTGCGGATCACCCGCCCCAGCATGTCGTATTCGCTGCGATCCATCAGATCGCGATCTGGATCGCTGCTCGGCACATAATCTTCCGAGCGCGGATCATTGGCGGCATCGTAGCCGCCGTCACCCAGATTCAGGCTGATGGTCGCCGCATCTTTGGCCGCGCGCACGGTCTGCACCGGACGATTGAGCGCGTCATAGGCCGTATAGCTGATCGTACCCAGCGGATCAACCGTCTTGACGAGATTCCCGGCTGCATCGTAGGCTTGAGTGCTGATAATGTCTTCATCGGCATCCGAGCCAGGGGTATAGCTGCCCAGCGTCGGATCAGGTGAACCGCCGCTGTAATCGTTGTTGTAGCTGGGCTGGCTGGCACTCTGGATGGTTTTTACCAACCGTCCGGCATCGTCATAGCCGTAGAGCATGACATTCCCCAGCACGTCGATCTGCTGGCGTACCATGCCGCGTGCGTTATAGAAAGTGTCGGTGACGAGGTTCTGATTGTCATCCGCCCCGTTGTCGAAATCGCCGCGATCTGCGGTGTAAGGAGCGGACACACCCACATCGGCCACATAATTGCTGATGGTACGGATCACCCGGTTCAGCGCATCGTAAACGGTGAGGGTCGTCAGCGCAAAGGAAGCCCCAGCATTCACCACCGTTTCCACCCGTCGTCCGAGGGTGTCATAGGTATAGGTGGTGACGCGGTTCTTGTCCGGGAAATCGGGATCGTAGAGCGCTGCGGCCTCATCAGCATCGGTGGGATCGGCACTCATGCCGGGATCGTAATTGCAAAGCGTCGCGACCACATTGCCCGCGTCGTCATACACCGTGAAGGAGATGTCGCAGCTCCCGAAGTTACTGCTCTGCTGGGTCTTAATGACCCGTCCAGCGCTGTCGTAAGTGTAGGTCGTGACGACATTGTTGCTGCCGCCGATGTCTTCCTGGGTCACGGTATGCAGCAGCCCATCGCCGTTGCCGGACGTATAGTAGACGCGCGTGACCTGCTGCTGCACCGTCGTCCCATCGGCTGGGTCAATGACCTTCTCGGTCAGCGTGCGACCTTTGGCATCGTAGCTGAATTCCTGCCAGCGCAAAACCGTCATGCCATCCGGGTCAAAGACCTTGGCTCATGTTCAGAGAAAGTGAAAACGAGATAGAATTGAGAGATGGACTTCCCAATCACAGACTTAATGAGCGAGAAAGCCAGCGAGGAATGGATTATAGACTACTTCCATCCCGCTGGGATACGGTGTCCACACTGCGGGGCAGAGTGGGCAAAGGCGAGTGAATTTCGGGTGACGCGCACGAGCCAATTACAGGTGTATCGCTGTCGGGCGTGCAGCGGGATTTACAATCTATACAGTGGGACGGTGTTTGAAGCACGCCACCTACGACCCAGCCAAGTGGTGTTATTGGTACGGGGAATACTGAAAGGCGAGAGTGCCGCCACCCTAGCACGGGAGTTGGGGATGAGCCGCACCACGGTAACGGAGTTGCGCCATTTAATCCAAGCCAACGCCGCTGACTTGCAACCTGAAATGCCTTTAGTCGATAACGTGGTGGAGACCGATGAGATGTTCCAGAACGCGGGGGAAAAAAGGGCTTGAGCATTTCGACCCGTTTGACCCGCCGCGACGACGTGCCAACAAACGACGGGGACGGGGCACATTTGCCAATGATCGTCCACCGGTGCTGGGCGTGATTGGACGCGAGACCGGACAAGTACGTTTGCGCGTGGTCGATGATACGCGCATGACCACCTTGTGTTCGTTCGTCGAATGCTTCACCCAACCCGCTGCGCTGGTCTACACCGATGAATACCAAAGTTACAACAATCTTCGACGCGTGCGCGAGACGGTGTGTCATGGCGTTCGCGAATGGGCGCGCGATGACGATGGTGACGGTTGGTTTGAAACCCATACCAACACTCAAGAAGGCTTGTGGGCGGGACTGCGCCATTTCCTGCGTCCCTTTCGGGGTGTCAGCAAGCATTTTCTGCATGGTTATGTCGCTATTCATGAGTTTCGCGTCAATCTCAAGGCTATTTCGCCTGCTTTTATCGCTGCTCTCGTTCAGCTTCACTCCTTCTGAACATGAGCCTCCAAGTAAGACACGGTCAAAATATTTTGAATCATCTGATTCAGGCGTTGAGATTGCTCCCGTATGGTGTCGATCTTTTGCTTCTGATAAGCAGGATCAGCGGTTTTTTCGAGTAAATATAAACTGGTATTAATGATGGACAGAGGTGTTTTCAGATCATGTGCAAGCGTGTTCAGTAACTCGTTGAGCAAGTCAGCACGGGCGCGTGTTCGTGCTAATTCGAGCTGCTGCGCCTCTACCTGCTTGCGCTCAGTAACGTCCTGGTGTGTGAGAACAACTTGCTCCACCCGGCCTTGTTTATCCTTAACGGGCCAGATATAGCCAACAACCCATCTGGTAGTCAAGCCCGTGTGTTTGACCATCTCGGTCTTCTGAGGGTTATACTCAATAACAGGTATCTCAGTAAAGCAATCGGTGAAGCCTTGCTTAATGAAAGACATCAACCCGGAAATTTCAAGCTGCTCATCTTTCAAAATGTTGTAGTTATCAATAATGTATTGGGCCTCGGCTGGACTCGCGCCCCACAAGGTACAAAAGGCTTTATTCACCGTAATGACACTGCCATCCGGTCTGAAAATCTGGGTGCTAAAGGGCGATTGCTCAACCAGAGTGCGAAAACGAGTTTCGCTTTCGTGCAATGCTGCCTCCACTTGTAATCGCCGATTTACCTTTTGCTTCAATCGTTCTCCCCAATACAGGGCCAGGTACGTGGTGGCCTCTTAACGCCAATCTTTCCAACAGTCTGCTGATTATTCGAATTAAAGTCCACAGGTTAATTATATCCACCTTAACACTGAAGCATCCCATCAATCCTGTTACTAAAAAAGTCCGTAAACAAAAGACATATTCAGCGAGACCCAAATTCATAACAGTTATGAGGATTGTGCCGACGATCTGGTGATGCTGCTGAAGGAAGTCTTTCCCATGCGGAGCGGTAGCTATGGCACTTTCTTCAAGCGAAGCCTAGAACAGTCTTTCTGAGGGGACTCATACATTGAGAGCGTATACTGCATTTTTTATCGTGATTAGAAATGACCAGTAGCGTGAATGAAAAAGAAATCTGGATAGTAGGACGTAAGGCCGCAAAAGAGGTCGCTAGCAGGTATCTTAGTCTTCAAATTAATTTCACGGCATCACCTGTACCAGACAACGAAGCCACCTTTGCCGAAGTATTTATAGCTTCCAAAGGCGCAAGAAAAGAACAGCTTTATCCGCTAGGTATTCTATTGCATTCGGATGTAACCCTGAACGAGGCAAAGCTTCAGCGGAAACTAGAAAAAATCATGGAAAAAAAAGTTCACGAGTTTTTGAGCATGAAATAACTGTGATTGGCGGGCAGCCCATCAACCCCGTCTTCTGCGTGAGGGCGATGAAGTCCATTTTGGGAGTATGCGCTTTCATATCTCTTTTGACCACTCTATCCCTCAATAAAAGAGATTTGACAAACAAAAAACCCGCTTACTAAACGGGTTTTTTGATAACGGAGGCTATGGGTTTTTCTGTATTCTTAGCTTAAGCATAGCATTTGTGTGTAAAAATCACGTAGGTGCTCTCCTCCGAGGGATATTCCTTCTACCTGCGCACGGCCCGTAATATACCGAGTAAAACGACTGCGCCGATGAAGGCGGTTAAGATACTGGCGATATTAAGGCCGCTGACACCACCACCCACACCCAGGACATTCAGGATAAAACCCCCAATAAATGCCCCGACAATACCAATAATGATGTCTTGTACGAGTCCCTGTTGGCGATTGGTTTTCATAACGATGCTCGCTAACCAACCAGCGATTGCACCCACAACAATCCACACGATAATATTAATCAGATCCATCTTGCTTCCCCTTGTTATTTAAAAGAATAGAATAATCCAATGTAAAAACGGACGATCCGATAATTAACCGTTAGCACAAAAAAGCCGATGATATCGGACTTTTTATAATACGAATCAACTATCACCGTTTTCAATCTTATTCCAAGATAGCACTCCTATGTAAAAAGCACGTATGCGCTGATATATCTTGCTTGTTTATCTTCTACCCTCTGCTCATCCCTTTTGAGATGCACCTGTCCTGCTTGAGTGCGTATATGTGCGCTTCTTCGGGGAGTGGTGAAATTAGTGGTCATAGGAACTGGATGAGATGAGCAGGTAGTCAGGATGTACGTCGTCAGACCAAATGGGACACAAAAATTAGCGCTTTTAGGAGAGACTTTAACGCCAAAACGAGCGAAGGCGGATTTCCTTCGCTTACGTCCCTAAAGCGTCTTAGAGGCTTTGACGACATACAGCTTTCAATACTGAAAGCCGCACTCAAGATAAAGAGATCAAGGCCACACAATATAACTTGAATAAGAAGTCGTATCATATGCGAACGACATATCGCCTCCCGATGAATTTTGAACTACGATGACCAATTCCAACCAATAGCTTGCAGGAATATCTGCCGGACTAGGCATATTAAAGGTTAATGTATTTTGTACCCACGTTCCAGAACCACCCTGCCAGTCCGAATTTTGCAGGCTGCCTGAAATTGACCAGTGCGTAGAAGAACCATTGGTTGCCACCAAATAGGCAGCGACATCGCCGCGTTTACCTGGATTGAAATTCTTACTTGCACTCCAGAATACTAACTGTGGCGCGCCGGAGATACTTGTTGACAGGCTGAATGGCGCTGATACCCACTTTTGATACTTCTTCGGATCGGTTTCGCCAAAACCTGTGCCGTCCTTCTTCATCTCTAAACCAGGGAAAGAGTCCCGATCACTATCATAGTTAAATAGTGTTCCTGCTGTAGGTGCTGTGCTATCAAGAGGCAAATTCAACTGCGATGCGGTATCTCCTGATGGCGGGCTGGGATTGTTGTGCAAATAAAATTGACCCGCAAGTGCAGGAGATGTCGGCGTGGCGGTTGGTGTACTCGTGGCAGTTGCCGTAGCTGTCGGCGTAGCGGTAGGTGTGTTGGTCGCCGTTGATGTGGCGGTATTGGTTGGTGTAAACGTTGCTGTCGATGTTGCCGTTGCGGTGTTTGTCGGTGTAGCCGTGCTGGTATTGGTTGGCGTGAGTGTAACCGTCGGCGTATTCGTAATCGTTGCTGTCAGCGTGATCGTTGGCGTGAAAGTGCTCGTCAACGTGTTGGTTGCCGTTGGCGTTTGAGTCTTAGTCGGTGTAGCCGTAGCAGTGGCGGTACTCGTTCGCGTGAAAGTCGGGGAAGGCGTAGTCGTTGCTGTTGGGGTACGGGTAGCAGTGGTTGTCTGTGTGGCCGTTGGCGTCTGGCTGCTGGTTGGTGTGCTCGTCGGGCTTTGAGTGGGAAGCTGCCCAACGGTTGGTAATGCTCCGGCAGTAGGGGTTGCAGAGGCGGTGGGCGTCCATGTGGCCGAGGGTGTAACCGTAGCGGTAGGTGTATTGGTTGCGGTGGGCGTCTGACTGGACGTTGGGGTAAGGGTTATGGTTTCGGTAGCCGTAAAAGTGATTGAAGGGGTGACGCTGGGCGGCAGCGTCGGCGTGAGCGTTACAGTTGGGGTAGCAATTTTAGGATCATTTGTCGGAGGCAGCGTGATTGATGGAACTGGCGTTTGCAGTTGCACAACCAGCGTGGCAACCCGCGCAGTAACATTGGCTGGTGTTAGCTCAGTATCGTGGATGGTGTCTTTGATTGCATTGAATTGGATTTCAGCGAGGGGGTCAGAATCCGGGTCTGCTTGATAATCGGCGTCGAGTGTTGAGTGTAAGGTTATGGGAACGAAACGCAATTCGTCCTGGTTCATGCCGGTGAGAAGTGCGGTTGAACACAGGCAAAACATGCCGCCCATTGCCAGCAGAAATAAAAGTAAGCCCCAGCGGCCATCACGCTCCTGGTTATTTTGCTTGTGGCGTGGAAGATAGAACAAGCATGTCCCTCGTTAATAATTTATTCAAGCAGCGGCTTTACAAAAGCCATAAACTCGCTGATATGAAATGGTTTCTTGAAAAAACCACTACACTTAAATTCGGCGAGTTTGGTTTTATCCACCATCGCGCCAGCCGCACTCACAACCACAATGTGGACGTGTTCGAGTTCTTTTTTGATGCGGCGTGCTGTCGTCCATCCGTCGCCTCCCGGTAAATACACATCCATCAAAATAAGCACAGGTTTCAGGTCTCGCGCCAGCCGCATTCCATCTTCAATGTTAAGGGCGCTGGCAAGCTGAAAATCAAGTGGACGGAAAACTCGCTCCATCAGTAAATAAAACATTGGATCATCATCGACCACGAGGATAGTGCGCTTCATCGTTCCATTCAAATTGTTCTGCCCCACCAGCTACAAAGGGAAACCCACCTGTATCAATGTTCCATTTTGTGAATCACTTTTTATTTTCATACGTCCTCCGTGTATATCAACCAGCCGTTTGGCAACCGTAAAGCCCATGCCTAAACCCTGCTGCTCATAGAGAGCGCGTTCAAACTGCATATAGACACCCAGACTTTTCAGTTGCTCTCCACTCATGCCACGACCATGATCCCGGAAGTGCAGGACAAAATTTTCATCTTCCTGTGTGGAACGAAGCAGAACTTTACTGCCAGCCTCAGAAAACTTAAACGCATTATCGACCAGTTCTTCAATAATTTTCTTGAAGTCTGATTCTGAAATGCGGAATACCGGGCCATAATAAAGCTCCAGAACCAAATCGGACTGCCGTTCATATTCCTCAGCCTTTTGCTTGGCGACGGTCATCGCAATGGTCGTTGGATCGGTAATGCTGTGGTTACGCAGCGCATCGACCTGGCGCGCATCTGTCGCCATGATTTCAATCTGGGCATAGGCTAAATAATTCTCAATAAGTCTGTGCAAACGTTTTCCGGCGACCAGAATGTTATCGGCCATTTGGCGAATATGATCGGGATCAGCCGTTTCCACGTCCAGCTTCACCATCTCGGCAAAGCCGAGGATGCTCACCAGGGGAGTTTTGAGTTCATGGGGAAGGGCATAGATGATATTCTTGCGTAACTCGTTTAAAGACTCCTCATATTTTTTGACGAGATCGGTTTGTCGTTTGAGTCGAGTACCTACCGCCTTTAACAATTCTTTGGGCATGAAGGGTTTACTAACATAATCATCCGCACCCAGTTCCATGCCTTTGCGCAGATCGTCTCTTTCTGCTTTGGCAGTTAGAAAAATGAAAGGGATAGTCGCGGTTTTTGGGTCATCCCGTAGCTGCCGCAGCACCTCAAAACCATCCATCAGCGGCATCATCACATCGCAAATAATGAGGTCGGGCATATGTTTTCTGGCTAATTCAATACCAAGAGAGCCATTGGCCGCACTATGTACGTCAAATTTCTCTGCTTGCAGGGTATCAACAATGGTATCGAGAATCGCCGCTTCGTCTTCAATGACGAGAATGGTTGCCATCTAAAAATCCACTTCTTACACTATAGGTATGCTAATGATAAAAGTCGTCCCGATACCTTCTTGACTGGTAAAATTGATCGTCCCATTATGCAATTCAACGGCCATCTTGGTCACGTAAAGACCCAGCCCTGTGCCTGATATATTGCTGACATTGGCAGCCCGATGAAAGGTTTCAAATAGGCGCGGCTGGTCTTTCTCTGGTACACCCAGCCCCTCATCAATGATCTCGAAAATAATATGGGCAGCGTGACAAATCAGCTTTAGATAGACTCTGCCGCCATCCGGTGAATATTTGATCGCATTGGACAATAAATTGGTGATTGCCAGGCGCATTAATTTCATATCAATAACCGCAGACCGGTTCAGACCTTCACACGAAAAGAGTAATTCATGAGCGGCAGAAGCCTGAGTTTGCATCTCATCAACCAGGTCGCCGCAGAAAGCTTCCAAATCAGTCAGTGCCGGATTAAATTCCAATCGTCCTGACTCAGTTTTGCCGATGAACAATACATCATCAATCAGAGATTTCATGTTAGAAACCGCACCTTGAATGCGGTCAAAATGCTTTGCCCGCTTTTCTTCAGCCGTATCCTGACCATAATTTCGGATGAATTCACTGGACGATAAGATGGTTGTTAAGGGGGTACGAAACTCATGTGAAACCATCGAAACAAATCGTGATTTCAGTTCACGTAACTCTTTCTCACGCTCTAAATCGTTGAGGAGTTCTATTTCTCTCAGCCTGCGTTCGGTTGCTTCTCGTAGACCGGCAACCATGTGGTTGAAAGCAGACGCCAGTAC
>JBBSBS010000216.1:0-10506 GCA_038251045.1 Aggregatilineales bacterium | reverse complement strand
TTCCACAACAACATAGGGTATTAGAGAATTTGGCTGCATACTCAATGCCACGATGCCATTTTGGGGAGGCCGTGTCGGATTAATAATTGAAGTTGGCGTGAGCGTGGATGAGGTTGTAGCCGATGGCGAGGGTGTGCTAGTGATGGTCGCACTGGCTGATGCTGTCAACGTGATAGATGGTGAAGCAGCAGCCGTCAGGGTTAATGTCGGCGATTGGCTTATTTCCGGTGTGACTGTTGCTGTTTCGCTGGCAGTTGCCACGGGCAGCAGCGTTGGTGTTTCGCTAGGCAGTGGCGTGGCGCTGGGCAATTCGGTAGCGGTTTCAGTCGGCACCAGAGTCAGAGTCGGTGTTTCAGTAGGGGCTGTGTCCTGCGCCGCAATCCGTGACAGACTCAGAAGCATCAGACCTATCACAACCATAAGAAGCAGGCGGCGACTGTATATCATCATGCGACCTCTTGTTTCTTATATAAGATAAGATTTTAGTATAAACAGTCTGGCAATAAAGTCAATAAGCATAGGGCAAACGGAGGGTAACTTAATGCTATTACGGTGATATTTAAAGTGCGTTTAATGAACCTTTCGCCTGGCATTATGATGGGTACGCGCTATCATAAGCTTTTCCACCATCGCTTATTAAGGAACACTCCATGAGCCTCGTCACCTTTGCGGATGTGCAATCCGCTGCAGCCCGACTTGCCGGAGTCGCTCATCGGACGCCGGTCATTACTTCGCATACACTGGATGCGCGCGTCGGAGCACAGGTGTTTTTGAAATGCGAGAATATGCAGCGGATGGGCGCGTTCAAGTTTCGCGGAGCATACAACGCCATGAGCCGCCTAGGCGATGCTGAAAAGGCGCGGGGAGTCATTACCTACTCGTCAGGTAATCATGCGCAGGCCATCGCGCTTTCGGGCAAACTGCTGGGTGTCAAAACGGTAGTGGTCATGCCAGACAACGCGCCGATTATCAAGCTCGCTGCTACACGGGGTTACGGTGCGGAGGTGGTGCAGTACAATCCGGCTGAGTCAGACCGCAAAGTTCTGGCTGAGTCGCTGGCATCCGAACACGGTTACGCCATCATCCCGCCCTACGATCATCCACATGTGATCGCCGGACAGGGCACAGCGGCGCTCGAACTGATTCAAGATATAGGTGAGTTGGATACATTACTCGTTTGCTGTGGTGGCGGCGGGCTGCTGAGTGGCAGTGCTCTGGCTGCGCGGGGGGCATCACCCAACTGCCGCGTAATTGGTGTTGAGCCGGAAATGGCGGATGATGCCACGCGGTCTTTCCGTACCAAAAAACTGGTTACGATTTCTCATCCCAACACGATTGCTGATGGCACACGAACGCCCTCGCTGGGTGACATTACCTTTCCGCTGATTCTCGAAAATGTGGATGACTTCGCTACCGTCAGCGAGTCCGCCATAAAAGCGGCGGTGCGCTTCGCTTTCTTTCGCCTGAAGCAGGTGATGGAACCATCCGGTGTGCTGGGGTTGGCGGCGCTGCTAAGTGGGGCGGTCAAGGCGACAGGTAAAGTGGGCGTGGTGATCTCCGGCGGCAATATTGATGCGCCCACGATGAGCCTGATTCTTGCGGAAAGTGATGCGTCCGATTAACGAATAATCCGCTATAGTCCCAGCAGATTCGACACAATCATCCGCAGGCCGACTATGACCAGCAGTATGAGTACAATTTTGCGGAACAAATCGGGGTTAACGTACTTATCCAAGCGCCAACCGGTCACCAAGCCCAACAACATGGCAGGGAAAGCGATTACCGCACCCTGCAATATGGGCGCGGTGTAATGCCCTACCAAAAAATGGGTCGTGATAACAACCAGACTGTTGAGCATGAACATGCCGGGGAGATTGCTTTTGTATTCCTCGCGCGGCCAACGAGAAAGGTTGCCGTAAATGATGACTGGCGGCCCGCCGGAGTTATAGGCTCCGGTTAACAAGCCGCTGACAAAACCAAAGGCAAATGCCCAGCGTTGACCAAAAAACTCCGGCATACGCGGGCTAAACAAACTGTAGAGGCCATAACCAGCGACTACGGAGCCTAATATGATGAGAATAAGATGCTCATTAAGGCCGCGGACAACGATCAGCCCAATGGGGATAGCGATTAAGGAACCGAGCGCCAACCGCCACACTGCCCTAAAATTCATACTCTGGCGATAGCGCAGGAACATCAAAACTTCGGCACCAATCGCCAGCAGGGCGAACATGGGTGCAGCGGTTTCGACCCCGATCATGGGAGTCAGCAGCGACATTGCTACCAAACCACTGCCAAATCCAGTTAGTCCAAAGGTCAAGAAGGCGAAGAAAAGACTGATGATGACTGGAATCGACATAATGGAGCACAGCATAACCCAAAACATGGGTTTGGGATAGCGTCTGTGCTGTTACGCCAAGTTATTTTTAATCGGCAGGCGAACGGTGAACGTACTTCCTTGCCCCAACTCACTCTCAACTGTGACGTGCCCACCATGCAGCTCAACGATTTCTTTGACAATTGCTAATCCTAAGCCTGTCCCACCCGATTGTGTTTGTCGTGCTTTTTCCGTCCGGTAAAAGCGCTCAAATACGCGCGGCTGATCTTCTGCGCTAATCCCAATACCCTGATCCGTCACCGAAAATACCATATCGGTATCCTCGATAGCGGTTTGAATGGTAATAGTCTTACCATTTGGAGTGTAATTAATCGCGTTGGAAATCAGATTCAGGAATACCCGTTCACTTTGCCGCTGGTCAAGGATCATTTCAGGCAGGTTTGAGGCAGCAATCAGGTTTAATGTTTGTGACTTATCCAATGCCACTGGTTCATAGGTATCAAAAACCCGCGTGATAATCTGGCTCACATCACAGGCTTTTAGATCGAGCGTTACTTCTTGACGATCAAGCTGAGATAGTGTGCGTAAATCGGAGAGTAAATCGCGGAAATGGGCGACCTGATTTTCCAGCGCTTGCATATGCATATCCAGCTTTTCCGGCGAGCGCTTCAGCAGATAAAGCCGGGTACTCAAACCCGTTATGGGGGTCGCAAGATCGTGGACTGCATCTGCCACAAACCGCGTTTTAAAGCGTTCTACCTCTTTCATATGCGTAATGTCGTGGGCACTCACCAGAATACCGGGCTGATCAGCCTCATTAACCATCTGCACCGGAATGAACATCAGGTCAATATCACGTTCGCTGCCATTTTCGATGGCGATTTGGGCTTCGATGCGTTGTCTTTGGCGGGTTTGCATCATGTTGAGCAAGGCATTACCAACCGAAGAACTGTGCTCATCACCGACTACAGTCCATAGCAGCCCTTCAATCCAATTGGAAACTTGTTCGCCAAACATGGCGATAAATGCCGGATTCCGCGTCTGGATATCACCATTCGGTTGTGCCAGTGCAACCGCATCGCGCGTATTGTTTAGAATAATTTCGATCTGCTCTTTAGCGCGGCGTAGTTCCGTCGTGCGTTCTTCCACCATCTGTTCAAGCTGCGTAGCATACCGCTGAAGTTGCGCCGCTAGGTATTTCTCCTCCGTTATATTCCGACCGAAAACGGCATATGCTTCGACTGAACCGGATGGCGAAAGAACTGGATAAATGCTGTTAAACCACCAGATCTCATCCCTGCTATCTTCCCATTGAATGGGTTCCTTCGTTATTGCGACTTCCTCAAATCGCTGCTGGCGCTCTTTTCTCAAGGCTGGAGGTAATAATTCAAAAACGTTTTGCCCAATTAAGGCTTCGACTGTTGTATCCATTGAGCTTGCCATTTGCTTATTAAGCGTTAAAAAGCGTCCATTATGACTAATTAAGAAAGCCACATCTGGTGTGGCATCCAGCAGCGCCCGTTGAAAAGCTTCACTGCGCTGCAACGCCTCCTGCGATAGTTTGTGTTCGCTAATATCTCGATTGATTCCAACCAGACCAATTACGTTTTCTCGCTCGTCATGCAATGGGATTATGCTGCCCACAATCCAGCGCCTTTTGCCTTCGTACCACGGCTGAAATTCTTCTATATCCAGCAGGGCTTCACCCGATTGTATTACGCGCTCGTATACGTTAGCCCACCTTTCGGATAATTCGTTCGGGAAAAAATCGGAATCACGCTTTCCTAGTAAATCCTCTTGCCGGTCAACGCCCAGGATACGCATCGACTCAATGTTGTTCAGGACAAACTTACCTTCGATGTCTTTGGCGAAAATATTATCCGGCAAATGGTCAATGACCGCCCGCAGCAGCTTACGCTCTTTCGCTAACGCTTCTTCGGCTTGTTTGCGGTCAGTAATATCCTGCGCTGCACCATAGAAACGTATGGGACGCTGTCTGGATTCGTCCCATTCTAACTGTCGCTCGATATGAAGCCAGCGTGTTTCACCACTTTTGGTAATAATACGGTATTCGCCAGAGGTAGCCTGCCCTCGAACAGTCTGCTCAATGTCCCGCCGCGCAATTTCAGCATCATCAGGGTGATACAAGCCTAATGTTGATCCAATTTCAGGCCATTCATATCCTGTCAGGCGAGTGTACGAATCCTCGGTCATCCAAGAACAGGTATAGCTTTCATCCGGCAGAATATCAAAGGCATAGGCATAGTCCGAAATTATTTCACTAATAACGCGATAGCGTTTTTCACTCTCTTGCAGTGCGTGTTCTACCAACTTGCGTTCAGTAATATCCTGTACTGCGCCGTTCACACCTACCAATCGGTTATTCTCTATATCCCATATCGGGTATCCATAGATGCGGGTCCAACCAATTTCACCGTTCTTTTTGATAATTCTCGCTTCCGCGACCGCTGGTCGGTTCGCGAGCAAACCCGCCATCTCACGATCATTTTGAGCCACATCGTCAGGGTGTAAAACCGCCTGCCAAGTCCCCAGTGCTACAAATTCTTCCGGGGTATATCCAGTGATATTCTCAAGTGCCCCTGTTAATGCCTTGATTTCTAATTTTCCGTCCTTATTGAAACGCGACGCATAGGTATAATCCGACGTGATGGACGAGATTAATCGAAAACGCTCTTCACTCTCTTGGAGCGCTTGTTCTGCCAGTTTACGTTCCGTAATATCCTGCACCGCGCCATTAATACCCGTAAGCTGCTGTTCTTGTGCATCCCAAACCGGATAGGCATACACCCGCGCCCAGCGCACTTCGCCACCCTTTTTTATGAACCGCACTTCGGTCACAACTTGTTTATTTTCGCCAAGTGCTGCCATATCTAGCGCGTCTTGCACTGTGTCGTCAGGGTGCAGCACAGCAGTCCAACCCCCCGCCGCGACATAGTCTTCTGGCGTGTAGCCTGTGATCGCTTCGAATGCACCTGTGAGCAGAATGTGTTCCAACCCGCCTGCTGCGTTCAAGCAGCTGGAAAATGTATAATCCGAAGTAACAGATGAGATTAATCGGAAGCGTTCTTCACTTTTACGCAGCGATTCTTCGACCTTCTTACGGGCCGCCAATTCCTGTTGAGCCAATACTAACGCCCGGTCACTGCGGCGCACAATTAAATATGTGTTTACTGCCAAAAACACCATAATTGCTGCTTGCGTCAGCCAAGCGGTCAATGGCGTAGCAATCGGTTCTGGAACAAACCCTGCCTGAGCAAGTATGGTCATGGCAATGCCTGAAATCAGTGACAGTGCCGCATAGCTAAGGGCCGCCCGCCAATCAAACAGCATCGCAGAGAACATCACAACCAGTGTATATAAACCAAAGAAAGGGGCGCGTGTACCACCCGCAGTAATAGCAACCAATGTTATCGTGATCCAACTGACGGTTAGAAAGAAATAACCTGCCGCCCGTACTCGCCCCAGACGGATGAAAATAAGTGGTATGCCACTCGCAATCAGAGCTGGAATCACATAAATCAAGCGCCACCCGTACTCTGGAACCACAAATACCCAAACCGCCCCATATACTAACGAAAAGATGAACGCGAGCGTGGAAACCCCGCTTAATAGTCGAGCAATATGCATCTTTTTATCATCATCCAAGAAAACGGATGGCGAAAATAGACGTTTTACCGAATTGTACATGGATGATAGTGCATCAAAGCCTTGCATATGACCTCATCACAATGGAGGGTAATATCGATTATGTTGGGTTACAGCGTTAGTTCAGTGTGACACTATGGTATCACGTAATTGTTGACAAGATGGCTAATTCTTATGGACTTCCTTCGCAACAGGTTATACTCACGTCAAGTCGATGGAGGGGGCTGTGGATGTTAAACATTGAACAACCGGATGCGCTGCTGGCTTATCTGCGCGCTACCGGACACATCGCGCCGGAAGAAACACCTAGTATGCATAATTTGGCGGGGGGTGTATCGAACCGGACGGTATTGGTCGAACGTGCCGATGGCACGGCATGGGTGATGAAGCAGGCGCTAGAAAAATTGCGCGTGGAACTTGATTGGTTCAGCAGCCCTGCCCGTATCCAGCGTGAAACAGCGGGCCTGCGCTGGATGGAATCCGCCATTCCGGATTATGCCCCACCGCTGATTTTTGAGGACGAGCAGGAACATCTGCTGGCGATGACGGCTGTGCCAAAGTCGCATATCAATTGGAAAACAGAACTGCTTCAGGGTGTGGTCAACAACGAATATATCGCCCAATTTGGTTGGCTGCTGGGTACTATTCAGCGGCTGTCGCTGGAGCACAGCGGCACACAAACTTTATTCGCTGACCGCAGCTTTTTTGAATCGCTGCGAATCGAACCGTATTATAGTTACAGCGCGGCGGTGGTTCCTGAGTCGGTCGAATTCATTCAAAGTCTGATTGAGGCGACCCGCGCCCGCACATTAACACTAGTACATGGAGACTACAGCCCCAAAAATGTGCTGATTTATGATGGTCGGCTTATCCTGCTCGATTATGAGGTGATTCATTCGGGTGATCCAGCCTTCGACGTTGGCTTCTCGATGACACACTTCCTCAGTAAAGCCCACGCTTTGCCTGCCCACCGAGCGACATTCGCCAGTGCGGCTCATACTTACTGGGCAAGTTACTGGCATGAGGTTCACAATCTACCGTTTGCCGCCGATTTGGAAACAAACGCCATCCGTCATACTCTGGCCTGCCTGCTGGCGCGAGCTGCCGGACGTTCGCCTCTGGAGTATCTTGACAATGCTCAACGTGCCCACCACCAAACGATTGTGTTGCGCCTGATGCTGAACCTGCCACCTACGATTAATGAATTAGTTGATCGCTTTACAGCCGCACTCTAATTATTACACCTGTTACTGAGAAGGATTTACGAGCTTATGTCGCGCATTGCATCTCTGACCGCTATCGAAATATTAGATAGTCGCGGGCGGCCTACAGTGAAAGCCTACTGCACATTGGCGAATGGTATCCGCGCCGAGGTCAGTGTACCGTCGGGTGCATCTACTGGCACAGCCGAAGCACACGAACTGCGAGATGGTGACCTCAAACGTTATCTTGGTTTGGGCTGCCGTAAAGCGGTCGAAAATATCAAAAGCATGATCAACGCGGCTCTCGCCGGACGGGACTTTACTACGCAGGCAGAGCTTGATGCGGCACTGATTGAACTCGATGGCACAGTTAACAAAGCACAGCTCGGTGCAAATGCGATATTGGCGGTATCGCTGGCGTTTGCCCGCGCGCAGACTGCTGCATCCGGTGTGCCGTTGTATGCGCATTTCGCTGCCATGAATAACGCTGTACCACGCCTGCCGATGCCGACAATCAACCTGTTCAGCGGCGGTAAACATGCCGGTGGGCAAGTCCCGATACAGGATGTGCTGGTGGTTCCGGTGGCTGCCAAAACGATGGATGCGGCAATGGCGATGACCTATGATGTGTATCAAGCTGCCGTTCAAATCACCGCCGAGAAATATGGGATGCGTCCACTTAAGGCAGATGAAGGTGGCCTCGCACCACCCTTCCCGAATGTCGAGACGATGATGGCTGATGCTGTTACGGCTATTGAACGTGCTGGTTATGTGCCCGGTCAGGATGTTGCGCTGGCGGTAGATGTCGCGTCCAGTCATTTCTATGTGGAGGGTCGATACCACATCAATAATCAGGCTCTGGCGGGTACAGATATGGTCGGGCTGCTCATGGATTGGCTAGCGCGTTTTCCCATCATCAGTATTGAGGATGGTTTAGCGGAGGATGATTGGGCGAGCTGGCAGGCGTTTTATCAGGTCGCAGGTGGTCGGACGATGGTGTTGGGGGATGATCTGCTATGTACCAACCCCAGCCGAATCCAACGGGCGGTAGACTCACGAGCCGCTGACAGTCTGTTACTCAAGGTGAACCAGATCGGCACTGTGACGGAAGCCTTAAATGCCTATCAACTGGCGCGGGCGGCGAATTGGCAGGTGGTCGTCAGCGCCCGCAGCGGCGAAACCGAGGATAATTGGCTGGCAGATTTAGCGGTTGGTTGGGCGGGGGACTATATCAAAATCGGCTCGATTATGCAGTCTGAACGCCTCGCCAAATATAACCGTCTGCTAGAGATCGAAGCGTTGGATGGCATCAGAATGGGGCGTGACACTTAATCACCGTCTGCTTTTGCTGGCATCATTCCACACGATATGCCCATTCGTAGCTTAATTTGGGATCGGGATTGAGGAAGTCGTTGAATGATGTGCCAACTTGGATGCGAAAGAGATGGAGACCTGATGGTGAGGGCGAAAAATAACTAATTTGTAAACACCCACCCATGATTGCACCAAACAATAAACTCCCACTAATTCGAGATTGAGGTATGCGTTGACCATTTAAAAAGAGTCGGGTCCAATTATAGGTTGATTGAAGTTTTGTTCGATCCTCATATTGAGGTTCATAGTGAAGACAAACGTAAGTCACTTCACTTGATTTGACAACGCTGCCCGGTCGTGGAAAAACGTTGAGAATTTCGGGTTCGATAACGGGTTGTTTCATCAAGAATTCAGCCGTTGGAATAAGGTGATTTGGAATGTATGACTGTTCATAGCCGCCCCAAATCCACCAAGCAACGCCTATAGACACAAATATCAGCACAACAGGAATTGTAAGCAATGCCTTCATCCATGTACACGAACGTTTCACCGTTTCGTTTTCCTCATTCAAGACGATAAGCCCATTCATAACTCAACTTCGGGTCAGGATTAAGAAAATCATTGAATGAGGAACCGATTTGAATACGAAAAAGATGGAGACCTGAATTTAGTTTATTATTTGGATTAAAAGTCAATTCAGCATCATCCCCGGTGGCCAATACCTTCCATTTCCCGGCGGCGTGTCTATATCACTTCGGGCGATACGCTGATGGTTCAGAAATAACTGTGTCCATTGCTCGACACCTTCCTTATTAAGCTCAAAAGCTAATATCACGGCTATAGTATCTGAAGAAGCCAATATCGTACTGGGATCAGGCTTAATTAGCATAGATGACGGGGTTGGTTGTGGATGTTGAAGTAAATACTCAGCGGTCGGGATGTATTGAACGTCAAGTGATGGTTTGGTACTGCCGCCCCATGCCCATTCCCCAAAGAACCATAAACCAGTCACAAGAATCAGTGGAATAGCGATTAAGAGAAGACAACCCTTATTCAATTTGCGCCATAGAAACATTACTTATTTCTCCTCAAACCTCGTGCGACTCTCAACAAAATACGTCCAAGGGTGCGGCGGAAAACACGGACGAGGAAGCCGATGCCACGCGCCAAAGGTTCGGGCGGCGCGGGTTGTAGGACAGGATAGGGTTCAAGATGATGCGACTCCAGTACAGCATTGGCGGATGCGATACCGGTGGTGACGGCGCGTTCCATCCATAACGCGGGCGAGTTGTAGCCGATCCAATCACCACACGCGTAGAGGTTCATCCACGGCGTATGCAGATGCAGGCTGTCGGCGGTGGGTGGACGAAAGGCAGTATGCACCCGACTGTTACGGCGAACGACCCCATAAACATATTTGCCGCGCAGTTCGGGGAAAGCGCGTTGAATTTCATCGACACAGCGGATGAGCAGCACGTTCTCTGGTTGTTCGAGCACATCATCATTGGCGTAGAGGTGAACTTCGATGGCGCTCCCGCCCGTTGTGGCATGGAAAGTGCGGAAGTCGTCATACAACCGATGCAACCAGAAGAAGTTATCTGGCAGGAAGTCACCGGTGAACATCCCAGCGTTCGCGCCTTCACGGGGGCTGGCATTGAACCACAGGCGGACGGTGGCATTGCGTACCACGTCGGGGAAACGCAGCTTGGCAGCCTCAACCGAGGTCGCGGGACTGTTCAGCAGCAAACGCTGTGCGCCGGGAATGTTGGTGGCGAGGATGACCTGTTCGGCCTGCACCGAACGCAAACCGTGTCGGGATTGATCGGCGAAGGTAATGCGCCAGCCCGCAGCCGTTTGTTCAAGGCACTGAGCATCCGCGCCATGAATGACCTGCCCCCCACCTTTACGAATAGCTTCGATTAAAGGTTGGATGACAGCGGTATGCGGGTTATCGGGTAGGTATTCCATCTGCCACGAGTCACGGCG
>JBBSBS010000215.1:0-10514 GCA_038251045.1 Aggregatilineales bacterium | reverse complement strand
GTACGCGTCATGATTATATTTTTCCGCTTCTTCCCGCGTTTCTATGATATTCCGGCAGTAGTGGTGCTCGGTTATTGGTTCGTGTTGCAACTGCTGAACGGTTTTCTGTCCCTCGGCGCGAATACGCTGGGTGGTGGAGTAGCGTTTTTCGCTCATATAGGCGGGTTCATCGGCGGGTTGCTGGTGGCCTTCATCTATATGATGTTCAAAGGGCCGCCGGAGCGTGTGACCTATGTGGATTAAATCCCATTTTAAGGTGTGTATACATCATGAGTCATAATAATGATCGTTCCAGTTCGAGGTAAATTGTCAATTTTGCTATATGGATCGTCACGATATGAGTCGAGAAGATTGCCGACATGATCTTGATTTGAGTTGGCAAAAGTGATGATCAGTCTGTCTAAAGCTCCTCTAAATGCCTTTATTGTTGACCCTTTGTATACTGGCAGTTCGAGAGTTGTTACTGTGATCTTTTTCTCGTAATATGTTTTCACATCCTCAGTCGAGTCTTTTGTCCAATAAACAAATGATTTACTTTGGTAATCAGAAGACCCCACAACGCGATAACCTGAATATATCAGTTCTGCCCCCGGATACTGCGCTTGTGCAACGCTAATGCTCCCCGCAATTTCAGATATTGCTGTTGGCAATATGCAAGAACCAATTGGTATTAATAGTATTACGGCAACAAGGATTCCTAATCCGCGTTGTAAATAGTCAAGTTGACCGGAAACCTTTTTAATTGAGGTTATTGCAGGTTCGGTCATACTTCTCCTTTGCTTTAATCCTATAAATCAGTGCCGCCTAGACTAACTAAGGCTATAATCTTTTTCAATTGCGAAAGTAATATGTTTCAGGATTTAATATGCTACCCATTCAGGACATCAACCCGACTCGGCGTTTTCCCATAGTCAATTACGCTTTGATAGCCATTAATGTGATCGTGTTTGTGACGCAGCTTGGCTTATCCGAACAGCAGTTGAATCAGGTTTATTTAACGCAATCGGTTGTGCCATTTCTGGTGTCCCGCGCTCCGTTCGCACCGGATACGCTGTTGGATTTTCTTCGCAGTATGTTCTTTCATGCCGGTTGGGCGCACCTACTCGGCAACATGCTTTACCTGTGGATTTTTGGGGATAATCTTGAAGACCGCATGGGGAAAATCATGTATCTGGCTTTTTACCTGCTGTGTGGATTTATCGCGGGCTACGCACAGGTCATCATTGACCCCACATCGCAGATACCATTAGTGGGCGCAAGTGGTGCGATAGCCGGCGTATTGGGTGGGTATTTAGTGTTGTTCCCCGGCGTGAAGGTAAGGGCGCTGCTTTTGCTCGGATATTTCGCACGGCTGACCGAAATATCCGCATTGTACGTGCTCGGCTTCTGGTTCGTATTGCAGTTGTTCAATGGGGTGATGTCGTTGGGACCCAATACAGCGGAAGGCGGCGTGGCTTTCTTCGCCCACGTCGGCGGGTTTGTGGCGGGAGCGATATTGGTTTATGTATTCAAACTGATATTCCCGCAGCCGCCAGCGGATGATATGCGGAATATGTTGTATCAACGGCAGGGCAGATCATATTGAAGTAAAGATGAGGGCGCACGATTCACCAATGCGCCCTTTTATGCTGCTTAATTCAGAATGCCACGACGGATCAACCACTTTTCGATCTCTGCTGCCCAGAACACGATGGTGCTCAGAACGACACAGATCAGCAGTTGAGAAATCGTCAGCGGTGTAGTGTTAAAGATACGGTTAAAGAACGGCAGGTAGACTGCGGCCAGTTGCAAGATAATGGTGACGACAACCGCACCCAACAGCATTTTGTTGCCTGTAAAGCCAATCGAGAAGGTTGATTCGCGGTGCGAGCGTAACCCTAGCGCATGTCCCATCTGTGCAACGGTTAGGAAGAAGAAAACCATTGTATTCCATGTGTGAGCGCTAAAGTCCGGCACACCATTTTGGAAGTTATTGAAGGCCCACAGCCCCAGCGCGAGTCCGGAAACTCCCAGCACGATACCCACGATCACAATATGACGGGCTAACCCGCGCCCGAAAATACTCTCGTTCGGGGCATACGGCGCACGATTCATGCCGCCGCGTTCAGCCTGTTCGACACCCAACGCCAGCGCCGGAATACCATCGGTAATCAGGTTCATCCACAAAATTTGCAGTGTGGTTAGCGGAATACCCATGTTAGGTATCAGTTGAGTTGCCAGCAGCACGAACAATTCACCCGTGTTACTTGCCATCAGATATTTCACAAAGCGCCGCACATTGTCATATATAGTTCGGCCTTCCTCAACTGCGCTGACGATGGTGGCGAAGTTGTCGTCCACGATCACCATGTCGGCGGCTTCTTTGGAGACAGCGGTTCCGGTGATACCCATCGCCACGCCGATGTTCGCTCGTTTGAGGGCAGGGGCATCATTCACGCCATCGCCCGTCATGGCAACGATGTGGCCTTTGTTTTGAAGCGCCTGTACGATTTGCAGTTTGTTTTCGGGCGAGACACGCGCATACACGGGGACGCGCTCAACTGTGTCTTCAAGTTCTGCCTGTGTTAGCTTATCAATTTCCCGACCGGTCATGGCGGTATCGTTTTCTTTGGCGATGCCCAGATCACGGGCGATATTCAGTGCCGTTAGCGGATGGTCGCCGGTAATCATCACGGGACGAATACCAGCCGTGCGGCACTTGGCAACCGCATCCCTCACTTCCGGTCGTGGCGGGTCAATAATGCCCTCCATGCCAACGAACACCATATCCTTTTCGACGGCTTCGGGTGTCCAGCTTGATGGGAGTTCATCGATTCGGTGAACCGCCATACCCAATACACGCAGACCATTCTTTGCAAGGTCGTTGTTGGCATTTTCGATGCGCTGTCGTGCCTCGGCACTCATAGGTATGATGTCACCGTCTACCCAAACACGGTCGCAAACATCCAGCAAACTATCCACTGCGCCTTTCGTAAAAACGATGTACTCACTGTTGATTTGCTGCATGAGTTGTTTGAGGTAACGGGCGATGGCTTCGTCCGGTGTAATCGAATCGTTCAGTTTGTGAACGGTAGACATTCGTTTGCGCTCGGAAGAAAAAGGTACTTCACCTACCCGCGGGAAAAGCTGATCGAGGCGCGGTTTCTCGATGCCGAATCGTGCTGCAGCCACGATGAGCGCTCCTTCGGTTGGGTCACCCACCGCATTGAAGCCCGTCTCAACACTGCCTTCAAGCATTGCATCATTTACCAGCGTGTTACCCGCCAATAACAGTGCTTGTGCCGTATCTTGCGGTTCAGGCGTGCCGCTGCCATTGAGTGCACCCAAGGCTTTACTGCGCGTCACCACTTCGTCAATCGTTGCGCTTCGACCCGCAATATCAACAATGGTGACGGTCATTTTGTTTTCGGTCAGCGTGCCGGTTTTATCGGAACAAATGGTTGTGACCGAGCCGAGGGTTTCGACGGCGGGCAGCTTACGAATAAGCGCCTTACGTCGCAGCATCCGTTGTGCGCCAAGAGCCAGCGCAACGGTAACAACCGCTGGCAAGCCTTCTGGAACAACCGCCACCGCGATTGCTACCGCGTTCAGCAGCACTTCTTCCAGCGCCTCACCGGTTGTCAGGCCGATGATGAAAGCTATCACCATGACCACCAGCGCCAGAATGAGCAGCGCTTTACCGAGTTCGTTGATACGGCGTTGCAGCGGTGTGGTTTCACCTTCAACCGATTGAATGAGTTCGGCTATGCGTCCCAACTGGGTTTTCATCCCCGTTTCGACGACAACCGCCTCGCCTCGTCCATAGGTGACAGCGGTTCCCATATAGAGCATATTGTGGCGGTCACCTAACGGGATGTTATCGCCGTGCAGTGCTGGCGTAGACTTCTCGACTGGCTGAGACTCGCCCGTAAGTGAGGCTTCTTGCACTTGTAGATTGGCTGATTCGGTAATTCGCGCATCCGCCGGTACGATGCTGCCTGCTTCTAGCAGTATCATATCACCCGGTACCAGTTCACGAGAGGCTATCTCGAATACCTTGTGACCACGCCGCACACGTACAAGTGGTGCAGCCATTTTTTTGAGGGCAGCCATCGCTTGTTCCGCACGATATTCCTGAAATACCCCCAGTACAGCATTCAAAATGACGATTGCCATAATCGCAATCACACTGTCTACCTTGCCTAGCAAGAGCGAGATACCTGCTGCCAGCAAGAGCAGTACGACCAGTGGGTTTGTCATCTGTTCCCACAAAATTGCCCATGGGCTGGTAACCCCTTTTTCGACAAGTTCATTCGTGCCAAATGTTTCCAGTCGTTTGGTGACTGTAGAAGCGTCCAACCCCTGCTCGCGTTTCACTTCCAGTTTGCTTAATACATCAGCAGCCTCTCGCATATGCCAACTGATTGCCACCGGTTCGACAGCACTAGCATCAGTGGTAACTTTTTCTATGGTCGGTTGCTTAATGCCCACTCAATTGTCCTTTTTTGTTTATATTGCTTAGAACTTCAACTTGTTTGATGTAATAAAAAACCGGCATACCCAAATTGGTTTAGGGTCGCTCCACACTCGTGTAATGATACGAATATAGATTGGCTCTGAACGACGATAGGATTCCGGCTTACCATGCGGTGGCGAGTTACGGTTCGGTAAATCTACCCAAATCATGTTCATCTATTCAATCGCGAGATTGAACATAGATTCACTATAGCATGAGGGCGAAGAACCTCACCCCCCTCATAATTGGGGGTATAGCCTTAATATGATAAGTATTTGGTGAGGACAATAAAGTGCCGAAACGGGAATGCTTTTTTAGGGATAACTTTAGCAGGTTAGAGCCTGTACTCATGAACGAGGAGTGAGGTTTTACTATGTCAATCTAAAAATTCCTCACCACTACGCCGGAATGACATGCGAGTAAGAGGTGAATGTGGTAACCGAATTTAGTAGGTTTCCCAGACTGGCTCGCCGCTCAAAATGCGTCGCAGTTGACGTGGGAAGCGTGACCGGCTGATGGGCTTGCCGATGAATCCATCGAACCCCGCCGCCATGCATTTGGGAATTTCGGTGTCCGCATCCTGTGCTGTTACCGCTACCACCAGCACTTTTTCAAGTCGCGATTCTTTGCGGATTAACTTGATTATCTCGTAACCCGTAGTTTTCGGTAAATTGAGATCCAGAAAAATGATATTGGGACGGGGTTTCATTGCCAATGCCAATTCTACGACGTGCTCGCCCGTGCCGTTCATATAGGCTTGCATCCCTAAATATCGCATCATAACACCGATGATTGCCATACCGCCGACATCATCTTCCACCGCCAGTGCACTATACTTGGTAAAATCAATATCCACAGTTCCAACCATTTTGAACCTTCATTGCAATGTGTTTTGATAAACAGCGAACTGTTTTTGAAAGGAAGTTGTGTGACGGTTGTCAGTATAACCAATCTGAATTTATAGTCGCAACAATTTCGTTAAGATTAGGGGTAAGTCCTTGCAGCAAGCCAAATTCACAATTTTCATAAGCGCATTAATATTGTTAGGTGGATGTTTTTCTCGGTTTGAAATACAGCCGGTTGTGACTTCAATCCCCGCACCAACAGCTACTATCAGCAGTCTTTGGCAAACACTTGCCCCCGGCCTTGAACGCCGCAATTATGATCCTGATTCTTTGAACACCATTACCCGTATGGTTGCGCTGCGGATTGACCCTGCCTACTACACTTTCCGGGCACATTATCAACCGGGGCAGGCCTTGAATACACAGGAATGGGCGCTGGCGCTGCCGGATGCAGCAGCTTTCGTGAACGCCAATTTTTTCGATCCGGCGGACTTTGCGCTGGGATTGGTTGTGGCGGATGGTGTGGTATTTGGGCAATCGTATACGGATCGCGGTGGAACGTTTCTGGTGCAAAACGGGCAGCCCCGCCTTCGTGCGAATTTGCGCGAACCGTATCAGGGGGAACAATTGGAACAAGCGGTGCAGGCCTTCCCCATGCTAGTGTTGGATGGTGTTGCAGCGTTCAATGATGTCATACAAGATCGCTCCACCCGCCGCACGGTTATCGCACAGGATAGCAGCGGGCGCATCATCCTGCTGGCGACACCAGTTTTGGGGCTAACCTTGCGCGACTTAAGCAGTTATTTGCCGACAACCGATATGGACATTATCACCGCCTTCAACCTCGACGGCGGGCGCTCGACTATGATGGCGATCAATCCCGGCGGCGCACCGGAAACCATCGTCAGTTCAATCGACTCGGTTCCTGTCGTGTTGGGGGTATATCCCACCATTAAGTTTTGACCAACTTAATGGTGGGATAGTATGTTCCAGAACATAAACAACTCTATTTTTACAGCGTCAGTTAGGTTTGTCTCGGTTTCCCTGCCGGTAGATTGGCTGACCTTAGGTTGGTAGCACTGATAGTATTTCACCCGCTGCTGTTTGTTGGCGTAGGGGTAACTGTACTAAACGGGGTTTTTGTGGGTGTAAGTGTAATCGTTGGCGTTACTGTTGCACTAGCAGTGGGTGTTAGTGTGTCGGCATAAAAATCAGTTAAATCTATAGTAGGTATTAATGCCGAATCGCCCGCGATACCCACGATTGCGTCTGAAACCCACCCCTGATTATTCTTTTTAAGTTGTATCAAATACCACAACGATGTACCCGAATAGGCAACGCCCATGACGATGAATTGGTCGCCTCTTCGTACGATGCCGATTCGTTTTCCATCCATTCTCGGTGCAGCACGTAGATTGCCTGTGAGGGCTTCGACTACGACATATATGGGTGTGGGTATTAGCGTTATAGTGGCAGATGGAACACCAGTTAATGTAACGGCTAGGTTTCGGCTGGATGCTTCGGATACCCGTTGTGGTACTACGATGAGAAATAGCCCACATAAACCGAGTGTGCTTAAAAGAACAACAATCCACCGTTGATTTGGCATCATATCCTACTTTCTTCGTCGTAATCCATTGTTGAATACTTGAACCGTTTACTTCCCGTCGATCCACACAGGAAGATGCCCCAGCGCGATAATATTCGACCATGCCGCGCGGTCGCCTTCGGTAAAAATCGCGACTTCGGCCACGATTTCCGCACCTGCCTTGCCCATGATTAAGCGCATTCCCTGTAAGGTGCTGCCCGTTGAAATCACATCGTCAACGAGGGCGATCCGTTTACCCTTAATCATTTCGCGGTCTTTTTCATCCAGATAGAGCATTTGCGGTTCGCCGGTGGTGATGCTCAGTGTCTCGGACTTCAGTGCGTCACCCATATAAGGCTTGAGTGATTTACGTAGGACAACATAAGGGCGGTTATTCATTTTTACCGAAATAGCATGGGCCAGAGGGATACTCTTGGCCTCTGCCGTGACCAGTACATCAGGATTTTTAGCCATAATCAGTGGCGTAAGTTCACGACTGGCAGCTTCCACAAATTCGGTGTCGCCCAGAATATTCAGAATGGCGATTTGCACACCCGGCTTGATCTCAAATTTTCGCAATTCACGCTTGATTCCGGCGACCTCAATCGCGAATGTTTCATATGGTGTCATCGTTGCTGTCCTCATAAGTGTTGGGGGTTTGTGGATAAAAGTTAATCGTGGTCGTGGAAAATAATATGCTCGTGTCCAACGCGCACCACATCACCAACACTTAACAAATGTGGCTCGCTGATGCGTACTTCATTCACATAAGTACCGTTGGTGCTGCCCAAATCTTCAATCAACAATCGGTCGCTTTCGCGTTTGATTTGACAATGAAAGCGCGAGATATTCTTTGCCTCTAGCACGAGTTCGTTTTGGGGTGCACGTCCCATACGGATGAGTTCTCCACTGATGGGTATCGTTTGTTCTCGCCATGTGATGGCTACCGGTGTAACACCCGGTTTTTGCTCAGCTTGTGGGATTTTCAGCACCCGTTCGATCTCTCGTGATCGCAGCGATTGTGTACTTTCATGGCGGTCAGTCATCGTGTAAATGGCCTGTGTTGCCATCATTTTTCGGCTGCGGCTGTCATAATATTCGTCACCACGCTGCATTTCAGTCGCTTGTTGCAGCAAGACCTCATGCTCTTCAACTAATTCACGATGCATGATTTGGGAGTCTTCAATCGCGGTTGCTGCCAGCTTCAATATTTGTGAAGCGCGGTCATATTCGCCCTTATCCGCCGCCGCTACCGCATCGCGCCGCGCCCGTGCCGCTTGCAACAGCAGTACGCTCCGCCGCACTTCAGGATTGCCCGCATTATCGGCATCACCCTGCATCACGTTGACCACAATCGGCATATCCAGCACTTGATGTTGGCTGCCATCGGTCGTGATTTCGTCATATTCAAACCGCAGCCGCGCAATTTCGCACTTGCCGATTTCGCTCAAAGCCGGTATCGAAAGTTCCAGCAGTAACGTTTTGACTTCGTTGCCGTATACATCACCCAAACTGAACGAAACACGCTTTCCATCACTATGCATGTTATAGGCATTGAGTTGGTTAACGGTTGAAATGTGTTCTGTCGTTTCAACGCTGACTGTCAAATTTTGCCCGACCACGTTCAGCAAATCACGCAGTTCTTCTTTGAAGATCGTTGGAGTAACTTCCGGACTTTCGATGAAGTAAAACGCACCACCGCCCGCGTCTGCCATGGCGATCAACAAGTCTTCATTGAAGTCCGTACCTAGACCCATCGTCGTGGTGACGATGCCACCCTGTCGTTTGTGTCGGGCTAATGAAACCAGTTGATCTGCATTGGTTACACCACGGTTAGCCAGTCCATCCGTCATCAGGATGACACGATTTAGTGTTTCTTCACTCAGTTGTTCCTCGACCCACTTGCAGCCCTCTAGCCAACCACCACTTAAGTTGGTCATGCCGCTGGCTTTAATCTGGTTGAGTCGTTGGTTAATGTTGTCTTTTTGGGTTACAGGTTCGGGGAGGATGAGAGTGGTTACGTGTTCGTTGTAAAGCACGATTGAAAGTGTGTCACTTTCGCTTAAGTGCTGTACCAGAAACTGTGCCGCTTGCCGTGTAAATTCAAGCTTATTACCGGCCATCGACCCGCTGCGGTCGAGTACAAGGCTAATGTTTAGTGGGCGGCGAGTCCGGTTCTCAGTTACCAAACTGGATACTAACCGCGCCATCAAGTAGAGCTTTTGGGGGCGCTCAACAGTCAAGACATCATAATCGAGCGCAAAGTCCGCTTTCATTCGAAAAATTCCCGTCCATTTACTACCCAATACGTATTGTAATCTATTCCAACTCAGTGTCTACTACAAGGAAAACAATTTACCATTCCATGATTCTAGACACTGTAAAGCACAACTGTATTATGTAGCAAACTCTGTTGTTAGTGTGTCGGTACTACTCCATTCACCAGTGTACCATCCACTAATGTTAAAACACGGTCGGTTTGCTGTGCGATTGATGTATCGTGGGTCACAATGACCACTGTTGTTCCTGATTGTTCACGAATATCACGTAACGCCTGCAAAACCATCATACCAGACTCACTGTCGAGATTGCCTGTAGGTTCATCGGCTAACAATAAGGGCGGATTATTCGCCAACGCCCGTGCGATTGCCACGCGCTGCTGCTGCCCACCCGAAAGTTCAGATGGTCGGTGGCGCAGACGATCCGCTAACCCCAGCATTGTCAGGAGTTCTTTTGCGCGCTTTTCGGGCTTGAACTGCGGCTTACGTGCAAACTGGATCGGCAGTGCTACATTTTCTACAGCCGTCAGCGTGGGTATGAGATTGAAAAATTGAAAAATGAAGCCAATCTTCTCGTTTCTAATCTCGGTTAGGGCATCTTCGTTCATACGGCTGATGTCCACGCCATCAATCTCAATCGTGCCGTTTGTAGGGGTATCCAGCCCGCCAATTAACCCCAGCAGTGTACTCTTGCCGCTGCCTGATGGGCCGATAATGCCCACCATTTCACCGGCGTATATTTCCATGTCGACACCGCGTAGAGCATGAATTGTATAATTCCCCAGTGGCAAGTCTTTGGATACTTCATGGGTTCGGATGATTGTCCGTTGTACTGACATTCGTCTATTTTCTCCTGCGTTTTGTGAGTTGTTCTGCTATCAGTACGCACTATGACGGCGCGGGTTGCACATTATAGGCCGATAAGGAGTGGCAATTCAATCCTTGTTCTCATTTATTTCTCATCTTTGATTGTTACATTATTCACAATACGATTAGTGGTACGACCAGTTCTGGTTTAGGAGGATATCCTTGTGAAAAATCAGTCGCTGTATCATCAATTTGAAGGCCTTGATCGCCACATAACGCGATGGATGGCGAGGCATGGCGTTACTTTGTTGAGAATCAGTTTAGGTATCGTGTTTTTCTGGTTCGGCGTATTAAAGTTCATCCCCGGCCTTAGCCCTGCCGATGAATTGGCAACGCGCACCATTACAACTCTGACATTTGGGATCGTCCCGCCAGAATTTTCCCGCCCCGTTCTGGCTTTGTGGGAATGTGTGATCGGATTAGGGTTGCTTAGCGGGCGC
>JBBSBS010000214.1:0-10534 GCA_038251045.1 Aggregatilineales bacterium | reverse complement strand
GTTCGCGCCGTCGAACGTTTCTACCCGCCTCCGTCGGTCGTGCCCGTGTTCGTTTCACCCCAATCCGTGATTCACTGAGAAGGGTGTAATGCCATTATTGAAGTCAACCTGTTCACCAAAGCGTTCGGCTGGCAGGTAGGCGCAGCCTTGGGCATACAAGTCATGATACATGGTGAGGGTATTGATTACGGCTTCATTGCTGAAATCAAACGCGCCGTCGTGATAGATGCTGCCGCCGGAGCTGGCAACCCATGATTCAAAGGCTGACGCATCGGTTGTGATGGGGAAACCCTGCAAATCTTCGCCCTTTGCGCCTGTCGCCTTGGACGAAGCACAAGCCTGTGCCTTGAAATCATCAATGCTGGTCGGGGGAGCATCAAAGCCCAGTTCGGTCAGCAATGTCTGATTATAGGCAAAAACCTGAGCCGATGATTGGTTCGGCCATGCCAGTACCTGACCGTCAACCGTATCTGCATCAATCAGGCTCTGGTTAATATCGGGTGTAGCACCCAGACCCCATTTTTCGCTGGCGATGTAAGGGGCAATATCAATTGCGGAGGCATCACGGGCATAGCTCGCCGCATCGTTGGCATATCCAGCCACCAGATTGGGGAGTTCGCCGGAGGTAATGCCTGCATTAATCAGCTTGCTCAGGTCGTTGTAGCTGCCCTGAAACGAAGCTTCAACAGTAATGCCATATTCATTGGTTTTGTTGAACTCGTCAACAATGGCGGCCATGGTGTTACCCTGCGCACTCTCGTTCTGATATTGGTGCCAGTAAACGATAGTTTGTCCGGTAGGATCAATACTATCCATTGAGTCCTGGGCGCTTATAACACTAGCACCCAGAATAAAAACCAGTACGACACTTACTACACTAAACAATTTCCGCATTGTTACTTTCTCCTAACATTCATATTCGCTGCCCCAGCGAAGCACCTCGCGCGAGTGGAACAGCATTTTGAGAAAAACACCGCCTAAGCAGTGGAGGGCCTTAACCTTTTAAGCCAGACGTGGCAATTCCTTCTGTAAACTGCCGCTGGGTGAAGAAATACAAAACCAGAATTGGGATAATCATTAAAACAGATGCTGCCATTTGTAAATGCAGTTGGGTCGGCGCATCACTATTGACGAACTTGGTCAGCCCGACAGCCACAGGCCGCCAATCATCGGTCTGGGTCAGCAGCAGCGGCCACAGCAGTGCATTCCACGAGCCGATGAAGCCGAAGGTGACGGCGGTCATAATCGGAGCGGTTGAAAGCGGAATGACAATCGAGCGCAAAAACCGCACATGCCCCGCGCCATCAATACGGGCTGCATCCCACAAGTCTTCGGGCAGCTGCATAAAAAATTGGCGCAGCAGGAAAATGGTAAACGGTACCGCCATGAATGGAACTGTCAACGAAGGCCAGTTATTGACCCAAGGAATACCGAGTAAGCTGTCACTTAAACGACCCAACCAGATCACCGTTAGATAATTGGGGATGAAGCGGGCAACTTCCGGAATCATGATGGTGGTTAGCATCATGGTAAACAGGACATTCCGTCCCACGAAGCGCATCCGCGCAAAGGCATAGGCCGCTGGAATACAGAATATGAGTTGTCCGGTCAGGGTGATGCCGGTAATCCGCACACTATTCCACATGAATTGACCAAAATTGGCGCGTTGGAAGGCTTCGGCATAGTTGGAAAATCGCAATTCACCGGGCAGCAAATAGCCGAAAGTCACCTCGGTCAAGCTCATTAAAGAAGCGCTGAGCATCCACAAGAATGGGAAAATCATAATGAGGACACCGATTATCAACACCGTGTAGGTGAAAATATTGCCCCAGTTGATGGGCTTGCGTGGTCGGGTGACAGCCGTTTGAGCGGGTGAGATCTTTAGGGTGGTTTCAGCCATAAAATACCTTGCTGCCAGCGATGCGGTTCTGGAAAATGGTCAGTAATAAGATGATGCCGAACAGTACAAAGGCGACGGCTGAACCGTAACCCATATTGGGATCGGTATTTTGTACCTGCCTGAAAATATACACACCCAGCGTATCAACCGAGCTTTGGGAGGCGGGTGTGCGCATAATCCAGATTTGGGTAAAGGCTTGAAATGTGCCGATGACAGCGATGAGGGATAAAAAGAAGGTCGTCGGGGAAAGTAAGGGCAGCGTGATATAGCGGAAGATGGTCCAGTTGTTTGCGCCATCAATCCGTGCCACTTCATATAGTTCAGGCGAAACATTGCCTAAACCGGCAAGGAATACAACTGCGTCATAACCAATGTATGTCCATGTGGTGTAAACCATGATGACGATCAAGGCTAGACTTGGGCCAGCCAATGATTCGGGAACTTGAGTGCCAAAAATCAGGCGCAAGATTCCGGTTGGCTCGATCAGCCATTTTTGCGGGAGTATGCCAAATGCGCCCAGCACTTGATTGGCAAGCGAGGGTGGACGGTGCGAGAAGATCAACCCGAATACAATCGAGGTGGCGACAAAGGGCATGATGTAGGGCATAAAGTACACGACACGAAAGAACGATTTGCCCTTGATATTCTGGAATAACAGATAGGCCAATCCTAAACCAATCGCCAGTTGGAATGGCACAGTACCGGCCGCAAACAAGACGGTGATGCCCAAACCGCGCAGGACTTGCGGATCAGCATTTGTCAGTGCTTGCGGCAGTTGGGCAGCTAGCGCATAACCACCGATGACCAGCAAAATAACAGTGAGTGTCATCCCGATAAAGCGGCGGTCACTATCCTGCTTCAAGGTGCGCTGCCAGAGGACGTATGCGCCGATGACTAACCCTGCACCGGCGCTGATGAAAATGACTTGTGACCAGATGGGCAGCGATTCACCCTTTGCTTGCGCGGCGGCAACAGCGGTTTGGATTTCGCTGATGGTCAGTTGCAAGATCAGGCCGCTGATGACAACCGCCAAAGCAGCACCGGTTGCCCGAACCAGATACCCTGCCCGCGCTGTGGATTGCACCCGCTGGAACCACAGCACGCTGATAATAATTGCGGCAATGGCCGTTAGCAAAAATGGTGTGCCCGCGCTCACGGCTTCTGGAAACTGGAAGCTGCCCGCCAGTTCACCGAGGAACAAACCCGGCACCCGTTCCTGCCCGCGTATCCGCTGCGGAATGTTCAGGATCAGGGGCAGTAAGATACTGACCCAATTCACCAAGAAAATAATCGCCGCCCCATTGATGATGCCGGGGATGATGGCAGACAAGGCACGTCCACGTTCGGCAGGCGCTTGCCATAAATGCCTGAGCAGGATGATGCCGTAGACCAGCACCCCGAATGCCAGCCAGAAAAAGACCACATACGCAAAGTTATCCAGCGCATTAACGTAATTACTTAGCCCAAGATAATTGACCGGAAATCGCCGCCAACGATATAGGCTGACGAAAAAGGCAAATCCCACCGGGAATATGCCGAATACGAACAGCAGTATGAGCGCAGGGGCTAAGAAAGCATAGGCCGTCAAGTTTTCGATCAGGACCCGCTTGCGGCGGCTTTGCTGGCGCTTGGTTGAAACAGGTACAGCCATCACATAAACCTTTTCCTGTAACGCGTGGTGGAATCTGGGTTGGTTTCTTAATAACTCACCATACGGGTGATGTTAAGAAAGTGGAAGCGGATGGGTGTCAACAGTTGAAATTGTAACTGACGGTTTTTGAAACGCAAGCAAATTTGGAATATGTTGGTCGTAATTTGTTTTTTTCTTAAACTTAACATAATGATTGGTATCCGGCTACCGGATTCTGCTATACTTTCGGATATGAGTGAACAATTTGATGATATTCAGGAAATAGACGGGGAATTATTCCCTGCGGATAAGATACCCCCCGATCATATTGGTGTGTTGATCGCCGGGGTAGCGTTTATGATAACGGGTTGGTTGGGGTTGTTCCAACTGATAACAACCACCTTGCCACGCGTGGGTCAACGCTGGATATTTTTCCTGCTGCTGCAAATTGCGGTCACAGGTACGGTTGTGCCGTTCGTCCGTTACCTGAATGTGCGCTTTACACCCATTTCTGCCGAGCTGCCTCCGGGCGGGGTGATCGTCCGCCAGAGCATCTGGATCGGGTTGTTTTTCGTCACATGCAGTTGGTTACAAATACCGCGCGTGTTGAATTTGCCGATAGGCTTTCTGGTGGCGCTGGTGTTTGTGGTGATCGAAGTGTTTTTACGTTCGCGTGAAATCCGTAACGAACGTGCTGATTAACCCCTCAATAGGGTAAACAAATGAACATCCTTTCAGTGGATACCCTGCCGGTTGCCATCATCCTGTGGCTGATTGTCTATCCCGCTGATTATTACCTGACGATTTATGGGCGGCGGCTGTGGTTGAAGAACGCTCAACCTTTCTTCACATTTGCGGGCAGCTACGAGCTTAATCCGTATTACCAGAAGGATATTGATGCCGAGCGTCTTGTCAGCCGCCGTTTTATATTTATGCTGGCTTTCGGTGTCGTGTGGATGATTTTGGTTTGGGGCGCAACCCATTATCTAAATATCACACAGGTATTTTCGGCAGGTGTCGGTTATCTGGTCTTGATGGAAGTCGTGGTCATTTCCAGCCACGTGCAGAACATTCGCCTGTTCAAGATGACAGCCGTTGCGGGAGCGGTTGAAGGACACATGCGTTATTCGCGCTGGGTGAGTATCGACGCAACAGCGTGGAAATATGGCTATTGGGCGCTGGTTTTCCTCGTGCTGGCGCTTTTGAATACGAATTGGTTTTTAGCGGGCGGCGCTGTTTCCTGCCTGTCTATTTTTATCCGTTATCGACGTTATAGTTTGCGGGTGCGGCAGGCTGAAGCAGCGAAAGCATAGGAAAAGCATGATGCCTCGCCTATGCCCTGTTAGTAAATTCGAATTCTGCCGTGCTTAGTTTTCAAGCACCTGCGCTTTGAAGAAATCCCAAATAGCGGTGCTGGCATTAAAATCGCTGCTGGTCAGTCCTAAATCAAAAGTGGTTGGTATGGGATGCCCCGGCCACGTATGCCCGCCGTGAAACACGCCGTATAGAAAGATGGGTTGAGTACACTTTAGCCCTTCTTGTATCAGCAAACGTGTGCCATCCAGTGGATTCGCATCTACTACCTCTTTAATTGGCCCAACCCCTATACATTCGTTATGTGTTGACCAATATTTGAATGTGTCGGCAGCCGAAAGAAACGCGGAATCAATCCCCATCCACGGGATAACCGGATCATCCGTACCTTGAATGACCATAATCGGTTTGGGCGGCGCGTTCCGGCATTCCGGCAGCAGATAAATTGGAAAGGTCGAGGCGACTGAAGTAATGGCAGTAAACTCGGTTGGGAACACACAGGCCAACCGGTAAGCCATCATGCCGCCGCGTGAATATCCAGCAGCATAAACCCGAGTTCGGTCAATATTGGCTTTTTGATCGACCGAGTCAATGATATGTTGCAGATAACCGAGGTCATCAATAACGCTCATCTCATCACCGCGTCCGTCGTTCCATGAGTAGTTGAGTGCATCGGGGTAAGCCACGATAAAGCCTTCTTTATCGGAAAGCGCATCAAAACCCGAAAATGACTCAATCCCCTGTCCGGTTCCGCCTGCGCCATGCAGTACCATGACCAGAGGCGCGGGCGCTTCTGTCTCAAAATATTTTTCCGGTACATGAATGACATACTGGCGGCGATAATCGCCAACGGGCTGGCGCACAGTGTAGGTTCCCGCTTCGGTAAATACGGCGTTTGGGGTGGCTTCGGCAGTTGCTTCTGCCGGAGTTGCCTCAGCAGTAGCCTCCTGTGCCGAGACAGTAAGCACACCTATAAACATCAGCACGCAGCATACGAGTAGTAAAGGTTTCAACGACATAATAAAGAGCCTTTTCGCATGAGATAGTGACCTTGATACGCACAAGCATAATGTGAGGTTCATTTCAGGGTAATCGAAAAACGAATGTGGGGTAAACAACGGGAAATACTGTTAATTAATGAGGAATAGTCTAGCGTATAGGGTATGCACGCGCCATATATTGGGGGAATATAAAGTCAGGCTTCATGGCATACTACTTCCACCACAAGCACAGGAAGCGGCATATGAAATTCGGCTTATCAGTACCTCCTTTTGGCGATTATGCCAATCCGCGCAAGCTGGCAGCTATGGCACGAGAAGCTGAGCAAGCGGGATGGGACGGCTTCTTCATCTGGGATCACCTAATTTTTGATCCTACTTTTCACCCGATAGTCGATATTTGGGTCGGGCTGGCAGCGATGGCAATGACCACCACCCACCTTCGTATCGGGCCGATGGTCACACCCTTAGCCCGCCGCCGTCCGTGGAAATTGGCGAGGGAAACAGTATCGGTTGACCAGCTTTCCAACGGACGATTGATATTTGGAGTAGGGTTGGGTGAGCCTGCGCAGTGGGATTTTGGCTTCTTTAATGAAGAAACTGACGCGAAGATACGGGCAAAGAAGCTTGATGAAGGATTAGCGATTCTACAGGGATTATGGAGCGCACGACCTTTCAGCTTTAGCGGCGAACATTATCAACTGCAAGAAGTCACTTTCCGCCCTGCTCCGGTGCAGCAGCCGCGCATCCCAATATGGGTTGGTGGCAATTGGGATAAACAACGCCCACAGGAACGCGCTGCCCGCTGGGATGGTTATTATCCACTCAGGTGGGGTGATGCACTCACAGTAGAGAATTGGCGCAGCATGATGGCTGCAGTCAACATCCACCATGCCAACCCTTCCGCGCCATTTGATTGGATACATGGCGGTGCGCTGCCGGATGAGCCGCATCAAGCCGTTGAGATCGTACAACCTTATGCTGAAGTTGGCGTGACGTGGTGGGTAGAAGATGCCTCGCCCTTCCGCTGGGGTTGGAAGTGGGAAGCACCATTTACAGCGGAGGCGGCTGCTTTAATGGACAAGCGCATCCGTCAAGGGCCTCCGAAAATGTAATCGCCATTCAGAGGCAGGTGAATTATCGCGCAAATCTATCGCTTGATACCGCCCAATACCCAACCGAACAGCGCTACGAGCGGGATCAAAAACGCAAACCCCTTGCCCATAAATGCTTGCATAGGCTTGCGTTCGACTGGTTCCACATCTTCGAACCATTCGCCCCGCTGTTTGGGGTGCTTCTCCCAATTTCCGGATAGTATCCGCACTGTATCATTCCATGGTTGAAACATACGCATGATCTATTTCCTTTCTAACATATCACTTGATTGTTAGTGAGCCAACACAGGCTTGCTCACCAGTTAATTACTCCTAATAATGTGGGTAAGATAAATCTTTATGGTAGTATATGGACAAGAAGTGACACTATCGTGACTGCTCCGTGACGGAAGATAAGCATAATGAGCACTTTCCAACTTTACCTGTTTGGTTCACCACGATTAGTGCATGAAGGACACATAACGAAAATTGAACGGCAAAAATCATTTGCCCTAGCTGCTTATTTGGCCTTAACCGAACAACCACAAAGTCGTTCTGTTCTAGCGGCACTGCTCTGGCCGGATATGGATGATGCACACTCACGCTCGTCACTCCGCAGCACTCTACGGACATTAACAGCCACCGTCCCAATCCAATGGATACAAGCGGACCGCAGCACCATACAGTTAGATCGACAAAAAGTATCAGTCGATGTACTTGAATTCATCCACTTGCATAAACTTTCCAACACCCACGGACACAACCGCGAAATCGTATGTGATGAGTGTGTCAAGCTCTACCAGCAGGCAACCAGCCTATATACTGCCGATTTTTTGCAGGGATTTCATATTGCAGAGAATGTGGAATATGAAAATTGGATGCTGATGCAGCGCGAATGGCTGCGGCGCGAATATGCCGAGGTCGAGCGTAAGCTCTCGCAATATTATGGCGAGAAACACGAATTTGAATTAGCCATCAATCATGCCCATCAATGGGTACTGGTCGATTCGCTGCACGAACCGGCTCACCGTCAGTTGATGCGCCTCTTCGCCGCCAGCGGGCAGCGATCCGAAGCCGTGCGCCAATATAAACAATGTGTGGAACTGCTCGACTCGGAACTGGCGACACCCCCGGAAACCGAAACGACGCAGCTCTATGAGGCCATCCAGAACAATAAGTTGGGCAGCCTGTCATTTCAGAAAGTGTCGGTTGCTGGCATTACCAGCATTTTACCCGCCCGTCCCCCATTGGTCATCGGGCGTGAAAACGTGCTCGATGATCTTAAGCAGCGCTTGGGTATCGGTAATCAAAACCCACGTTCAACCACCGTCATTCAAGGTTGGCCGGGGGTTGGCAAAAGTACCACGGTTGCGACCTTGGCCCACGACCGCGATATTGGCCTGCAATTTCCGGATGGTGTGTTATGGACATCACTGGGGGAGTCGCCAAGTATCAACAATGAAATCGTGGCGTGGGCGGCGGCACTTGGCATTCACGAACCGTCCCGCAATCGCTCGATTGAAGACTTGAGCGCCCAGATCACAGCCGCTTTACGTGACAAACGGGTACTGCTGATTGTGGATGATGTGTGGCGAGTGGAACACGCCGTTCCCTTCCGTGTAGGTGGTGAAGGCTCTGCCCTGATTATCACCAGCCGTTTGAACGATGTTGCCGAGGCACTTGCGCCCACCGCTTCCGATATTTACCATCTGCCCATTCTCACGGAAGAATCAGGGTTGGATTTGCTCGGTAAATTAGCTCCCGACATTATCAGTCAACAACCGGAAGAAGCGCGTGAATTAGTCAGCAATCTCGAAGGTTTACCCCTCGCCATTCATGTTGCCGGAAGGCTGCTGTATTCAGAATCACGTATGGGATGGGGCATCAAAGACCTGTTGGATGAACTGCGTTCGGGTGCTGCTCTGTTGATGGCGCAAGCTCCTACCGACATGCAAGGCGCAGGGCGCGATACCACAGCGACGGTTACAGCCCTGTTAAAACGCAGTACAGATGCCCTAGCCCAAGAAACACGCCAGCGTTTCGCCTTACTCGGTCTATTTGTGCCCAAGCCAGCCACGTTTGATTTAAGCGCGATGTCCGCCGCATGGGATCTGGCTGACCCAAAGCCGTTTGCCCGTCAGCTTGTTAATCGTGGTTTGATTGAGCCGTTACCCGGTGGACGTTTCCAAATGCACGCCTTACTGGTGCTGCACGCCCAATCACTATTAGCCATTGAGTTTGGAAGTTCATGATGATTGCAGCCCCCTCTTTAGAGTCAGCGCAGTATCGACTCGCTAAACATTACATCAACAAATTACGACAGGTTGACTTAGTCATAAAACGTAATCGTGACAGCAGCAGTCATTGGTTTCGCACCATCGAATTAGACTGGTCGCAAATCAAACATTGGCAGGCTTGGACGGCATCACGCAGCAGCGAAGATCCCCAAAGTGCCCAATTGTGTCTCGCATTTGGCACAGAAGGCCATGAATATGTTTCGATTCGTCAACCGACTGCTGACCGTCTGGTGTGGTACCGGCAGGCATTGAGTGCTGCTCACCAGAGTGATGATCATGAAAAGGTGCGCCTCCTGCTTTATATGGAGGGTACAACCGCCTATCAAACCGGAGAATTTGATGAAGCGCAGCAATACGCGAGCCGTCTTCTGGAGATTGGGCGCACGTCAAACGATCAGATGAGTCGGGGTTACGGATGGTTCATTACTGGAAATCTGCATACGCACCGAACTGAATTGGATCAAGCCGAAGCCGCATTTCGCAAAGCGCTTAATTATTTTGAGCAGTCACAGGTTGAAATAATGATTGGGCATGCGGTTCAAGGCATTGCCCGCATCAATATTTTTCGAGGGCAGTATCAGGAAGCACTTGTCCACGCGGCACGTTACCTCTCCATTATCCAAGCTGTTGGAAGTGAAGCCGATTACAGTCTGGCCTATCATACCCTCAGTAATATCCATACCCGCCTCGGTAATCTGGTCGAAGCCAAAGAATATGCCTTGAAAGCGGTGGATAATTCACGCCGGCTCGGCTTCGTACGCATGATTCATTCCAATTTGCTTATTCTAGGTTATGCCGAGTTGGGATTGAATGAACTTGACGCAGCTTGGGAACATTTTCAAGAAACGATCACCGCCGCCCGTAAAAATTCAGCACTATTCGATCTTACTGCCGCCACCTATAGTCTGGGCGATGTGCGGATGCGCCAGAACAACATCGACGAAGCCTTTGGCTACTATCAGGAAGCGCTAAATCTCGCTAATGAATCGCGAATTGCGGCCTATCAATCCTTATGCTCATTAGTCATGGCTTATATTCACGCGTTCCAACATGAGATCGAGCCAGCACGCAGCTTGTTGCGAGTCGGGTCGGAAATCGCCCTACAAACCAAGTCCGATATTCTACTGGCGAAAGCGCTCATCCCTGCCGTCAAACTGTGGCAGGAGATCGGCAAACCCGAACAGGCAGCAGTATGGGCGGGCTTGCTAGTGCTGCGTCAAGAACATGCCGAACCCAAACTGGTCGAAACCCTGTGCGAACAGTTGTCTACTCAACTTGGCACAGACCGTTATCAGGAACTC
>JBBSBS010000213.1:0-10586 GCA_038251045.1 Aggregatilineales bacterium | reverse complement strand
TAAGCAGTAAATTGCCTATATAAATGCTAGGGGCGATACCTTCCCAACCCCGCTTTCTCCCCGCATACAAACCAAACTCTAACTTGCTTTTTCAGCCCATTTGTTCTATACTGAAATAGTGTCTTTTTCTGTTTTCCGGGTGTTTTTGTGGCGGCTAAAAACCCTTGTGTCACAACAGCATCAGCAGCAACAACAGCATCATTTCTAGGGAGGCTGACACAAAACCGACCCGTTGCAATTGCGGTTTTGCAGCATTTTGAACGATTTCCGAATTGGTTTTGACTGATTGGCACTCTACTGCCGCCGCCATAAAACCGTTTAACTTTTAACTGTATTTGTATTGACTGTTGACTGTAAACTGACAACTGTAGACTTTTAAGGACACATCATGATTACCCAACAGATTGTGAGTGAAAAATTGTTGGCTTATCTCGATAACCAACTGTCGCTAAATCAAATTGTCGCGTGGGCAGAACAGGTGATGTCCGAAGGCAATTTTAAGTCATCGGCCTTCACCAACGCCAAAAGATAACTCTGCACCGAATCATAACCGTGTTGTTGAGCCAATGCTTCGATTCGTTCGCGTTCCGCATGGGTCACATCTATTGAAAGCACTTCACGGTCAACCATCATGCTTCTCCAATATCGGCATATGTTAACCCTAATACTCCCACAAAAAACCAAACTATAAGCTGACTTCATTCATAAGACTTTTGCTCTGTTCCTGCTGTGTAATGCGTTGTGAATCACGTGGCGAAATGATATAGTCATTGTAGTGAACACTTACTTTTTGGAGAAATCCTCTGTGCGTTTGAACCCTCATAAGCAAGTTCGCCTCGCCCGCCGTGTGTTGGATCGAAACTATGCTGCACCCATTACCATTGACGATCTGAGCCGCGAGGTTGCCCTTTCGCCGTATTACCTGATTCGGGCATTCCGGCATGTTTATAAGCAGACACCGCATCAATATCTTGTGGATCAACGGATTGCCAAAGCCAAAGAACTCTTGCGTAATTCCGACCTCAACATAAGGGCGATTTGCGAGGCGGTTGGCTTTGAAAGTCTGGGATCATTTAGTACGTTGTTTCGCAAAGCTGCCGGTGTCTCGCCACGCGCCTATCGCGTCCGCAGTCGTCCTACCCCCACCCCCGGATACATTCCTTTTTGTGTATGTTTGCTCCACGGTATCGAGGATCAAGCCGATCTTTGAAAACAGGGCAATTTTCGAGAACATTGCATAGCACAAATGTGTTAATATCTTGAAATATGCTAAGGAGGAAATTCATAATGTTAAACAGACTTTCGGTGGCAACCATCTGGGTCAAGGATCAGAATGAGGCGCTGCGCTTTTATACGGAAAAGTTCGGTTTCGAAATCCGCGCAGATGTCAAAAATGGTGATTATCGCTGGCTAACCGTCGGCTTGAAGAGCCAGCCCGATCTCGAATTTCAACTGGCGGCGCTGAAACCGGGTGGCGGATTGACTCAAGAAGATGTCGATCAACTGTCCAAACTGGTGGAAGCGGGCAAGCTGGGTGTCGGGCCGTGGAAAACTGATGATTGCCAGAAGACTTACGAGACGTTCACGGCTAACGGCGTGGAATTTTTGCAACCGCCGACAGACCGCCCGTATGGGATTATCGAAGCCATCTTCAAGGATAACAGCGGCAACACGATGGTGCTTGCTCAAGACAAACCCCGTCGGCAATCGTAGGCAGCACGCCTTTCCTAAGATTAGCGGGATGACTAGTATCATATTAAACAAGTTTACGAGAGGAAGTTTCCATGAGCGAAACCACAAAGAAATCGACCAAGGATAGCAAGGGATTTACCGCCGACGAACGCGCCGCGATGAAGGAACGCGCCAAAGAGCTGAAGGCCGAAGCGGAGAAGGCAGACGGGGAAAGCACCCTGCTGGCAAAGATCGCCGAGATGGCAGAACCGGATCGCAGCATGGCAGAGCGGTTGCACGAGCTCGTCAAAAAAGCCGCGCCCGACCTCGCGCCGAAAACGTGGTACGGGATGCCAGCGTATGCCAAGGACGGCAAGATCGTTTGCTTCTTCCAAAGTGCGGAGAAGTTCAAGGCACGCTACGCGACGTTCGGTTTCAGCGACACGGCGAACCTCGATGATGGTAACCTGTGGCCTACCTCCTATGCCCTGAAGGAGTTGACCGCCGCCGAAGAGAAAAAGATCGCCGCGCTGGTGAAGCAAGCAGCGAGCTGACGACGGGTCATCAGTGTCAAATTGCAGATGAGAACAGACGAGGTGGCAGTTTTGACTGCCCCTTTTGATTCTATGCAGCAGCAGACGTTAACCCGTTAACTGATGCTGATGGCTGTATCGTGCTGCGCTTTGCGGAGTCTTTTATATTTGCTATATTTAGGCCGTCAATCAACGAAAGCCAAACGATGAGCGCATTTAAGCACGTGATTCAGAACGAAGCCGAACTCCGAGAAATTTTAGGCCATGCAGGTCAAGCCGCCCAAGACAAAGTTCTCCCCGAAATTGATGATATATGTCGCGCCTTTATCGAGAAATCGCAGTTTGTACTGCTGGGCTCAACCGCTGCCAACGGCAGCATGGATGTCTCGCCAAAAGGTGATCCGGCAGGGTTCGTGCAGGTCATGGATAGCCAAACGGTGCTGATTCCTGACCGTCCCGGTAATCGGCGCGGCGATACCCTGTCGAACATTCTACAAAACCCCAATATCGGGATGCTGTTTCTGGTGCCGGGTCGCCGTGATACGCTGCGCGTCAACGGGACAGCCCAGATTGTGCGCGATGATGACATACGCGAACGCTTCATTATGCAGGGCAAAGTGCCGATTTTCGTGATCGCGGTGACGGTCAAAGAAGTGTTTTTCCACTGCACCAAATGCGTCGTGCGTTCGGGGTTGTGGTCATCCGAACATGAACACGATGCACTGGTATCGTTTGGAGAGGCCATCGTCAAACACGCCAAGCTCGACATGAGTATTGAAGAGGCGGATGCACTTGTAGCCGAGTACAAAAACGAATTGTATTAGGCGCGGGCGCTGCGGAGTCCTCGACATAAACCATTGACGGGGCGTATATCTCTCAACCATATCAGCCTATAATGACGTTATTTGCCATTATACGAACTTGATTGGGAGTCCAAAATGTCTACAAAACATCCCGAACGTCATGTTACAGGGCGAATTGGTTGGTTACGTGCGTCCGTTTTAGGTGCAAATGACGGTATTGTGTCTACCGCAAGCCTGATCGTTGGGGTGGCGGCTGCCAACGCGGTTCGCGGGGATGTCTTGATAGCCGGGGTTGCCGGGCTGGTGGCAGGGGCGATGTCCATGGCTGCTGGCGAATATGTGTCGGTGAGTTCACAGGCCGATACCGAGCAGGCGGAACTTGCACGCGAGCAAAGGGAGTTAGATGCGGACGGCGCATTTGAACTCGCGGAACTCGCTTCCATTTATGAGAAGCGTGGGGTTGAGGCGACGTTAGCCAAACAAGTCGCGGAGCAGTTGATGAATCACAACGCTTTGGCTGCCCACGCCCGTGATGAGCTGGGTATCTCGGATACGATGACTGCCCGACCTGTTCAGGCGGCACTCGCATCGGCGGCCTCCTTTGCTGTGGGTGCAGCCATGCCGCTGATCACGGTACTGCTGGTTTCCGAAAGCAGCCTGACTGTTGGTGTAACGGGAACATCGCTTGTTTTTCTGGCGCTGCTCGGTGTTCTGGCGGCGTGGGCCGGTGGCGCGCCAATCATTAAGTCGACTATTCGAGTGACTTTTTGGGGTGCGTTGGCGATGGGGTTAACAGCCCTCGTGGGGTCATTGTTTGGCACGACCGTCTAGGCAGGGGATCGCCCACGCGACCGTTGAAATCTGTCCCTGTCTTTATATTATAAACACCATTGCGATTGTATACAGTTGTGAGGAAAGCTAGATTGATCCCGTTCGGCACATCGTTTGTTATTTCTCATCTATAATCATCACCATATAGAGTGAGGGATGGATAACATGCGAATATTTCGACGGTTGATTTATTTCCTGGTGCTGGCACTGTACATCGTACCGGTGCTGGCACAAAGCGCCGACTGCCCGACCGAGGTGCAAGCCGCTATCAAAGCGGTGGGGGATTTGTGCGCGACTACCGGATTGAATCAGGCTTGTTATGGCAACGTGTCGCTGACTGCCGAGCCGCAGCCGGGGGTGACCAGCTTTGTTTTCGACAAGCCGGGTGATGTGGCGCGGGTTGCTAACATGCAAAGCCTCAAGCTCGATGCGTTTGATGAGGTCAAGAAGGAATGGGGCGTGGCGTTGATGCGTTTGCAGGCCAATATCCCCGATACCTTGCCCGGTCAGAGTGTGAGCTTCCTCGTGTTTGGGGATGTCCAACTGGAAAACAAAGTAGACTCTGCGCCGTCACCGTTGATTACACTGACCGCTAATACGGTGCTGTTGGGCGCACCACAGACTGACGCGCCGATTGTGGGAGCCTTGACCGCTGGCGATCAGGCGTATGCGTTGAGCCAATCGGCGGATGGCGCGTGGATGCGGGTCGAACTGGATGGCTCCGACAGCCGCACCGGATGGATACCCGCTGCCCTACAACCGGAGGCGGGTGAACTGCCTGTGTATGATGCTGATGCGCCCAGCCCGATGCAGGCTTTTAGTTTGAAAACAGGTGTGACGGGTGTGAAGTGCGCCGGAGCGCCGCAGGACGGCATTCTGGTGCAAACACCGGGTGGCGGCGATCTCAAGATCAAACTGACGGTCAATGATGTCCATGTCGAGTTGGGGTCAACCGCTTTTATACAAGCCCAACCGAGTAATGAGATGCGCTTTTCGGTGCTGGAAGGTCTGGGTAAAGTCGAGTCAAAGAGGCAGACGGTTGAAGTTCCAGCGGGTTCATGGGTCAGCATACCGATGGATGATAACCTTGATCCGATTGGCACGATGAGTCCGGCAAAGGGTTATGATGAGGATGAATTGGATAACCTGCCTATCGGGTTACTAGGCCGTCCGATTACGGTTGCCCAACCGATTCCACTGGTTCCGCCGCGAGCCCTGTGCGTGACCAATCCGAATGGCGCATGGCTGCGCGCACAACCTGATCCGGCGAATACGACCATCATCCGCGTGCTTGCCAATGGTGACCGTGTGACGGATGCCGGATCAACTGCTAATGATGGTTCTCAGGATTGGACGCGGGTGAAAACATCGGATGCCACAGCCAGAGGTTGGGTGGAAGCCGCATCGCTGAGTGACTGCGGGGGTACACCTGCGCCGGTCATCGCCAACTGTACGCCGCGTGCTGACTGGACGATTATCTACAGTGTGCAGCCCGGTAACTCGCTGTCCGCGATTGCGGTGGCTTCCGGAACAACTTTGAATGAACTGGCACAGGCCAACTGCATCGCGGATGTCAACCGGTTGTTCACCGGTCAACAACTGCGTGTACCGAGAGCGCCGATCCTGCCGACGGTTACACCGCCAACCCAACCGATTGTGCCGGTGGATTCAAAGCCGCTGCTGCCGCAAATCAGTAGTGGGCGCTGGCTGTTGACCGTATCCACGCAATACCCCGCCTGTGACACCCAACCGCCGCAGGTGTCATCGGGGGTGGCGGCTGTAACCGTCAGTGCCGACCAACAAACGCTGACGTTTGTGCTGACCGGCGTGGGTTATACACAATCCGCGGAAACCTTCACCCTTCAGCGCAGCGGCGGCAACACTTTCTCCGGCAGTTGGCTGAATGGAGCAGGTGCAGCCAGCTTGACCGTCACCCAATCGAATCAAGGTGCATTAGTCATCACCGCGCCGTGCCCTACAAGCAGTTAACAAAACGGTTCTGAACTTTTTTAGGGCAAGACCTGGAAAGGGTGCGGCTCAGGCTGCACCTTTTTTGTTTGCACTGGTTCATTATTCAGAATACAATGTAATAAATCACTCTGTAAAAAATATACGCACATTTTGTGTCGTTTATTGCAGTATATGGGCATCACCGTATTGTCAGCTTCGATGATCTTCACTAAACGCAACTCTCAATTGAACAGCTAAATTTTCATCACAAGTGGTTTCAACTATTTAGGATGTTAAGCGATTGGATCAAGAAATCCGATTTTGTGTGACACAAGACGGGGTACGATTGGCATATGCCAAAACCGGACAAGGTCATCCGCTGGTTAGGGTTGGAACGTGGTTAACCCATATCGGGCACGATCTCGAAAATCCTGTATGGCGACCATGGCTGGATAGTTTATCGCGTTTTCATACCCTTTATCGTTATGATCCCCGTGGCTGCGGCTTATCGGATTGGGAAGTCGATCAATTTTCGCTTGATGCTCTGGTGGGCGATCTTGAAACGGTGGTGGATGCGGCTGGTCTCGAACAATTCGCCTTAATGGCGATGTCGCAAGGGGGCTGCGTTGCGGTCGCATATGCCTTACGGCATCCCGAACGGGTTAGCCACCTCGTCATTTATGGTGGGTATTTGCGCGGGATGGCGCGTAGAAATAATACCCCGCTTGAGATGGAGGAAAGTGAAGTTTTTCGTAAACTACTCAAACTTTCTTGGGCGAGCAACCATCCGACCTATAAACAAGTTTTAAGTCTGGAACTGCTGCCCGAAGGTACACCGGAGCAGATTGGCTGGTTAAACGACTTACAACGGGTTTCGACTTCGCCTGAAAATGCGGAAAAGGTACAGCGCGTGTATGAACAGGTTAATATATTGGACGAGGCGACAAATCTTCGTACGTCGACACTGGTGCTGCACCCCAAACATGATGCAGCCGTGCCATTTGAAGAAGGCCGGTTGATCGCTACACACGTGGCAGAGGCGCGTTTTGTTCCGCTGGACAGCCAGAACCACATTCTCCTGTCCAGTGAACCGGCATGGGCTCAACTCTGGCGCGAGTTTTACAATTTCTTTGGCATTGAGGTGCTGGACGATCCCCCATATTTGCCAGTAGAAAGCGCAACCCATGCGCCGGTTTCCATCGCCCAATTGACACTCCGCGAACGTGAGCTTCTTCACCTGCTGGCGCAAGGCTATCGCAATGACGAAATTGCCCGAACGCTGGTACTTACCCCCAAGACTGTACGCAATTATATTTCGCGCGTTTATGAAAAACTGCACGTGAGCAGTCGTGGAGAAGCGATTGTGCTGGCACGCGAAGCCGGATTTGACAAACACCAATAGGGACAAAATAGGGACATCCGCCTCTCGTCTGTAGGACTGAAACTCGGCTACCGTAAGGGTATGGGCAGCGAGCACACCGCCCAAAAGCACCTTTCCGATAACCGGTTTGTCGATTGTTCGGCATTCAGGTCTTACAGATATAGAGGAACTGTAACATGAATAGAGAACGTGAAGCGACGACATTTATTGATGAAAGCCAGATTCAATCTTTTCAAAGTAGTTTGCGTGGGCAGCTTGTTCGTCCGGAAGATGAAAATTATGATGAAGTGCGCAGTGTCTACAACGGCATGATCGACAAACATCCGGCGTTCATTGCCCAATGCGCGGACGTGGCGGATGTGATCCAATCGGTCAACTTCGCCCGCGCCAATCATTTGCTGCTGGCGATACGGGGCGGCGGTCATAATGGGCCGGGTTTGGGTACCTGCGACGATGGGTTGGTGATTGACCTATCGCCAATGAAAGGGATTCGGGTTGATCCGGCAGCGCGCACAGTACGGGTTGAGGGCGGCTGCACATGGGGTGATGTTGACCATGCCACCCACGCCTTCGGCATGGCTACCCCCAGCGGTATCATTTCAACGACCGGTGTGGGCGGGCTGACGCTGGGCGGCGGTATCGGGCATCTGGCGCGTACCTGCGGCCTGACAGTTGATAATCTACTGTCGGTCGATATGGTTTTGGCTGATGGACGCTTCGTTACTGCCAGCGCTGATGAGAATAAAGATCTTTTCTGGGCGGTACGGGGTGGTGGCGGTAACTTCGGTGTAGTCACTTCCTTTATGTTCCGTTTGCACCCCATCAGCACCGTGTACGGCGGCCCAATGCTCTGGCATCTTGATCAGGCGGCAGAGGCCATGCGCTTCTACCGTGATTATATTGTCAATGCGCCGGAAGAGATGAACGGCTGGTTTGCTTTTCTAACCGTTCCGCCTGTTGCTCCTTTTCCGGAAAATTTGCACAATCAGAAGATGTGCGGTGTCGTCTGGTGCTACACCGGTTCATTAGATAAGGCTGAAAAGGTATTTGAGCCGATTCGCAGCTTTACACCTGCCGCGCTGGATTTTGTCGGGCCGCTGCCTCAACCAGCGCTGCAAGCTATGTTTGACGGCTTGTATCCACCCGGCTTGCAATGGTACTGGCGCGCTGATTGGATCAATGAGTTGAGCGAGGAGGCGATTGCCGAACATATCAAGCATGGTTCGCAGCTTCCGACAATGCAATCAACCATGCATCTGTATCCGATCAGCGGTGCGCCGCATCGGGTGGGCAAAAATGACACCGCCTTCAGCTATCGTGATGCCAATTGGGGGATGGTGATTGCCGGTGTTGATCCTGACCCCGCCCACAAAGAAACAACGATTGCGTGGGCGAAAGCCTATTCAGAAGCCATCCATCCTTATTCGGCGGGGGGCGCGTACATCAATATGATTATGGATGAAGGGCAGGAGCGTGTGAAAGCCGCCTATCGAGACAATTATGCGCGACTGGTGGAAGTCAAAACCAAATACGACCCGAACAATCTGTTTCGTGTGAATCAGAACATCCAACCGGCTGGCTGGAAATTGCAGGGTGCGTGATGCGGATGCATTCCGACCAACGTTAAGCCGATACGCCCACAAAAGGGCGTATCGCTTTTTCTAAATGTGCGGCATTCATCGTTGACCTTTTGATAAGGAGACTCAAGTTATGTCTGCAATCGCAATAGATGACGTTGCCATTCGGACGGCAGCGATGGATTATGCCGAAGGCTGGTTTGATGGCGATGTGGAGCGCATGGAGCGCGCGCTGCATCCCAAATTGGCGAAACGTGCCATTACCCGACGCAACAACAGCGACGAACTACACTTCAATGACCTGAGCAAAGATGATATGGTTCGTTTTACCCGCGAGGGCGGCGGCACCGATATACCGCGCGACAAACTGTATTACAAAGTGGATATTCTGGATGTCTATAACGAAGTCGCCGTTGTGCGGGTAGAAACCTATCCATTCCTCGATTATTTACATCTTTTGAATGAAAACGGGCAATGGTTGATCGTGAATGTGGTTTATACGGCGAATCGCGCCAACGTGAAATAGATACCTACAACCCGCCATCAAAATAAGCGCTGATGTTGTTTGGCGCAAAGATGCCTTTGTCGGTGCAGATAGCACTGATCAGATGCGGCGGGGTGATGTCGAAGGCCGGATAATAGCCCTCGATGCCATGAATGGCGGTGCGTACTGTGCCGTTTTCGCCGCGTGCATGGAAAATTTCCTCGGCGTTGCGCCACTCTATCGGGATGTCCGCGCCGGACTTGGTTTTAGGATCAGGGCCATCATAGCCCAGCACATAAAAGGGCTTGCCGAAGTGGTGGGCGCTGATGGCATGTTGCAGCGTGCCGATTTTGTTGGTGATATGACCATCGAGCGTGATGCGGTCTGCTGCGCAAATGAATTTGTCCAGCTTGCCGACGCTCATCAGGTGGGCGCTCATGCCATCGGTAATCAATTTGAAGGGGATGCCCATCTCCTGTGCGCTGGCGGCAGTCAAGCGTGCGCCTTGAAAGTAAGGCCGTGTTTCACAGCCGACGAGGGTGATGTCCTTGCCCTGCTGTTTGGCTGTCCATAACATCCAGCATAAGGCGGCTCCGGCGATGCAATGCGTCAGGATTTGGTCGCCGTCCTCTACCAACCGCGCGGCGTATTGTCCACATAAGCGGCTGACCTGATTGCCCCGTTCAATCTCGCTGTTGACGAAATCCAGCGTGGCACGGAAAGGATCACGCTGTTCGCGCAGGGCTTCGTGCGCCACATCCAGCGCAGCGGGAATAATGTGGTTGAGGTCATCGGCGGTGGGTCGGGTGGCGAGAAGGCGCTTGGCGACCTGTTCCAGATAGACCGCCTGCCGCGTGGGAGAGGCTTCCAGATCACGGGCAGCCATCGCCAAGCCTAATCCGGCAACGTAGGCCAGCGGCGGCCCACCCTGTACCGTCATATCCTCGATTGCCAGCGCCACTTCTTCAACCGTGCGCAGGGTGATGAACTCGGTCTGAAAGGGATATTTGCGCCGATCCAGCACAATCACTGCCTGCTGGTCCTCGTCATAATGCAGCGTTTTGAAGCGGTCAGCCAGCATAGCGGGCGGTGTGTTTAAGGTGATGTCCATAGCGGTGTCCTGAACGGTAAAAATGATGTGCCTATTCTACTCCTTGAAACTAAGAAGTGCGTTAGCCTTACCTACTTCACACCACGCGGTACAGGATGGGTTCGGCGTGCAAGTGGCGCAGGATGTTGGTGTACTCTTCGCTGCGGGGATGACCATTTCCGGCGGCGGTGTGGGGTGTGAGCAGGACATTCGCGCCTTCTCGTGCCAATACAAGCAGCGGGTGATCTGCCGTAAGCGGTTCATAG
>JBBSBS010000212.1:0-10588 GCA_038251045.1 Aggregatilineales bacterium | reverse complement strand
GCTCAGTACTTACATATCTCGTTTAACCGGACAGCAGTGCACAAATAAAGATAATCCACCTACAAGTACTGTTGTTGACTAAAACACTCGGTCTTTATACATTTACATTACTTGTCTTTCTGACATGACGAGAACACACAGTGCCCAGTTTGATATCCGATTTCCCGATCGATGGGATCATTACTCTGAACCGCGTGCTACTCAAGGAAGCCTACAAGCGCGCATTTGCATTGTTCGGCACTGCGCAGGATGTTGTGGAGATCGAGACTGAGATAGCTCGGAAGGGTGGGTCTTTATTTGACGCGTACCTCTGGATCGTTGCGGTGCGAGATGGGCGCGGAAATTTCTTTACACGCGTGCCACAGTCATCGATTTCTCCGCACGCAAACTTGCTGAGACAGAAGCGCGAATTCATGCGGAGCACTTGCTGGCACTATCACAGCGTGCTGTCTTTATACAAGACAAGGAACGACACAACTTGTCTGCAGAATTGCACGATTGTCTCGGCTAGGATCTCGCGGTCATCAATCTGAATCTACACATCATCAAGAACCAACCCCCGGCGGAATTTTGGGCTATTATTGGTCTGAGACTGAGCGATTCTATCAAGCTGGTCGAACACACAGTTGAAGTTGTGCGAAGCATTGCCGGCGTGCTCCGTCCCTCTGCTCGTGACAGTGACGGTCTCGAATTAACACAGAAATCATACAGCGAACATTTTTCGGCTTGCACCGGTATACCTGTAACCATCGCAGCGGAACGCGCGGTTCCGCGACTACTGCAAGACGTCGAAATGACATTGTTCCGGATCAGCCAGGAGGCACTTACCAATGCCCTGAAGCATGCCAATGCTTACCCGGGTGGACGTGGTGCTCACGACTGATGCAGAATGCGTATCACTGACAATCACAGACAATGGTTGCGGTTTTGATGTGGAGCCCGGAATCGAACAACAAAACAAAGGATTGGGATTGCTTATCATGCAGGAGCGTCTGCGCACGGTCGAAGGATCGTTGCGGATAGAATCGCGATTGCTAGTCGGTACGAGTGTGATTGCGCGAGTAAGGAGGATGCAATGACGATCAGAGTGTTGCTGGCCGACGATCATTCCGTTCTACGTGACGGCGTGGCTGCGTTGCTTGAAGCGCAAGATGACATAAAAATTGTGGCGCATGCCCAAGACGGGAGGGAAGCGGTGCACAAGGCTACTGAATTTAAGCCTGACGTGATGGTAATGGACATTGGTATGCCGAAACTCAACGGGATCGAAGCGACCAGTCTGATAAAATTGACATCTCCACAGATTCAAGTGGTAATTCTCTCCATGCATTCAACTACGGTGCACATCTTTCGTGCACTGCAGGCAGGTGCCAGAGGTTATCTCCTAAAGGAGTCGGCCGGAGCTGAGTTAGTAGCCGCCATAAGGAGTGTTCATGCTGGACTTCGCTATCTGACTCAGAAGATCACCGAAACGGTCGTCGACGATTACATTCGTGAACACCACGCGACCGATCCACTCGAAAAGTTGAGTAGTCGCGAGCACCAGATTCTGCAACTGGTCGCCGAGGGCAATAGCACGGCAGAAATTGCTCACACGCTGTTTCTGTCACCCAAAACTGTTGATACATACCGCAGCCGGCTTATGCAGAAGCTCGGTATCGTGAATATCGCTGGCCTAGTCAAGTTTGCAATTACCAGTGGATTGATAGCTCCTTAGCCAACCGCAGAAAGTTAGGCAGCGTTGCCGAGAAACAAGCAAAGTTTCACGGCTACGGTGTCCTTCAGGAACTCCATACCGTAAGCCAACAAGCGGACGAATATGGAGAATCCTGATGGAAGAAATCGTAAGCCCAAGTCATGCGACGTGTGAGAGTAAATACCCCGTGGTGTTTATTCCGAAATGCCGTCGCAATCCATTGCATGAATAGTTAAAGGCGCATGAGAGAGAAAATAGAATGGCTGATGCAAAACAGGAGCTCATCGACCTGGTCTCGTTGCGAAACAACGGATGATCCATGTATGAAGCCAAAAGAGAGATGAAACCGACTCAATCGCGTTACTATGCACGGAATTCATGTTGTTACGTATAGTCTCGACCTCACGGTAAGCGCGCTACGCCGTCTGACTACGGACATGGTGGACGTTTACATAGCGGGTGGCCGTTATCTGTACGTACTTATCGGTCTCTCCGGGCAGGTGGTCGTGAGTGTTACGCAGCATCACTTATCATCTTTTGACTTTAATGCCAGGCCTTACTTGGCTTCGCCATTAACGAGCTGACAGTTTCAAAAAGTTACACTTGTGCATACAACAAATGACACAACTCGGTCATGCTGCAGAAAATCTCTGCGTCAATCAAGGCTTCCCTACAGGGATCATCGCACATTCCCGATAGCCACTCACTGCGACACCCATTACAGTTCACTAATGCAATCGTTATTGACTAAAATCGTAATTGAGGTAGGCACTACTGATATTTGGAGCACGTTATGCAGATCGTTCCAACGCTACTACACGTCGATGCCTCGCTCGTGCCTCTGGTTTCAGCTAACACGATCTCGTTCCAATATGGTAAGTATCATAATGCTTACGTAGATAATTTAAACAAAGTTATCAAGGAAACGGATTATGAACATGTACTCGAAATCAATAGCCGCTGGAACGGCGGTCAAACTCGACAAAGCAATCCTTTGCAGCAACGTCACACAGAGTGGGAATCATCCATCTTACTGGAGCAGACTCAAAAGCAATGGCGGGGATAATCTGGGCGGAAGATCGCGCTGATGATCGACGCAGAATTTGGTAGCTACGACAACCTCAGCAAGGACTACCTTCGTTCTCAGGCGCAGCGCGGTGTGCTGCACTACGCCACTGACCGCACTGGTGATGAGGAACAGATTGCTGGATAGACACCTGGCTGCTCAGAGATCAACGTATCTCGACAATACAACCGGTCAACAAGCCGATCTAACCGTTGAGCCTGACAGATCAACATTGGCAATGGCCAATGGGCATAGAAAAGTCGATAATTTGATTACTGAAGAGGATGGGTGCACAGCAATGATTACTCGTCGCCAGTTTATCCAGACCGCTGCGGTTCTCGCTGTCGCTGGTAGTGTTGAAAACAGGCTCCTGGCTGCTGTCGGCAGTGAGCCTACTTATGTGCTGCCGTTTGCCAACGGTAAACGTTCCCTGGTAAACGATTTTCCGCAGAAGAAGCAGATGATCCTGCAGCGCGTACGGTCACCGTTGCTGGAAACACCGTTCGAAGTATTCGACAAAGGCGTATTTACACCAAATGACCAGTTTTTTGTGCGTTGGCATCTCCCTGATGTACCGACATCAATAAATGCAACTCATTTCAGGCTATCCTTGCACGGGCATGTGAACAAGCCGCAGTCATTGTCACTCGACGAGCTGATGCACGGCTTCACGCCAGTTGAAATTGCAGCGGTGAATCAATGTTCAGGCAATTCCCGTGGATTCTTCAGTCCGCGCATTGCGGGTGGACAATGGGGCAATGGCGCGATGGGCAACGCACGTTGGACCGGCGTCCGACTTAAAGATGTGCTCGATCGTGCCGGAATTCGTTCGGGCGCTGTACAGGTCCGATTCAACGGCCTGGACGGGGGCGTCGTTCCGCAAACACCCGACTATATGAAGTCGCTCGACCTAGACCATGCGCGCGATGGCGAAGTAATGATCGCCTATGCCATGAATGGCGAACCTTTACCCTTGCTCAATGGTTTTCCATTACGCCTTATCGTGCCCGGTTGGTATTCCACCTATTGGGTAAAGATGCTTTCTGACATCGAGGTATTGGCCAAGCGAGACGACAATTTTTGGATGACGACCGCGTATAAAATACCCGACACCCCAAACGCTAATATGATCCACGATCAGGTTGGGGTTAAAATGGTACCGATTAATCGCATGGTACCGCGATCATTCGTCACTAATCTTCGTGACGGTGACATCTTGCGTAAGGGCCGAAACACCGTGGTACGTGGGATTGCATTCGGTGGGGACGTTGGCGTGGCGAAGGTTATGCTGTCCACGGACGGGAAGAGCTGGCGAGACACGCAACTCGACGATGATTTTGGGAAATACAGTTTTCGTCGGTGGCAAACCAATTTTACCCCATCTCAACGCGGTCCCACCATGCTGATGGTCAAGGCCATCAACACCAATAACGTTGTCCAGCCTAACAGCGCAAATTGGAATACGGGTGGCTACATGCGCAACGTTGTCGAAACGATCACCACGACGGTGATATAGGCATTGGAGATACCATCATGAATCGCCCCCACTCTCTATGTGCCATAACTATCTGTATGCTTATATGGCTGGGTTCGCCGGCGAGTCAGGCGGAAGGCGCCACCAAGCCGATAAGGTTGGTGAATACTCAGGTGACATTGCCAACCAGTACCACCAGCTTCCCGCCGGGCAAGGGTTCGGAAATTGCGAATGCCTACTGCACCATTTGTCATTCGTCGGACATGGTTACCCAACAACCACCCTCATTGACTCGAAAAGACTGGCAAAGTGAGGTGCATAAGATGAAAACAAATTATGGTGCACCTATCCCCGACGATCAAGTAACGCTCCTGGTGACTTATTTGACAGCAACGTTTTCTGATAAAAAATAGAGATAGTAACGCCTCATGCGAGCTTATGGACCTGGGTCCACTTCAGAAGTACATCGCTCACTGAGCAGTTAGAGAGCGCTAAGTGCGATGCCTCCGGTAGATGTATCGTCAAGCGTAGAAACTCTCACGTCCCGCTAGTGCGAACAATCTATGACCGTATCAGTGGGGATAGCCTCAGCCTCGCGTTGCGTCCATGCCGAGCTCGGTGGCATAGACTTCCTTGAGGGGTCCATGCGACACCTCGCTGTATAATCATAAGTGAGTGTATTCACAACCTTTCGGCGCATCTAACCCCGCCACGCATGATCATCCGCAAGTACAGCTCTTATCATTATGAATCACATCGCAAAATGACTTTAACCTTTGTCCCGTGCCCAGGCGCGGATTCGACGCTCAACTGCGCGCCTATTTCCGCAGCACGCTCGTGCATTATCCTTAACCCCCAGCCATGAGGTTTGTCCGGTTGACTTTTTTCAGTAGGATCAAATCCGCAGCCGTTATCCGCGATGGTTAAACAGATATTCTGCGACGTTGCATTGAGAGTCACAATAGCATTCTGAGTTCCGGCATATTTTGCCACGTTTGTGAGCGCCTCCTGTGCAATGCGGAATAGTGCCTCTTCAGCAACTGGCAGAAAACGATGAGCCAACCCTTTAACATTCACTGCGGTTACCACATCCGTTTGCTTCGCGAAATGTCCGGCATACCAGCGTAACGCCGGGATCAGACCGTAGTCATCCAATACCGCAGGCCGCAACTCGGCTATCACATCACGGATAATCTCGATCGTCTCTTCGATTAATTTATGTGAATTGTCCAAACGTACACGGATTCGCATAGCCTGACTGCATGACAATTGGTTTTCCATAATCTTCAAGTTGATGCCGAGTACGGTGAGATTTTGTCCAACAAGATCGTGTAGATGGTTGGCAATCATTCTCCGCTCAGTTTTCTGGACTTCGATCAATCTTTGTGCAACTTCTGCCGCCTTGAGTTTCTCACTTTGAACCTTGATCAGATGTTCTTGTGTCTCACTAGTCTCCGCTGAAGTCATCCATATGTGGAGCAGGCCGGCCATGAGAAATAATTCTACGGCATCGAGGACACGATTGAGAAAAAATGGCTCACGCAGTGTGAATACAGCTGATGGAATCTGTATAAAGTACACTACGAACGTAGTGATAATGAGAAAACCCGTCAGAATCCACAGTAACCGTTGATTGCGCATAGCGCCGGCCAGCAGCAAGGGAAGACCGAAAATTGTGGCTACATCGAGTTCTAACCATGTAGTGACGTCTGCAATAATCAGGGTGAGCGTAACCGCGAATACGGCGAAGACCATGCCGCAATTATTATTAAATGTAAAATTCGATATGGTTCGCAATTTTATAGTTAAATCATTAGTTATTGAGCATTGCATAATTTGAATAACATGAATATCGTTTGCAACGATTTACTCACGGATGGGTAACTACGCCGTAAATTCTGTATACAGTAATTTTCTCTCATACGATGGCGTTCGCTTGCAAAAAAATTACGTGTTTCTGATCATACCTTCACTCAGTGTCCCATCCATTTCAACATTACGCTACTATACATTAGCAATAGATAGGTAAATCTCGACAGCTGATGTCGGCCATCATTGATAATGTCTTGTTGTGACACGAAACACGGTGGTGCAGCTTAAACAAGTCGCGATTGTAAGAATGCTTTGTTTTGAAGTCCAGCCGCTTCCCACCTATGGACGGCGATAACTAAGTATCTCGCAGAGCATATCCACTACTACTACTCCGGCAGCACTCTGTGTCGTGTAGATTAAGCCTGAGATCAGGTATTTGGCCTCGACGTAATGCACGTGTCTACCCTGCTATGAATCAAAGAAATTCTCCGATATTGTCAAGTATTCCCGACAGTAAAGTTTAGACTCCGCTATATAATGATGTCTCTCCTCAAAGGAGGTAACTGCAATGAAGATGCACGAATGCCCTGTTCCATTATTCCTCACCATATCCAGCTTAATCATGACCGTAGCAGCCTTGTCTGTGGCGAATGCTAGCTCTATTCGGTCAAGAGTGCGCCACCGCCTGCGAAGTTCCAGTCGGTCACCAAGCTTTTCGACCTTCCAGAATTATTGCCAGGATTGGGCACACTATATATAGATCCGTCTACCGCCCCGGCCGGACCATTCCTGGGATATGACCATAAATATAGATTTGTGAATGCGACATACATGATTCCAATGAAGGATATTGAGACACATAAGAATTTTGAAAATCTGGGACAGTCCATGGCAGACACAAAAGTGGATCACGTCGATATCAACTACAACCCGGTACATGCGGGCATTCCTGAGCCGCATTACCACGTCACACTTTGGTTTATCACTCCTACGGAGCAAGCCAAGACTATGCAGTAACTTCTTGGCCACTGTGACCTGATCTCGCACGATCTCGTGTGACACCAGGTGTTGTTCGTAAGCCACTGGACGTTGTCGTGTTTCACGTTTTCAAAGGAATGAGTTTTGAAGATTATTCAGTCAAAACGTTTCCAACCCAAATTAACGGAGGTAAAGATGAACACTGGTACTCAATTAATAATTAGCGATTACGCACAAGGGCTAGGGCAGGCCGCTGCCGATATAAGTGCGACTGTCTCACAATCAATCGACGAGACGCTGCATGAGATGATAGCCGAAGAAGCTTATTTTTTAGCCAAAGATCGCAGTTTCGCCGACGGATATGCTATTGATGACTGGCTGAAAGCTGAAAAAAGGATCAATGTCGCGTCGGCAGAATAATCGCGCGGCAGACCGCGTTTGTGTGGATTGTCACGATGCCATTCATTACGCAGCACCTGATAGGACTTTATCGAGAGGACAGTAACTATGAAGAGAAATATTGGAACAACGGAAAGACTGGGTCGAGCGACCGTCGGTTTGGTGCTTTTAAGCTTGATCTATTTCATCGATAGCGACTGGCGCTGGATAGGGTTGATCGGCATCCTCCTGCTTGGCACTGCCATGTTCGGCTGGTGCGCGATCTACGCCTTGTTCGGGATCACCACCTGCCAAAACAAGGCTGACAATTGGGTTATTGTGAAAAGGAGCACGAGACACTCAGTCGGCTACGGCGGCCCAAGCGTCCTGGAGCATGACAACAAACCTGGTCAGCGACTAAAGTACTCGCCACTAAAGCGCTTTGGGTAGACGGAAATGCGCCGGTGATGCGATTGGCATCAACGGCCATGGATTATGGCTGATGACACGACATAAGCTGTCCCGTGAACATGTTCCTGGCACCGGATGACGTCGGAACCGATGTTCGCTGGGTTATGTGTCTAGGTAATTTTCCAGTTTGGCATTGAATGTTTCAATTCAATCAAGCGTTCGGAACTTACGATGAAAATTGACCAATGCTTCCACACGATAATTATGAAACCTACCCATTATGCGTCATCATAGATGCCAACTACGGTGGCTATGTGATGGGACTGATTTATCAAGAAACGGTGTTCATGGATCAAGGAATTCTCACGCGATAATTTCCACTAGATTTCAGAATTATCCGATCACTACCCAAGTTATTGAACGACTGGAGGTACAATGCAAAACCTAATTCCTGACATCGCAACCATGAACGGATTCACTCCGTTATTGTCGTCCATCGGCGGTATCCTGATCGGACTCGCGGCTGTCGGCCTGTTGTTATTCAACGGCCGCATTGCCGGTATCAGCGGGATCGTGGGCGGCGTTCTACGTCCCACGCTTAATGATACCTTGTGGCGCATCGTCTTCATTGCCGGTCTGCTCGCCGGCGCGCTGATAATAAAGCGGTTCGATCCCGCCGCCATGGCAATTCACATCGACGTCAGCCTGCCCATGGTCATTCTCGGCGGGTTGCTCGTGGGTCTGGGCACGCGCATCGGTAGCGGTTGCACCAGCGGACACGGTGTCTGTGGCATAGGTCGACTTGCGCCGCGCTCGATGGTCGCCTCTGCCGTATTCTTCGTGTGCGCCGTGGCGACGGTTTACGTGGTGCGCTATGTGTTGGGGGGTGTGTGATGATAGCTTACGTGACGGTATTCCTGTCCGGCCTGCTGTTCGCGCTCGGTCTCGGCATCTCGGGGATGACCCTGCCGCAGAAGGTGCTGGGCTTTCTCGACTTCTGGAGCGGTCACTGGGATCCGAGCCTGGCATTTGTGATGGTGTTTTCGGCGGGAACCTATATGTTGCTGCACCGAATGGTGTTGGCGCGCAAGCGGCCGGTTTTCGCCCTGAAATTCAGCATGCCGACCCGCTCGGACATCGATGAGCGGCTGGTGGTCGGCGCTGCCGTGTTCGGTATCGGTTGGGGCATGGTCGGTTTCTGCCCAGGTCCGGCTACCACGGCACTGGTGTCCGGCGCCGACGGAACGCTGGTATTCTACATCTCGATGCTCGCGGGCATGTACGTGTTCGGCACACTCGATGTGATCGGCAGCATGGAGTCTGACAGCGGCACCAGTGGCATCGACTACTTTTTCAAACACAAACAAACGTAATCGATTGATACAACACGGGAGTGTCGCGTATGATCTTCAAACAGCTTTTCGAGCCGGTCTCGAGCACCTATACCTATCTGCTCGGCTGCGAGGACACTCGCCAGGCGGTGCTGATTGATCCGGTACTGCCGGCCTGGCAGCGCGATCTCGCTGCGATCGGCGCCCTGGGGCTCAAGCTGGCGTACACCGTCGACACACACATCCACGCCGACCACATGACTTCAGCAATCCGCCTCAAGCGCGAGGTCGGCAGCCGCATCGTCAATCCGGCGCTGGACCAGTTGACGTGCACCGATATTCCCATCGAAGAGGGTAAACCGTTCACGTTCGGGAGCATCTCGCTCAAACCGTTGCACACACCCGGGCACACCGACAACCACTTCGCCTACCTGCTGGATGGACGGGTGTTCACTGGCGACGCGCTGCTGATCGACGGCTGCGGTCGCACCGACTTCCAGAACGGCGACGCCGGGACGCTGTATCGCACGATCACGGGCAAACTCTTCGCCCTGTCGGACGATGTGTTGGTCTATCCCGCCCACGATTATCACGGCCGGCGGGTATCCAGCATTGGGCAGGAAAAGACCCGTAATCCGCGCATCGGCGGCGGAAAGTCACTCGAGGAATTCGTCCGGATCATGGGCGAACTCAAGCTGTCGTACCCGAAATTCATCGAATTCGCCGTGCCCGGCAACCGCCAGTGCGGCGTCTGCCCGACGGATATTCCCGAGAATATGGAGCAGTACTGCGATCATATCTCGCACAGCGCGCAGGGCTGAGTCTCGAGTAAGAGAATCGCCAGGATCACGACAAGGTGGGCCGTGCTTTTTGTGGGCACGGACAAGACATCATTTAAATGAGGTTACCGACATGAAAGTGAAATCATCAATGGCGCTCACGACAGCGCTGGTCACGTGTTCATTCGCACTGGCGACGTTTGCGCAGGCAGCAGGTCAAAAGGCTCCGTCCGGCGAGATCTACCGCGCCGATCTACAGCCGATAAACGCTACGCTGACCGGCCATGAGACGACGGGCAAGGCGAAATTTGTGATTCACGGCGACAAGCTGACGATCACCGTGAACGTCAAGAACGCATCTCCCAATATCACCCATTGGCAACACTTCCATGGCCTCAAAGGAAACACAGCAGCGAGCTGTGCGACGCAGGCGGCGGACGTCAACGGCGACGGCATCGTGGATCTTATCGAGACCGAACCCGCTTCCGGAACAACGATGGTGCCGTTCGACAACTCGCCGGCGGCGATGGATGTCGCGCACGGCGATTATCCGAAAGCCTCGGTCAAGGGTAATTATGAGTACCGCAAAGTCGTTTCTCTCAAGGCACTAACGGCGGCTTTCGCCAAGGCATTCGATGGCCAGAAACTCGATCTCGATAAACG
>JBBSBS010000211.1:0-10623 GCA_038251045.1 Aggregatilineales bacterium | reverse complement strand
GGTTCGCCAAAGTTCATCACTTCAGGGTCGCGTCCGTGCGCCTGCATGATGTTCATCGTCTCCTCGAACATCCCCAGATCACGCATGGCCTTGGTAAACCAGCGCGAGTACAACAGATGCATGGTCGCGTGTTCCGCGCCGCCCGTGTACACATCCACAGGCAGCCAATAAGCCGCTTCTTCAGGGTCAAATGCGCCCTGCGAATAATGTGGACTCAGGTAGCGATACCAGTACCACGACGAGCACATAAAGGTGTCCATCGTGTCCGTTTCGCGCTTGGCTGGATGTCCCTCGCTGTCGACTGTAGTCTGGAAGCCCTCGTGCAATTTCAGTGGGCTTTGTCCGGTCGGCAGGAAGTCCACATCGTCCGGTAATAGGACTGGCAGCTGGTCATCCGGCACCGGTTCATAGGTTCCGTCCTGCTTCTGCACCATCGGGATCGGTGAACCCCAGTAGCGCTGCCGTGAGATCAACCAGTCACGCAGGCGGTAGTTGATCGACTCCTTACCGATGCCGCGTTCTTCCAGCAGGGTGATCGCCGCGTCCACCGCCGGATTTTTGCGCCCCTTCTGCCCGTTGGATACCAGACCGTTTAATAGGCCGCTGTTAATCATGATGCCCGCGCCGTCGTAAGCCTGTTCCATCGTCTTGCCGTCGAAGTGCTCACCCTCCGGCTGCACCACCGGAATAATCTCCAGCCCGAATTTACGAGCGAAGTCGAAGTCACGCTGGTCGCCGCTTGGCACAGCCATAATCGCCCCTGTGCCGTAAGTCACCATCACGTAATCCGCTATCCAGATCGGGACGCGCGCCTCGTTCACCGGATTAATCGCATATGCACCTGTGAACACACCGGTTTTATCGCGTCCCTCTGCTGCCCGCTCGATCTCGGTTGCCCGTGCGGCCTGTGTGCGATAAGTCTCGACCGCTGCTTTCTGATCATCAGTTGTGATCTTCTGCACCAGCGGGTGTTCAGGAGCCAGCACCATAAAGGTCGCGCCCCACAGGGTATCCGGTCGGGTAGTATAGACTTCCAGCGGGTCGCCATGTTCGGTCTTAAAGACCACCCGTGCGCCCTCGCTGCGCCCGATCCAGTTAGTCTGCATAATGCGAATCGGTTCCGGCCAGTCGATGTGGTCGAAGTTCAACATCTCGTCGGTGTATCGTGTGTAGCGGAAGAACCACTGGGTCATCATCTTCTGGATAACAGGCTGTCCGGTGCGCTCGTCTTTACCGTCAATAACCTGCTCGTTCGCCAGCACCGTCTGTAGCGTGGGTGACCAGTTGACCATCGCCTCATTCCGATAAGCTAACCCCGCCTCAAAGAACTGCTTGAAGAACCATTCCGTCCACTTATAGTATTCAGGGTCGCAGCTCACCATCTCGCGTTCCCAGTCGAACATCGCGCCCATACTGCGCATCTGCGTCCGCATCCGTTCGATGTTCGCCAGCGTCCACGTCTTGGGATGGATGTTACGCTGAACTGCCGCGTTTTCCGCAGGTAGGCCGAAAGCATCAAAGCCCATCGGGAACAGCACGTTATAACCACGCATCCGCATATAACGCGCCCGCGCGTCCGAGGGGGTCATCGCAAACCAGTGACCGATATGCAGGTCACCGCTGGGATAGGGCAGCATCGTCAGTGCGTAATGCTTGGGCTTACTCCAATCCACTGTGGAGCGATACAGCTTGTCCGCCTCCCACTTTTTCTGCCACTTACCTTCAATTGTCTGCGGGTTGTATTTGCTGGTATCCGTCATGGTGTCTCTCTTTTGTAGGGGCAGGACGTGTCATGCCCGCTCTGGCTGATTGCTTGATTCTGTATAGTTAAATGTGTTGGTGTTGCATCTTCCCGCTTCCCGAATCCAATAGCGGGCGTAAGAACGCCTGATTGTAGCAGATTAGAGTGGTTTGGAGATGGGAAATATGGAGGAGCGCGGTGTCTTACCGCATGGTAAGAGAAGAGCGGCTCACCTCGAAAGCCAGTGTGTAAGTGTTCATCGACATGCTGTTACCTGTAGTTAGTTCACAATTTTGATAGTATAGCACGAGTCACCTTTGCACATCAATCGGTTTATGGACATTGCCTTGAGCGAACGAATTGCCATTGCCTCCAAACCCTGCCACAATATCATCTACAAACAAATACCATTAGCTCAACAGGGCTGTCTATGTCTGGCGTTTTTATCTCATACCGGCGCAGTACCAGCAAACATCTCGCCCGTTCGATTTTCATGGCGCTGCAACAGCGCGGGCATGATGTCTTTCTGGACGTAAACGGCATTGATAGTGGGGCGTTTGACCGCATCATCATCAACCAGATCGCCGCCCGCCCACACTTTTTACTACTGCTGTCATCTGGCGCACTGGAACGCTGTGTGAATGCGGGGGATTGGCTGCGCCGTGAAATCGAAGAAGCCTTCCGCCTCCAGCGCAATATCATCCCCATTTTTGATGAGGGCTTTAACCTCAACACCGAAATTCAATTCTTACCTGAACCCATCCGCACCGAACTGCCGCTGATGAATGCCCCGCCGTATTCGCATTATTATTTCGATGCCTTTATTCAGACCCTGCATGACCGCTTCCTCAAGCTGCCGGTGGATACGCTGGCAGTAATACCCACGCCGCCCGCCGAACGGGCTGAGGTTCAGAAACGCATCGAGCAAGCCTCCCAACCAAATGACGGCTGGACACCACAGATCGAACCGACGGGCGCACCGCAGCCGGTTTCCGCACAGACGCAGACCAAACTCACCGATTTCATGCAGCGCATAGCAAAAATCAAGTATGAACTTGTAGACCCCATACCCAGCCATCCGCGTGTATGGGGTGTCGAAAACATCCTCCCGCGCCCATTCGAGTGGGTGTATGTTCCACCGGGGATTGTGACCATTGAAACCAACCTCGACGCACTGCAAACATTCTCGGTCGATGCGTTTAATATCGCCAAGTACCCGATCACCAACGCCCAGTTTGAGGTTTTCATTCAAGCCGAAGATGGCTACCGTGATCCGAAATGGTGGGCGTTTTCCAAACCAGCGCGTCGATGGCGCGAGACAAATACGATACCGCTGCCCCGTGCTTTCCCCCCGAACGATCATCCGCGCGCCAATGTCAACCAGTATGAGGCGCTCGCCTTTTGCAATTGGCTGGCGAACCGCTTTAACGCACACGCGCCCGAACTGCCCCCGCTGAAAATTACCTTACCGACTGAACAGCAGTGGACACGCGCCGCCCTTGGTGACACTGAATATACCTTCCCGTGGGGCAACGAGTTTGAGTCGACCCGCTGCAACACCAAAGAAAGTGATATTGAACAAACCTCACCGGTAACGCAATATGCCAGTGGAGCCAGCGTTTATGGAGTCATGGATATGGTCGGCAATGTCCACGAATGGACTTTGAGTCTGGGTCATCCCGCTGGCACGGTGGTTACTTCGATACTCAGTGGATCGTGGGACACGTATCTAAACGATATGGTTACGTGGGGCGCGGCTGATAACCAGAACAAAGATGTCGGCTTCCGCATTGTCGGCATGAACACCGCCTGATAATCCGCATTTGACCTTTCGCCTTAAACTTTTAGCACGGTCATTTCTCTATGCTTTTTACAGGCTGGCTCAGGCTATCCTATAACTAGCGCGGCACTATAGTGGGAATCGATCATGCTGGAATACAAGTTAGCGTGGCTGGTTGAAAATCGTGTCATTCACTTACAGATTTCAGGAGCGTATACCTTAGCGACGGTTCAGGAGTTAGTCCCTGCCGTTAAGGCTTTGGTGGATGCAGGCACCGCGCCGGTACATGTCGTATGGGATATGACCGGTATCACCAAAATGCCTAAGAATATTCGTGAACCCATCAATGAAATGAGTGTCTTGCGTTATCATCCCAAAGGGGGATGGATAACCATGATTACCAACAGTGTCATGCTGCGTTTTGCGGGGCAAATCGCCACTGTATTTTTGGGTGCGAACTATCGGGCAGTGGGGACATTTGAGGAAGCAATCGAAACACTGCGGCGGGTTGACCAGACGATTGCCGATGAACTAAAGACTCTTTCCACATCAACTACTGATCGATGAAGCCGTTGTCATAGCAAACTACATTGCACTTACCGGAGAAACAAACAATGCACCAAAAAGTTGGTTGGTTAGTTGAGGGTCGTGTCATCCACATTGATGTAGCGGGGGACTACGAAATTGAAATGGTTCGTCGGGTGGTCGCCGCCGCCAAGCCTCTGGTGGATGCCAGCACCGCACCCATGCATGTCATCTGGGATGTCAGCCGACTGACCAACATGACGAGGGATCTACGCGAACCGATAAACGAAATGCACGTTGTACGCTACCATCCCAAAATCGGCTGGATTACGCTGATTACCCGCGATGTCATGCTGCGCTTCGCCGGGCAAATCGTCAGCCGTTTCCTCGGCGCGAACTATCGGGCTGTTACCTCATTTGATGAAGCGGTCGCGACGTTATGTGAGATCGAACCCGGATTGATAACCGAATTCCAGAAAATCGCCGTCAACAAGGCAGGATAGATTACTGACTGGCGACTGAATCCACAGACGAAAAACGCCGCGCTCATACTCCTGAACGCGGCGTTTTGATTATCCAGCCAAAACGTTACTTACGCGCCCGCGTTCCACGCATCAATCAGACTCGTTTCTAGCGCCGCGCTGTCCGGCTTGCTGGCGACACTAATCCGCGAGCCGTTGCCAACCGGTTTGGTACGTCCATACTCCGCGCCGGGAACATCAATCACCGTGACATCCCGTTCTTGGAGCGTGACAATGTCGGGGTTAGCCAGCACCACCGCCGCCAGCGGATCCCAGAAGAAATAACCACCTGAACTGATGGACTCCGCGCTGTTATTGAGCAGCATGGCTACCAATTTGGCTTCCGGTGTTTTCTGATCCGCCTTCAGCCGATCCACGAAAGCCGGTGTGACTGGGGCATCATCGGTAGCATCCAACCCGACCAGCGTAATCGGTGCGCCCGACTCGAAGACAATCCGCGCTGCTGGTGGATCGCAAAAAATATTCCACTCGGCAGATGTGTTGTCATCGGTCACTGACGAACCGGCAACATCAACCGCGCCACCCATAATCGTGATGCGTTTAATCTTTTCAACCAACACCGGTGTTTTGTTAAAGGCTTCGGCGATGTTGGTCAGCGGCCCTAATGCCAGCACCTCTATCGCTGAGTCTGCCGCCGTCACAGTATCCGTGAACAACTGTACCGCGTCCACATCAACCGCCTTGCCACCTGCTGGTAAACCGAGCGCCTTGACTGTCTCTAGTGATGTGCGCCAATCGGGCGGAACCGGATTCTCGCCACCCATCAGCGGCGTATCTTTCCAGCAGCTCACCGGCACATCACCATAATCCGCCAAGGCCAGCAATCCCAGCGCGGCCTCTACACCCGCGTCACAATACGAAAAGCCGGTTCCGGTCACGGTGATGGCTTTCACGGCGAAGGCCGGATTATTGAAAATATACAACATCGCCATAAAATCGTCCGAGGTCATATCGGTGTCGATGATGAGTGGGCGCGGCTCTTGGGCGGCGACCGGTGCGCTCACCACAAACGCGCTCATCAGGCAGCATACCAGCGCAAAAACCATAACTTTTTTGCTCATAAGAAACCTCCTTAAAAGAAACTGTACGAAGTTTTTACAGAACTATGGATGGGGAAATACGACGCGGTGATCTTAATGCAGAATTGCATTTAAGTAGCGAACAACCCAATTGTATACGACTATTCTGGTGATGACCATCAGACCAATACGGGATTGTAACCGGTTTCATTCCCTATTATTCGTAATAATTTCATGAGGTTGTTTTGCATATATGAGGCAACATGCATATTATAAAAAGAAAGGAAGTTAGTTAGGATTGGTTTTTATGATTGTTTATACACATCACTTTATAAAATTATTTTTCCGTGTTGCATTATTTGCTGTCGCTTTAATGGGCATCAGTTATCTGCCACAAATTACACTGGCGCAGCAAACGGAAAATGACACCACCAAAGCAGCAGAAATACTGGCACAGGTCAACGCGTGGCGCATTTCAAACGGACTGTGGCCGCTGACCATCAACCCCACCTTGGAAGCGCTCGCTCTCGCACAGGCTAATTATGTGCTGCCTTTCCTGTCCAATATTCAAAATGAAGAACAGTATCATCTGGATTCTAAGCTGCGTAACCCGCGCCAACGGGGCGCTGCCGCCGGATGGCCTTCTTATGGCACGACTGCGGATCGCATCGAAATTGGTGAAAATGCGGGTGTCGGCACAGCCAAGTTTGTGATGAATTTCTGGCGTTCTTCGCCTATTCATGCCAAAGCGGCCTTGAGTACGACTTATCGGGAAGTGGGTGTGGCTGCGCTGCGTACCAAGAGCGGCGGAACCTTTTACCTGATGGATTTCGGCGCACGTCCCGGTGTACTGCCGGTGGTCGTCAATAATGATGGTACGTCACTGTGGCTCACGGACGAAAAATCACGCTACGCCAAAGTCACAACTGCCACTAAAGTGCGCCTGTTGGACGCGGCGGGCAAACCCCTGACGGATATACTGGCATGGTCGCCCAGCCTGCGCGTTCCGGATGACTCACCGGATTTAATTCAGGTGGTCTATATTAATGGCGATACGCAAATCACAACCGCGATCAGTCGTGGAGGCCAAAGTATTGCGTTGGCTCCCACCGCTACTGCCACTTCTCGTGTAAGCCTCGCACCCACTGCTACGCTCCTAGTAACGGCTGCGCCGACGACTACATCGGCCGTTGTCGCTGTAAACCCCACCTTGATCCCCAGCACTCGCGCGCCAGATGCCACACCCACCATTCCTGCCGTTCCAACTGTCGATCCAGCCACCGCCGACATCCTGTTGACCTATAACGCCAGCGCCTTGTTTTTGCGTAATAACAGCAAAACCCCGATAGATATAAGTGGCCTATCACTTCTCGGCAGCGGGGTCACGGTTGGCGCACCGCTCTGGGGGAAAGTCGGGGATTTTCCGGCAGCGGCCTTCCCGCCATCGCATTGTGTCGCCATCACCCTGATTAATACCGCTTATGAAATTCCCTCCACCTGCAAATGGACGCGCAGCATCATCAATCTGCTGCCCGCCAAAATATTCTGGACGTTGGATAATTTCATCGTGTCCGTAAATGGTACGACATTGGCAAACTGCAAACCCAATGACGGACTCTGCGCTATCGACTTGCCGTAAAGGTAAACGGTGCAACTTTCAGGGCAGGCCAGTGGCTTGCCCTTTTTGTTTTATCTTTTCACATCCAACCAAGCAAACCATCTGACTTTATTCTGTGCCGATAGATGTTACAATCACCACAAATTTTCACCGCATTGGAAGAAACCATCATGACCAAAACTTATGACATGCTTAATATGGGGCGCAGTTCGATTGATTTGTACTCCAACGACATCGGCACGCCCTTCGTCAATATCAACAGCTTCGCCGCTTATGTCGGTGGTTCACCCCTTAATATCAGCGTCGGTGCACACCGGCTGGGACTGAAGACCGCGCTCCTGACTGCCGTGGGTAACGATCCCGTAGGCGATTTTGTCCTGAACTTCCTCAACAATGAGCAGGTCGAGACACGCTTCATCCCGCGCAAACCGGGTTATATCACCAGTGCTGTCGTTTTGGGTATCGAGCCGCCCGATAAATTTCCGATCATGTTCTACCGTGACAACTGCGCCGACAATCAAGTTTCGGTGGATGATGTGCTGGCATCCCCTGTCACCGACTGCAAAGTTTTTCAGTTTGCCGGAACCAACCTCGCCAAAGACCCCGGTCGCAGCGCAACCCTATTCGCGGCAGAACTGGCACACGATGCCAGTGCGAAGGTCGTCCTCGACATCGACTTCCGCCCCGGTCAGTGGCATGACCCCCGCGCTTTCGGTGCGGCGGTGCGCTCGACGTTGCGTTTGGTTGATGTGGTCATCGGCACCGAGGACGAAATCAACGCCGCTACATTGACTGCCACCGAGCAAATGCAGAAAACCCAATCCGAAACCGACACCCATATCGAAGGGGATGTTGAGGCCGGTATTCAACGCTTAATGGCGCTCGGCCCTAAACTGCTGATCGAAAAGCGCGGCCCGCACGGCGCACGCATCCATGAGGCGGGCAAAGCACCGGTAGATGTCCCCGGTTTCCCCGTCGAAATCTACAGCATCCTCGGCGCGGGAGATGCTTTTGGCGGCGGGTTTCTTTATGGGTATGTCAACGGGTGGGATTTGTATCGTTGTGCGCGGCTCGGTAATGCCTGCGGCGCGATTGTCGTCACCCGTCACGGCTGCGCCAACTTCATGCCGACCCTGCCAGAGATCGAAGCCTTCACAGCCAGTTACGGCGGTCTGGATTAGCACACAGATAAATCACAAATTACGCGCCAATTCATGACGTGTATCACTGTCTGCCCCCAACACAAGCCTGCTAGAGTCATTCTAAAAGGTCAATTCGAGGGGAAACGATGGTGGCAAACAAAATCTTGGTTGCTTATGCAACGAGGTTCGGGTCTACGGTTGGCGTAGCCGAAGCTATCGGCAAAGCGCTGTCCGAATTTGGCGCACAGGTAGAAGTGCGTCCGATGCAAGAGGTGCAAGAAATCGATTCTTATCAGGTAATCATCGCAGGCAGTGCCATTCAAGATGGGAAGTGGCTGCCAGAAGCCATGCAATTTTTGAAAACGAATCAAAAAATACTCGCTCAAAAGCCATTCGCCGCCTTCTTGGTCTGCATGACTCTCGCGATGAAACATGCCAGCTACCATCAGGGTGTGGCGGATTGGTTGCAGCCGGTGCGGAATCAAGTCAAGCCATTGAGCGAGGGATTATTTGCCGGAGCGCTGGATATTAGCAAAGTGCCATCGCTGCGCCAACGGGTGATGTTTCGTTTGAGTGTAGGCTTAGGTGTTTGGTCTGAGGGCGATCATCGCGATTGGGATGCCATCCGCGCTTGGTCAAATGATCTAGCCGCCCAGCTTCACTTATAAGATTACCGACTTTAGATGTGCTGCAAAAATGATACTCACCGCTGCGGTTGTCGATCTCAATATCAACATTGGATGAGTGTTTGCTTAGTAGCGTTACCCCCGCTTCCCCTAAATGGGCGTATGATTGCCGCAGAAGGCCATATAGGTAGGGAGTAACCAACATGGATATTGGACCAACGGAGCTGATTATTATTCTGGTGATCGTGGTGATTTTGTTCGGGCCGGGAAGGTTAGCCAATGTCGGCGGTGAACTCGGTAAGGCGATTGCCGAATTCCGCAAAGGTATCGCCAAAGGGGCGGATCAGGACGAGCCAGCGCCAGCCCCGAAAGTGGATGTGCCGCCTGTATAACCTGATTGCGTTCGTGGTGGTAGTGTTTCCGTAATGTGTACTATGGCAAACACTACCTTGATGCACTCATCTATCGTGCGGCGTGGTATCACGAATGATGAGGTTGTCGAAGTCAGCCGTTGATCCGTTATCCACGCCCAACCCGACCGTACCCCCCAGAGTCAGCGCATCATCAATCGCCACGATAAAATGCCCCTCCGCAAAGAAAGCCACCCGCTCTTTGTAGGTAATCACCGTCAGGTTGACCCAATCCGGTAGATCATCCTCACCCGGTATCGGGCCTTCAAAATAAGTTTCATTCCGGTTGCCGTCCACATAGCGCACGATAGCATTGATGCTGCCATCTTCATTACGCCGCAGTCCCAGCCGGTAACCATCAAGTTCCGCGCCGCCCAAACTCGGCGTGGCCCGTGCGAAAAACCATGCTGTACCGCTGGTCTCTGGCAACCGGATGGCAACGCTGGTCAAGAAATCACTGCTGTCACTGTAATTGCGTATGTCCTCGCCCGCGCCAAAAATCTCCACGCCGATATCACTACGTATCAGGCGGAAAACTGAGCGGTTATCATGGATTATCCGCAAAAATTGTTGGTGATCGGCTGCCGAGGTATCGGTCACAAATTCTCCGGCTGCCCGCAATCCACCCACCCAGAAAACATCGGTACGGAACTTGTCATCGAACGCATCGCTGATGTCACTTCGCAGTTCGCGGAACAAACGGGCGAAGACCTGCTGCTGCAACTGGAGGGCGAAACGGGCGCTGGCATTGCTGCTGGCTGCCGTTTCGGTAATCAAGCAGTCGTCCAACCGCAGGATGTCATTGGCGCGGGTCGCAAAAATGACCCCGCCGCTGGCAGGTGAGCCGTTGATGGTTTCCTCGAAGCGGCTGATTCCATCGCGGTAAATCACCAACCGGTCACCAATGAAAGAGATGTGCAAATCTTCCCAGCGGTTGCGGTTATAAAAATTGCTGACGCTGCGGTTGAACAACACTTGTCCGGTTGCGTCCAAATGCTCGACCAGCATATTGCCCGCGTCGAAGCTCAAGCGCAGGCTGCCGCTCACTCCCTGCCGAACCGATAATTGGTAGCCGCCTTGTTCAACCCACACGCGGCAGGTCAGTGATAAATCTCGTATCGGCAAAATCGACGGTTTAACTGTCACCTCGCCCTGAATTTGCAGATACTGGTTACCTGAAGATTCATTGCCGATGACGGTTGAGGTCACGTTCGTGGTTT
>JBBSBS010000210.1:0-10674 GCA_038251045.1 Aggregatilineales bacterium | reverse complement strand
GATGTTAACCAACCGGCTGAAGTATTTCAACCACAGGCAGGAATCCGGTTTCTGTCGCTTGATTGTCGAGGGCATGGTGAAACGCGTCCGCTGGGCGATGTGGATCAAGTGGCATTTGACACTTTTGCTGATGATGTGATTGCCTTCATGGATTATCTCGAATCACCTAACGCCATCATCGGTGGTATTTCAATGGGGGCAGGGGTCAGCCTGAATCTGACAATCCGTTATCCCCTGCGTGTCTTGGGTTTGATTTTGTCACGTCCAGCTTGGCTCGATCAACCGCTGCCCGCGAACCTCTGGATCATGACCGAAGTTGCGCGATATATCCGGCAGTATGGTGCTTCAGTTGGTCTAGAACACTTCAAGCAGGCCGAAGCCTATCAAACTATTTTGCTTGAAGCGCCGGATGTAGCCAAGTCGCTCGTTGGGCAGTTCACACATCCCCGCGCCGAAGAAACTGTGGCGAAACTCGAACGGATGCCGCAGGATACACCGTTTACGGAAAGTGTTCAGTTGGCGACCATAAATGTGCCCACGCTGATTCTCGCCAATCATATTGACCCTATGCATCCCTACGAGCTGGCGGAAACGCTGGCACAACTCATCCCCGCCGCACAATTCCGCGAATTAACCTCCAAGTCTGTTGATAAACCGCAGCATACTCAAGATACAAGAGAGTTTATCCACGAATTCTTACGACAGTTTGTTTCGACATAATTTCCACCACCTAAATAGTGTCCTTCCAAAAGCCGGTGATTGACTCGCGAACCGTAATCATATAAACTCACATCATATATGTATTTGCATATAGATGGAGGCGCATATATGTCACTGCCGAATTTACTTTTGGGATTGCTAGATGCTTGTCCAATGTCCGGCTATGACCTGAACAAAGTGTTTAGCACCACTATTCAACACTTCTGGTCGACCGATCAGAGCCAGATTTACCGGACGCTGTATAAGCTAGAGGAAGACGGAAAGGTGGGGGTCGAAACCATTTTTCAGGAGGACAACCCGAATAAGAAGGTTTATCACGTTACCGAAATAGGGCAGGCCGCATTGCAAAAATGGCTGTCTGTGCCACTACCCAACGAAACCATACGTGAGGCGTGGCTAGGGCAATTGTATTTCAGCCATCGGTCGACCAACGCGGAGGTCATAGGCGTACTAACGACCTACATGAAGGGTGTACAAGAACGGCTGAATGCACTAGAGGCACTACAGGCAACGATGCCAACCCTTGCCGGACGCGCCGGTATTCCACGCGAATTTCAGTTCCAACTACTGACGCTCGACTACGGGCTGGAAATCCAACGGTTTGAGGTCGAATGGATTAAAAAAGCCATCCGGCAAATCGAACAATACCCAGATAAATCGTGATTCGTTAGCAACCCGGAATAAGTTTGATACGTACAGGATAGGTATAACGGCAAAATGAAGGAGGAAAAAATGGCACAATCACTCGTCGAGGTCAGGGGGCTGACCAAAACATTCAAGCGGGCGGACGGAACCGAAGTACAGGCAGTACGTGGTATTGATCTGGACATCTTCAAAGGTGAGATATTCAGTATGCTCGGCCCGAACGGAGCCGGTAAAACCACAACTATTTCGATGATTAGCGGCCTGCTGACACCCACTTCCGGCGAAGCGAAAATCGGTGGATTCTCAATTACCCGTCAACCAATGGACGCTAAAAAGTTAATCGGCGTAGTACCTCAAGAAATCGCACTTTATCCGACACTGACGGCACGCCAAAATCTAGAATTCTTTGGCAAGATGTATGGTTTGGGCGGCAGCGAACTAGCGAACAGTGTCGATGAGGTGTTGGAATTCACCGATCTGCGCGACCGCGCCAAAGACCGCGTGGAAACCTTCTCCGGCGGTATGAAGCGGCGCGTCAATATCGGCGTAGGATTGCTGCACAAGCCGCAGTTGGTTTATATGGATGAACCGACCGTTGGTGTTGATCCCCAGAGCCGCCGCCGTATTCTGGATACCGTTATCCGTTTGCGCGAAGAACGCAAGATGACGGTCATGTATACCACCCATTTGATGGAAGAGGCGCAAGAACTCAGCAATCGGGTAGCGATTGTGGATAAAGGCAAGCTGATTGCCCTCGGTACAGTCGGCGAACTGATTCAACAAGTTGGGGAAGAAGACCGGCTGGTCTTACATATTGGCGACCAAAAGCTGCCGGATGATGTCTTGCAAAGATTGCAGAGTATCGAAGGCGTAACACGAGCGCTATATGACGTGCCAACGCCTGCCACGGACGAAGGTAAACAGGCTGAAACGGGCAAGATCACTATCTTTGCCAAACGCGGACGTAAAGCACTCCCGCACGTCATCCAGATCGTAAATGAATTGGGTTTGGAAATTATGTCGGTCGAGGTGCGCGAGCCTGACCTTGAGGCGGTCTTCCTGCAAATGACCGGACGGGCGTTGAGGGACTAACCATGCGTAAAATATGGACAATCGCTTGGAAAGACGTATCAACCACCTTCGGTGACCGTAATCTGGTTCTGGTGATGTTAGCCGCGCCTCTGGCTGTGGCAACCATTATCGCGCTGGCATTTGGGGGCTTGGCAGGGGGAGATATTCCGATCAAAGATATTCCGGTGGCTATCGTCAACCTCGACAAAGGGGCGAATGGTCAAAACTTAGGTGATATCTATCTTAATGCTTTTATTCCTGTCGATGGGGGAAGTGCGCCCGCCCAAACCTGTGAATTGCTGGACTCAACAACGACCACTACAAACGGAAATGCTGCCAGCTTGCAAGATTTAACTGAGGCCGTTAAGTTGGATGATGTGGCTGCCGCCAGGGCAGGTGTGGATGATGGAACCTACACCGCAGCCATCATCATCCCTGAAGACTTTACCCAAAAGGTCAGCATTGGTGTCGGCAAGTTCACCGTCGAGCCGAGCAGCATACAAGTATATGCCAACAGTGGTAGTCCCATTCAGGCGGGCATCATCCGCAGCATTGTCGAAGGCATCACGAACCAGATTTCGACCGGCAATATTACGCTGCAATCGTTGTTTGCCAGTTTCGGCAATAAGTTTGGTGTGGCGCAGTTAATCGCGTTAGCCACCAGTTCATCGTTCAACGACAATATTGAATGTGCGTTCACACCCGGCCTGAACAAACTAACGATTGATCAGCAAAGTGTGCAGGGGCAAAAATCAAGCGGCGCAATTCCGCTGCTGATCTTGTTCGGTTCGGCACAAGCCATGTTCTTCACACTGTTCACCGGTCAAGGTGGCGTGTACGGTATTTTTGAAGAGCGCAAACAATGGACGTTGCAACGGTTGGTAGTAACACCCACCCCGCGCATCTATATCCTCATGGGCAAAATGCTGGGTGTGCTGGTCAACTGTATTCTGCAATTGGTATTCCTATTCATCGCCCTGACGATTGTCGGCAGCATCCTTAACGGCGGCTTTGTCGTTATCTGGGGTGACAACTACCTGTATATCGCACTGGTGATTTTCGCAGCGGCAGCATCTGCAACAGGTTTAGGCGCACTACTGGCTGGAATCGCCAAAACACCGGAGCAGGGACAGATTTACGGATCGTTGGTGAACGTCGCAATGGCGGTTGCCGGTGGTGCGTTCGGCTTCCAATTACCGGAGGCAGTATCACGCTTCTCGTTGTTGTATTGGGGATCGGGCGCGTTCCAGAAGCTCGCCAATGGCAGCACGGACATTGCTCTGAATCTAGTAGTGCTGCTGGTCTTGGGTGCAGTCATGTTCACGATTGGCTTCTGGTTGTTTAACCGTCGGCTGGATATATAAGGAGGACGCGATGAATAAAGTATTTTCGATTGCACTCAATGATCTGCGCGTCTTCTTCCGTGAGAAGGGGCAGCTTATCGGGTTGATTGTCATTCCACTGGTGTTTACTTTGGGTATTGGCTTTGCCAGCAGCAACACCGGCGGCCCGAGTCGAGTTCGGGTTGACGTGATCGACAATGACAACAGCAGCTATTCGCAGCAGTTTTTGACGGATGTGCGCGCTGCAAACGTGGCGCTGCGGTTATGTCCGTTTGATAATGATACGGATGATTTCTGTCGGTTGGGTGAGAACACAACGTTAGACGAAGCCGCCTCACTGAAGCGCGTCAGCAACAATGATACGCTGGCACTGATTATCATCCCAACCGGCTTTGGGACAGCGGTGCAAGCCGGAGACGCGGCGACCGTCATCTATAAGTCCAATGAAAACGTCAGCGCGCCCAGTTATATTTTAACTGCCGTGCAAGCCGCAGTGGGCAAAATGGGCACAGCGCAAGTGGCGGCAACCGTCGGCTCATACATAGCCGGGAATGTACCTGCTGTGACCTTCAAAGATGATGCCGATAAGCTGGCATTTCGCGAGGATATTTACAATCAGGCGGCGGAAACAGTCAGCCAGAATCCGGTGACGGTCACCTATACCGAAACCGAGCAAAAAGCTGATGCGCAAGCCAGTGGTACGCAGGCTGGATTTGGTCAGTCTATTCCCGGCATGGGCAGCATGTTCGTGATGTTCACGGTTTTCGGCTCGTTGTTTGTTCTCATCCGCGAGAAAGTAAATTGGACGATTCAACGGCTGGTGATGATGCCGCTATCACGCGGGCAAATTCTAGCCGGCAAGATACTGATGTGGTTCTTGATCGGAATGCTTCAGTACGGCGTGGTCTTTTTGATCGGGCTGGTGGTCGGCGTGAATTTTGGTCATGACTTATTTGCCTTGCTGCTCGTAATGGTCATCTATACGCTGAGTATCACCGCATTCAGCTTTGCCGTTTCGACCTTGCTCAAGACCGAAGCACAGGCCAACAGCATTAGTTTGCTGCTGGCGCTGATGTTGGCTTCGTTGGGTGGGGCGTGGTGGCCTCTGGATGTCGTGCCGCAGTTTATGCGCATCGTCGGGCATCTATCGCCTGTTGCTTGGGCGATGGATAGCTACCGCAGTCTGTTGTTTGAAAGCGGTAATCTAATGACGATTTTGCCGAATGTCGCTGTACTTGCCGTATTTACAGCGGCCTGTTTCGCCTTCGCGGTGTGGCGCTTTAAGTACGAGTAAGCATTTGCAGCAGGCATGTAAGCGCGAAGGGCGGCTGATGAGGTCGCCCTTTGTGATTCACGACCGTTATTTGTGTAACTCGAATCCCTCGGCTATGATGGAAAAGGGTAATCGAAATCTGTTCACATCTTTTCTAATATGCGTGTCTGAATGCCTGAATCTAATCTTCCTCTCAATCAGATCATAAATGGCGACTGCATTGACGCGCTGCGTGCTTTGCCGGATGCCAGCGTTGATCTGGTGTTTGCCGATCCGCCTTATAACCTGCAACTGAAACGTGAACTCTGGCGACCAAACATGACGGCAGTTGATGCGGTCGATGACGCTTGGGATCAGTTCGAGAGTTTTGAAACCTATGATGCCTTCACATTCGCTTGGTTGAGTGAATGTCGCCGTGTATTAAAACCGGATGGTACACTCTGGGTTATCGGCAGTTACCACAATATTTACCGTGTCGGCAAAATCCTGATGGATTTGGGCTACTGGATACTCAACGACATCGTGTGGAAAAAAGTGAACCCCATGCCGAATTTCAGAGGTGTGCGCTTTGCCAACGCCCACGAAACCTTGATCTGGGCGAAACACTCCGAGAAATCACGCTACACTTTTAATTATCAACTGATGAAACAGTTCAATGATGGCAAGCAGATGCGCAGCGATTGGGTCATTCCGATTTGTACGGGCGCGGAACGTATTCGAGTTAACGGGCAAAAAGCGCACTCGACCCAAAAACCGGAAGCGTTGTTGGAACGGGTCATTCTCGCCTCATCGAAACCCGGTGATGTTGTGCTTGATCCTTTTTTTGGCACAGGGACGAGTGGCGCAGTTGCCAAACGCTTAGAACGACAGTGGATTGGCATCGAGCGCGACCCGGCTTATGTGCGGGTAGCGACGAACCGCATTGCCGCGATTGAGCCCCAGCCCCAGCCGAAGATGATACAGACCAAGCGTGATCTACGGCGTATTCCATTCGCTACATTACTGCAACACGGATTGCTAAGCGTAGGGGATTGCCTTTACTTTCGCCGTGATACGAATAAAGCAGCCCAGATTTTGTCGAGTGGTAAACTTGTGTACGATGGGGCAGAAGGATCAATCCACAAAATCGCGCGAAGTATTCAAGGCGGCCCATGCAACGGCTGGGAACACTGGTATTACCAGAACGGACAGGGCGCATTTATAGTTATTGACACCCTGCGTGAGCATGTTCGTTCGCTCCAGTATGTGGAATAGTTTTTCCTGAGCCATTCACCCTCCGATTTGACGCTGTAACCAAGCCACAATCAGATCAATTAAATCCGGTCGGTTGCTGAGGATGTCTGTGCCACGACCCGCACTTGCGAACGGTTGTACCAGCACCTCACCCCGGTTGATCGGCTGCAATGCTTGTACCGCCGGGTACGAAATGCCGTCATCTTGGCTGGCGACCATTAATATAGTACGTGGGCTGAATGCCCCCATCGCCTGTTCCATCGCAGGACTGTTGGATGGACTGAGCAGCACTGCTGTGTCGCATAGTTTATCTGATGCACAACCAATCAGTGTAGCATCTGCCCCAGCTGCCGCCCCGATGACCGCTAAACGTGACGGATCAGCATCGCCGCTGGTCAACGCTTGCAGCATCACTGTGAAATCAATCTGGGCATTGGCTTCCCGCAGTGGCATCACCAGCACCGTGAAGTTGGCGTTAAAAATACGCAGCGGTAGATCACCCCACGCGTTGATGTCTGTTCCCAGTATCAGTACCCCCGGACGGCGCACCCCATCTACCCTTTGATAGAATAAACCGTTCAACAGCGTGCCATCTTGTGCCGTAACGATTACAGGTATGCCTATCGTGTCGGCAGCCGCCGTCCCGACTGCTACCGGTGGCACGACGCTGTCCGGTGCGAGTGCGGCAACAGTTGGGTTGCTGGTTCCTATCACTGCATCAAAAGAGATATTGGTCGCTTGTCTGAAATCGATAGAAGGGCTGGCTTCGATGGTCGGGCCGCTGAGGATGCTGGTGGGGGTCATTGTCGGTGGTGGCAGAATCGTATCACAGGCCGCAAGGGTAGCAAGAACAATAGCACCGAGTAGTGTTGCATACACGGTGCCGGACTTGTGAATCGATTTTAATAGCAGCAAATCTCTGCGTCCTCTGCGTCTTGGCGGTTCAATTGAATTTGTTGACGACTTATGGTTTATTTCTCGATTGTCGGACGGGCGAACACGATCATGCGCTCACAACCGTCTTCATAGGGGTCAAGCTCCGGACTGCCGTAGACTGCCTCCACACTAAAACCGCTGGCTTGCAGCAGCAGCCGAATCTCATCGTAAAAGAAGTAGCGAAAGATCACCGGCGCGAGCGTACGCTTGACTGTACCATCCCCACCAACCTCATCGTAGATCCAGTTAATATGTATCTGTTGCGAAGTGCGGTCAAGGCTGCTGACCGAATACTGCATCACCAGATGTCCACTATCCGGTTCAAGAAACGTTTTCTCAAAGATCATCGCATCCGTGTCCTGTGCCGCGAAAGCATCCGCCGGATTGGGCAAATCCAGCACCATCAGGCCATCGGGCGTGGTCAGGTCATGCAAACGGCGCAGCACTTTGAGCTGCTGTTCCTGTTCGTGGAAGTGCATCAACCCATTATAAGGGACGATCACCAGCGGGTAAGTGCTATCGGTCTTGTATTTGATGATGTCCTCTTGGATAAAAGTCAGACGTTTTTTCAGGGCAGGGTGGGCATCAGCAAGCTGGCGGGCACGGTCGAGCATAGCAGGCTCAATATCAATACCATGCACCTCATAACCCGCTTTCGCCAGATGAAACATGACTCGTCCTGTACCTGCGCCGACTTCGAAAATAGGGCCGCCATATTCGGTCGCCAGTTCGCTGTACATCAACAAATCATCGGTCTTATCCTGGTGTTCAGCATCGTAGTAACGGGCGATGGTGACGTAAAAGCTCATGAGTGTCCCCTGTCTCGGTTTAAGAATGCTTCGACAGCTTGTAAATGTGGTTCGGCTGCCCACAAAGATGGAAAGAGATCACGCTCGGTTTGCAGCGCGGCTTCGTACGTCTGGTTCAATCCAGCTTGCAGGAGTGCTTTGATACTGCGCGTAACGCTGGGTGCGGATTGTGTAATATGTTGAGCGTAATGCAGTGCGTGTTCCAGTGCTGCCCCATCGCTTACCACCCGATTAACTAACCCGTTCGCGAGGAGTTCCGGTGCGTGCATCACGCGGCTGCTCAGGAGCATATCCATCGCCCGTGCATAACCCACCAACCGCAGCAATCGTTGTCCCGCGCCCCAACCGGGTGTAAGTGCCATCTTGGCCTGTACAAAACCCATGCGTGTTTGCTCATCTGCAATCCGCACATCACAGGCCAGCGCTAACTCACTGCCGCCACCCAGCGCATACCCATTCATGGCGGCGATGACCGGCACACTCAGTCGCTCCAATGCCAGCAGCGCGTCACCCATCAAGGTAATCATCATCAAACCATCAGCCTCAGAAGGGTACTGATGCAGTTCATAAAGATCACCACCGCTGCAAAACGCCTCGCTGCCCGCGCCCGTGATGATGACCGCTTCTAATGCCGTATCGGCAGCCAAACAGGTGATCGCCTCTGCCAATGCACGCATAGTTGCTAGATCAAGTGCATTGCGCTGGGCTGGACGGTTTATCGTCAGAATACTGATGTGGTCGTTACGATGCTCGACCAGAAGTGAATTCGTCATAATGTGTAGTGTAACGATCTACAAGTCTATTGGCGAGGGTCGAATATCATGCTACCGATAGGATGGATTACCTTTCTCTTCAAATATGACTATTTCACGCCTCATGAGGGAGCGATTTGCTAAACCTTACCCCTTTTGCTACAATGCCAATCGATTCGGGGCATAACTTGTGGACCACATTGGGGGGCGCACGGCAAAACAGGGGAGTGACGTTTTGCGATGCGCCGTTTTTGTGTACAGTGTTAAAAATTAGCCATACGATAAAGAGGGATTGATGCGACGGATCTCGGTTTGGACATTATTATTAGGACTACTGCTCGGTGGATCAATCGTATCAGCGCAGGGGGGTAGTTTGTGAACCAGCCTTGCCCACGATGCCAAGTTTCGGGATGGGCCGGGTACGGATTTTTATGTTCTGGGTGTCGCCAAAGCCGGAACGACGATCTTACTGGATGGACGTGCCCCCGGTGGCAGTTGGGTACGTGGCATTACACCCGATGCGAAAATTGGCTGGGTCGTTGATACGGCTATTAGTGCCAGTGCGGATGAAATCGCAGCGCTGCCCAAGGTTTGGATAGATGTACCGTTCACCTTGTCTGCGCCTGCTGGTAACGGCGGCATCGAAGTCCCCGCGGCTGCACCTGCACAGAATAATGCGCCGCCGCCTGCGGCTGCTCCTCAACAGGCCGCCAATGTGGCTGCGCCCGCCGGTGGTGGGGCAGAAGTCAAAGTCGGCAGCAACGTGAATATGCGTGATAACCCCAATGGCACAATCATCGAACGCGCCAAAGCCAACGAAGCCTTTGTCGTAGATGGGCGCAACGCCACTCAAGATTGGGTGCGCGGCACACTGCCCAACGGTGCAAAGGGTTGGATTGCAGTGCGTTATATCGTCATTACCGCCCAACAGGTTGCCGACCTGCCGGTTGTCGAAGGTGGCGCGAGTGGGGCAGCACCCGCCGCAGCCGCCGCACCAGCAAACACAAATGCCGCAGCCGCACCTTCCGCGCCGATTGTGGCGGCAGCCAGCACCGCACCTATTCGTGGCTTCAGTTACGGCGGACATGTCGAGGGTTTTGGTGACGGCGCAGTCAATGCCATGCGTTTGGCGGGTATGACTTGGGCCAAGCGTCAATGGCGCTATATCGCAGGGCAAAATCCAGCCGATGTCGCCGGAATTATTAACGATGCTCACGCCAAAGGCTTCCGTATTTTGATCGGTATCGTCGGGCAAACAGGTGATGTTAACAACGGCGGTTATTTCGATCAGTACGCCTCATTTGTAGGCGGTGTCGCTGCCCTTGGTGCAGATGCCATCGAAATATGGAACGAGATGAACATTGACCGCGAATGGCCTTCGGGCAGCATTGATCCGCGTTTATATACCGATTTACTGCGGCGTTCCTACGGCGCGATCAAAGGCGCGAATGCCGGTACGCTGGTCATCAGCGGTGCGCCAGCCCCTACTGGATACTTCGGTGGATGCAGCGCGGGCGGTTGTGATGACAGTGCCTATATCGCGGGTATGGCTGCTGCCGGTGCAGCCAACTATATGGATTGCATCGGTCTTCATTATAATGAAGGTATCGTCGGCCCCAACCAGACCAGTGGCGACCCGCGTGGAAACAGCGGATACTTCACCCGTTATTTCTGGGGTATGGTCAACACCTATTCCAAAGCATTTCGCGGGGCGCGTCCGCTGTGCTTCACCGAATTGGGCTACCTGACCCCTGAAGGCTTCCCACCGCTGCCCGGTTCATTCGGTTGGGCGGAGAACGTGTCGGTTGCCCAGCAGGCATCGTGGCTCGATCAGGCCGTTTCGCTGTCCCGCAGCAGTGGCAAGGTCAAACTGCTAATTGTATGGAATATCG
>JBBSBS010000209.1:0-10680 GCA_038251045.1 Aggregatilineales bacterium | reverse complement strand
TGTTAAAGGTCACGGTTAGCGGCGCGTTGCCCGTGACTGGATCGGCGGTGAAGCTGGCCACGGGTGCCACTGGTGCCGCGTTTACCGTGATGGTGGTAGGGGCAGAGGTGTTGCTGCCGCCTGCGCCGCTGACCGTCAGCACGGCAGTGTAGGTGCCCGCATTCGGGAAGGCGAAGGTGGTGGCGGCGGTGTCAGCCGTGCCCAGTACCGTGCCGACGCTATCGCTAAAGACCCAAGCGTAGGTGTTGAAGTCACCGGTCGAAGTGCTGTTAAAGGTCACGGTTAGCGGCGTGTTGCCCGTGAGTGGATCGGCGGTGAAGCTGGCCACCGGTGCCACTGGTGCCGCGTTTACCGTGATGACTTTTTCAGCCGAGTTGTTACCGGCGCTGTTAGCAGCCGTTAGTTTGACGGTATACGTCCCCACACTGATATATGAATGTGTTGGGTTGGCATCCGTACTGATTGGTGAACTATCGCCAAAATCCCAGCTATACGTTAGGCCTTCACCTGAAGACTGATTGGTAAATTCAACATTTAGGGGTGCCGTACCGCTCGCTTGATTAACATTGAAAGCCGCGACCGGAATAGCAATTGGTTGAGTCGATGTGACTGTAGATTGCGCCTCGCTAGTGCCGCCAACACCTGACACTTTCAATTTAATGGTGAATGTGCCCACGTTGGTGTAGGTGTGTGAGGTGTCTTTGTCAGTGCTAACAGGCGACCCATCGCCAAAATTCCATTCGTATGCAGTAATATCGCCTGAAGATTGATTGCTGAAATTTACTATCAGGGGCGTATTACCTGATGTTACATTCTGGGTAAAGCTGGCAACCGGAGCATCCGGCGGTTTAACAGCCGTTATCTTTGTCTGCGAAGCATTCTGACCACCGGGGCCAATCGCAGTGAGCTTGACTGTAAACTCACCTGCGGTGACGAAGGTGTGAACCGGATTCTTGTCAACGCTTGTTTGACCGTCTCCAAAATCCCAACTGTAGCTGGTAATTTGCCCTGTTGATTGATTTGAAAACTGGACGAGCAGCGGGATATTGCCAGTTACTTTATCCGGTGCGAAAACTGCAACAGGTGGAGGAATTACAGGATCTTGAACTGTAATTTTTCTAGTGACAAATGATGTTCCGCCCGGACCAACAAGGCTTAGAATGACATTGTAAGTGCCAACGGCAACGAATTGATGGGTTGGATTTGGCTCGGTACTGGTCGTGCCATCTCCAAATGCCCAGTTGTATGTGGTAATGATACCCGTAGACTGGTTGGTAAATTTCACCGTGAGCGGTGATGGCCCGCTGGTCGTATCCTGCGTAAATGCCGCAACAGGGGCCGATGGACTTTGAACATTTATTTGCTGGGTCACATTTGACGTACCACCCGGACCCGTTACCGTTAATGTGATGTAGTAAACTCCGGAAGATCGGAAGGTGTATATAGGATTTGCTTCTGCGCTGCTTCCGCCGTCGCCAAACGTCCAAGTGAAATTGCTGACGCTGCCACTTGATTGATTTATGAATCGCACGACTAAGGGCGCTTGACCCGATGTGCGATCTTGAGTGAATGCAGCAATAGGACGAGGGATATTGGGCGTTGCCGAAGGAATCGGCGTAGGAGCCTGATTCTGTATGCGGATGTTATTCACGATAGTGGCGAGACTGGTGCCATCGCGTAATGTCACACGAAGGCGGAGCTGATAAACACTATCCTGAACAATAGTGGTGTTCCAGATTCCAAGTAGTCCGTTAAATACGGGGTTTTGCGAAATGCCCGTTGCAGGATACCAAAGATTGCCGGGGTTCGGATCCGGCCCGTATTCGAGTTGATACTGCAAAAACAATGGGTGAATGGCAGCACCAAGAACTTGAACGTTCCCGGCAACTACATTTCCCGGGATGGGCGATAGGATTACAATGCTGATTGGGGTAGGGGTGTTGGTTGGAAAAGGCGCAAACGTCGCAGGTAAGGAAGCCGACGTTGGCGGAAACACCAATGATTGGCTTGTCGGCGGCGCGATCTGGGTAATAGGCAGGGTTGTTGGTAAGCCACTTACCCCAGATATTAAAGTGCGAGTTGGCGCAGGGGTATTCGTTGGGATTTCGGTTAAGGCAAGTTGCTGCTCAGGTGAATTACTTAAATTACACCCACTTAATATCACCAATAAAACTAATAAGTAACTGAATCGTATCTTGGCTAACTGAGCCATGACTATGCCTTTCTCGGGTGCTGTAAACGAATCACGTTTGATTATAACAGTTATTAATGAGGCCAACCTGACGTTAAGCTGACTATTTGGCATTGATTAGCAGCTTACTTGTTGCTGATGTAAAGCAATGCTACACTATTTTTATGGATGTGCCTAAATATTTCATTCAACATTGATTGACCATTTATACAATCTCATCTGCTTGCACTTCCTAACCGGTTTAACCAGTTTGAAGGACTGACTCATTATGAAAGCACTGATTGTTGATGACGAACAAGCAATCCGCGATGCTCTCGGTCGAAAATTGCATCGGGATGGGTTTGAGGTTGTGCTGGCTGGCGATGGGCTAGAAGGGCTGCGCGCTTTTCACGCGGAGCGCCCTGATTTAGTAATTCTCGATATAGTGATGCCGGGGGGTATGGATGGCCTTACTATTTGTCAGCGCATCCGCGAAATAGCTGATACGCCTATTATGATGTTGTCTGCGCAGGCAATCACTGAAGACGACATTATTGAGGGACTGAATGCGGGCGCAGACGAATACATAATTAAGCCCATTCGCTTAAATGAGTTTGTGGCACGTGTCAGCGCTTTGTTGCGTCGTTCCCAAATTACAACTACGGATAGCCAGCAGGGTTATAATGATGGTTATTTGAATGTGGATTTGCACCGACGGCATGTACATGTTGACAGTCGCAAAATACATTTGACCCCGACCGAATTTAAACTACTCGCTACATTACTCGAAAACGCGGGGCGGGTCGTTACACAACGGGATTTACTTGAACAGGTTTGGGGACGGGAATACATCAACGACATCTATTACCCGCGGGTGTATATCAGTCAACTACGCAGAAAAGTAGAGCCCGATCCAGCAAATCCGATTTACATTTTGACTGAACACCGAATTGGATATCGGTTTGAAAAACAAGCCCCGATGGTAACTAAGCCGCAATAACCTATGTCGTTTTTCAACTCTATCAGCTTGCTCTCTAATGGACTGACCTTAGCTCTGTCCCTTGGGTTCTTGTTGATTGTCCTTTGGAACGATGTTCGCAAAGAGTTAAATCAGTTTTTTGCTATTTTCCTGCTGCTTGTCATGCTTTGGAACACCGGATCTTTGTTTACGCTTGCATTATCGATCGTTTCCCCTACTTCGGCTGTTATCAATCTTGCTATCACCATTATGGAACTGGGCTTTACCGGTTCAAGTATCGCGTTGTATGCCATGACTGCTGTGCTCGTTGGTGTGCATACAAGGCGGTTTCGTGTTCTGGCATTTACCGGTTTGATACTGATACTTGTTTACCAATCCGTCTTGATTGCAGCAAACGCCCCTATTCAATTTGCGACTTTAGGAAATGGTTTTTTTAAGTACCGCTTTCAGCCATTATCAGCCATCTTTTACCTGATGTTTGATGGGATTACTTTGTATTTAATTTGGCGCTACAGACGGAAGGTGCGTTCCTTTGGTCTATTTGTTGGCCTAAATCTATTCGCGTTAAGCCAAAGCCTAGGATTTCTAAATCCTGAACTTCAGGTTGCGTCCCTGTCCATTACACTCGCAGGCGGAGCAGCGCTACTCATCAGCTTTTCAATGTTACGTCGCGAAATCATCACCCCACTTGCAGAACGCATTACTCAAGTTGAGGCGGTTCATAAGGTCAGTTTAGCGATTACAAGTCATATTGCGCTTGACCGTGTTTTGAATCAAATAGCAACTCAAGCAGTAAGCTGGCTAAATGCTGATGCATCGGGAATATACTTAATGGTTGACGAAAATCAACTGATATTAGAAACCGTTTTTGAGCTGCCCGACTCATCCATACATTCCCAGTTAAATATTGGCGAAGGGGTAGCGGGACGAGTAGCAAAAACGCAACAGTCTATTTATCTAGAAAATTACGGACGGGATTGGAAGGGGTCTCATGATTTTTCATTTGCCCAAGAAACCTTTGGGTCTGTTATTTGTATCCCCTTAATTTATAGCGAGGCTACAATTGGGGTGTTACTGGTTATCGCTGGGCGGCAAGGGCGATTATTTCAGCGGCAAGACGTTCAACTGCTTGAGTTGCTTGGCGCACAGGCGGCAGTCGCTATTGCTCACAGTCGTCTATTTGGGGAACAACAAATTTTAACGCAGCAGGTGGAAGCAGCGCATAATCAACTAGAAACTGTTTTGACAAGCACAGAGAATCCTGTCATTGTGGTAAACCGAAAATTACAGCTTGTTTTTGCCAACCCTGCCTCGAAAAAATTATTCAATGACAGTGATATCTCAATTGGTGATACTCTGACACATATTCTTGCCAAACCGATGTTTCCCGATGATTACCGTCAAGCCTTGTATGAGTTGCGGCATAAGCAGGCCTATATCTATGAATTGACCATAAATAACCAAACCTATTTATGTCACGTGGCAGCTTTAGGACGGCAGAAATCAGCAGGGTGGGTGGCGGTACTCAATGATATCAGTCAGCTTAAAGAACTGGATCGACTTAAAAGTGAAATGATTAGAATGGCGAGCCATGACTTAAAAAATCCTTTACAGGCTGCAATGGCAAATCTTGAACTTCTGCATGATGATTTGGAACCCATAGACAACAGTGAAGTTGAACTTTCAATCAATGCAATTAATACGCAACTCACCCGAATGAATAAGATTATTAATGGGGTTTTAGATCTTGAACGAATAAAAGGCGGACAACTGGTCACTGAACCATGCTCTGCCGAGCAAATCGTCAAAGAAGCGTTGTTAGATATGGAATATTTGGCGAGTGAAAAGCAAATTACGGTTACTACTGAAATAGATGCCGCACTCCCATTATTTAAAGCTGATCCTGATCAATTCGGGCAAGCATTGGTTAATCTGCTGGAGAACGCGATTAAATTTACCGGCAAGGGCGGGACGATAACTATTAAGGTTGGATTAGAGGATAACTATTTGCAATTTGCTATTGAGGACACCGGAATTGGTATTCCAACCGAATTGCAAACGCATGTCTTTGAGCGATTTTGGCGGGGGGGGCAGCGCGGGCAAAATGGGGCTGAACATATCACTGGCACGGGGCTCGGGTTAAGCCTTGTGAAGACGATTGTCGAAAACCATAATGGTGAGATATGGTTGACCAGTACTCCGGAAATAGGTACAGTGTTCTATGTGCTCATCCCTGCTATTACGGAGGCACAAACTATAACCTAATTTAGACATAAGATGAGTTCGATGAAACACCATATTCCAAGTGTTAGCCTGTTGACAAGCTTCGTAGTTCTGTTTGTTGTAATAAGCCAAGGTGTTGCAATCTCATTAGGTGGTGATGTCACGGTTACCCCCACAATCTTCACCCCATCTGCCACAGACCCATCTGCGACTTCAACGCCTTCCGCCATAGTGACAACCGATACCCTTATGACATCATTTACACAAGCAGATTTATCTTTGTTGACTGGCAACATCCAAAGACCCAATGGACTTGTATGGAACGACGGGAAAATATTTGCAGCCTGTAGCGGTGATTGGACAGTGTATGAGATTGATGCCCTAACTGGGAATACGAACCAATATATTTATGGACCGAAGAATGCTCATGCAATGCTCGCAAAAACATTTCAGGGAAAGACCAGTTTATGGATACCGGATTTCCAATCGAATAATGTTGTAGAAATCACACAAGGGGTTGTCAAGAATATCGCCACGAACTTGAACGGGCCATGGGGGATAGCTGAGTTTAGTGATACCCAGTTGCTTGTCACGAATTTGCGTGGAAATAATGTTGTAATGGTGGGCGGCGACGAACCGAAAGAGGTTATTACAAAGTTGCGCTCACCGACAGGTATTGTTGTCGATGATACTTATGTTTATATCGCTAACACAGGTAGTGCGCGCCGCGCTATTGAGTGGTTCACGACTGCATCGGTTAGTAAACAATCTGCACCGGTGGATGCAGAAGATAAGACCATTTCACATTCACTAGTAACTGGTTTACAAAATGTTACTAACATAACAATGGGATCAGATGGATTTTTATACTTTGGATATGCGTTAGGCACGCGCGGTGTAGTAGGGCGAGTTAATCCTGCTACTTGTCGCGATAATGGGGGATGTGGAAGCAATCAGGTTGAAATCGTAGTTTATAGCGAACTAGCAGCGCCTTTAGCTGGAATGACCTTGTCGCCAGATATGGTGCTTTATATTCACAGCATTTTCAGTCCTGAAATTTACTGGGTGGACTTGACGAAAACTGCCGGTAAACAAGGATAAATGACATCGAGAGTCTTTTGTTTCGATTATGCCGCGTCAACTTTGGTGAGCCGCTCGATCAACCTGACGAAAAGGGAGCCGATTACGGTCAATGTCAGATAGATAAACGCAACAACCAAATACGTTTCCAAATACCTGAATGAAGCTCCTGACGATGTTTTGGCAATCTGGGTGATGTCCCGTACTGCAAGAATTTGAACGAGTGAAGAGTCTTTAATCATAGCAATCATATCGTTGCCAAGTGGTGGCAAGATCCGCCGAATTGCCTGTGGCAAAATTACGTATTGTGCGGTTTGACGGTAGTTCATGCCCAAAGAACGCGCTGCTTCGATTTGACCTTTGCCAATCGACTGAATTCCTGCACGAAATACTTCTGACTCGAAAGCACCGTAGGTGAATGCAAGAGCGATGATAGCCGACTCGGGGGAACTACCACGAATTTGTAGGTCAATGCCAAATGCGGCATTAATGGCATCGCGAAGGGCAGGCACAATTACGAATGCTACGATGAGAAGAACGATCAATATGGGAAGCCCACGCATCACCGATACATAAAAGGTCGCGACATTATAAATAACGGTGTGCCAGATGGCTCTCGCCGTCGCCAGTATACCTTGATTATATTTGGGAGGGGCAGGGGGGGTAGACCGAATCAGACCCACAATTAACCCAATAATGATGGCGGAAATATAGGCTACAACGCTAACTGTCAGCGTCATGCCAATGCCTTCTTTTAGCTGACTAAAAATACGTGAGTAAATTTCATCATCGCTAATCAAGACAACGACAGAAATACCAATAAGTACGAGAACAATCAGCCACCAAGGCAGGGTGTATAAAAAATCGAGTGAAAAGCGGCGTGTCGGTCGTACAGCAAAAGATTCAGTATCGGAATTTATCGGTGCTGGAATATCTGATGATGAACCCATGTGGCCTCTTACTAAAAACAAAGAGGGGCGCTCATATTGCGCGCCCCCACAACATTAACCAATTGTGTTAATTACTCAACAGCCTTGAACCATTTTGAATTGATTACTTCAAGGCTTCCATCGTTGATCATGCTGACGATTCCTGCGCTGATCGCTGCCGGTAATTCGCTACCCTTGGGGAAAATAAAGCCTAGATAGTCAGACTGAAGTGTAGGTGTGATAATTCTCACTTTATCATTATTCACGCCGGTATAACCCAAACCAGCAGTACTGTCAATTTCCACAGCATCTACATCACCAGCAATTAGGGCTTGAACAGCAACAGGGAAGCTATCATATGCTCTAATGCGCGATTCACCAACCAGCTTAACTGCCGTATCGTAATTGGTGGTTCCCGGCTGAGTTCCAACAAAAAAGCTCTCATCAGCTGCAAATTCTTGCGGGGTCTTGAATCGGTCTTCATCAGTGCGCACTAAGAGTACCTGCTCAACTTGGATGTACCCGATTGAGTAGTCGACTTGCGATTTACGTTCATCCGTAATCGTTATGCCGTCTGCTGCCATATCATATTCGCCGTTGGACACAGCGATAATCATACCATCCCAAGCAGATTCAACGTATTCAGGCGTGCAATTCACGCGAATACAAACCGCATCGAGGACATCATAATCCCAGCCTTCGGCAACATTTGTATCCTGATTAATGGTGTTGAAAGGAGGATAAGCATTTTCTACCGCAATCGTGATGGTCTTGCCGCCGAGATCGGGTAAGGCAGCCGCAAACCACTTAAACCATTTGTCGTTAATGTATTGGGCTGTACCATCAGCGTTGATTGCAGCAAGACCTGCATTGATGGCGGCGGTCAGGTCGGACCCCTTTTTGAAAATAAAACCGAGATCATCTGACCGCAGGGTGGAGTCGATAATCTTGACACTATTGGTATTTACGCCAACATAACCTTGTCCTGCAACATCATCAAGAATAACCGCATCAATATCCCCAGCAATTAGTGCCTGTACGGTAACACCTAACGTATCATAGGGTGCAATTCGATCTTCACCGACCAATTCTACAGCTACATCATAATTGGTCGTGCCGGGGGAAGTACCGATTTTGAGCGAGGCATCAGCTGCGAATTCTTTGGCATCCTTGAAGCGGGCTTCATCGCTTCGGACAAGGAGGGCTTGTTGAACTGTGATATAGGGGTTGGAGAAATCGACCTGTTCCTTACGCTCATCAGTGATGGTAATGCCTTCAGCTGCCATGTCATATTGACCATTGGCGACCGCTACGATCATCCCATCCCATGAAGTTTCAATAAATTCCGGCACACAATTAATTTTGGCGCAGATTGCCGTAATGGTGTCGTAGTCCCAACCTACGCCGTTTTGAGATTTATCGTCACGAAAATTAAAGGGTGTATAGTCATTGCCAAGTGCAACTGTAATCTTCTTACCACCCAGATCGGGAAGCGTATCCTGCGCTACGGTCTTGATAAAAGGAATTACCATCAAAACCATTAATAATGCAAGTAACCATTTCCTGTTCCGTAAAACCATCTTTGATTCCTCCGTTGAAAGTTGATGACGCAAATACGCCTACTCAATATATTTAGAGCCAGTACGTAGAGTGGATTTTACCACGCAAGGCGATCATAGCAACAAATTGATGTTGCCACAGGCCGCAGCATGGATATAGAGCTTAAATGAACAAGAGGGATGTCACTTCATGCGTCACTATTAACATAGACCGCACCTTGAAAACCAGAATGATTTCTGATGTGATTTAGTTTAGTTTGCCTCGTCAGTTGTTTGAAAGCAATCTCTGCCTTCATAGCGTCTTGCCGATTAACAAACTGCCATGATGCCAAAAGGGTCACCGGTCGGCGGGTTTTGGTATAAGCTGCGCCGCGCCCATTATTATGCAATGACACGCGTTTGGTAACATCCGGTGTTATGCCAGTGTATAGTGATTGGTCGCTGCATTGCACGACATACAGATACCAAGGTTGCGAGGCAGTCAATACATAATAGTGGTGACCCTCTAGTTCGACAAAATCTCGTGCGACATATCCTTGTTGAAATGCACTTTGCAACGTATTGCGGAGTTCTATACGCCACTCTAGTGCCAATGCCTTTGATCCACTTTTCAACGCATTGATATGCTTCGGAATTTCAATAAATTGAATGGTCTGAGTTGAGGCCAAGATTTGGCGGACAGGTTTATCAGCTACTGAGCAGAGAAGCATATTCTCATCGGGAGTATGTGATTCTGAAAACAGGGTAGAGGGGTGTTTATGTTGAGCTAACTGTTTGACTCGCGGATTACGCAACGGCCAAATCGCTTCCAGCCGGTCAGAAGGTAATCCCGCGTTTAGGCCGTCAAGCATGTCTCCATAAAAATTGACGTGGTAGGTTTGGCTTATTGCCCCCAGCGTGTGCAAATTAAAGTTAGCATTACCTCTTTGGAGTGGGTCAAATGTCCACCCGATTGCATCATAGCCATTATCCAGTGCCCATTTACGTTGAAACTGCTTCAATTCAAAGCCAATTCCATTGCTTTGAAAATCCGGGCTTACGGCTGCCATGTGCGACCAAAGAAGTTTTCGATTGTTACGTGATGTGGGAAACATGAAGGCCATGCCCACCAAATTTGTGTCATTAAAGGCACCAACAACTAAACTCCCGCTGTTCACCATTGCGTGGAGGAGACTGGCGGGAGTGGCATCGCGAGGTGACAACTCCCATACTGCAATTTCAAGATCAACAACTTTTTCTAGTTCATCAATGGATTCAATGCTACGATATTCAATGCTCAAAGTTCACTTTCCAAGTGGATCCGCTAATAGCAATCCTATCAAGGCGATGAGGATTCCTGCATTTAAGGTAATGACCCCTATTAGATGCAATGTCTGCGAGGTTGCATAAACATCTGCAACTTGCAGAACAAAACTAATAATCAACAGCAAAATACCCAATACAACGGGCAGACCCCGGCGCTTCGCCATGAATTCGGAAAGACTGGCTATACGGTTCGCTAACCAACTGGACTCGTCAATACGTTTAAACATCGTGTTTTCGCCCTATTGTATAATTTGGTATTCCTTAAATCGTTCTTGGAGCGATGGTGGAAGTTGTACGGTTAGAATAACACCGTCTTCTGTGTGTTCTTGGTTTTCAACTGTGGCTAACTCGAATAGCTGCGACACAATATCGCCCCGGCTGTAAGGCAAACAAAGTTTTATCTTGCGCATGTGCTGACTTAAGGTGTTTTCGATG
>JBBSBS010000208.1:0-10725 GCA_038251045.1 Aggregatilineales bacterium | reverse complement strand
GTTGTCCGGTTTCTTGACTGTGAATAATCAACGATCCGTATTCGTGGCTGCGCTTGACTTCGATGGTTTCGGTGCCGGTTTCGAGGCGCTTGCGCAGGGCTTCCCAACCGGCGAGTTGAACTTCGCAGCGGCGGATATATTCATCCAGCGGGATATTAAACTGCTCGATCAGATCAGGACGATCACGCTTGATGAAGTAGGGGATATATTCGCTGAAGTGTTCGCTGGATTCGGTGACGAAATAACCCAGACGCTTGAACATTTCATAGCGTACCAGATTCCAATCCGGCGCACGTTTTTCATCCAATACTTTGCGGATTTCAGGATAGAGATTAACCCCATCACGCTCGAATTTGAGGTAGAAGGCCATGTGATTGATGCCAGCGCTGATGTAGTTGATTTCATCAATGGGAATATTAATGTCGTTGGCAAGCTGCTCGGCTGTGCCCTGCACGCTGTGGCATAAGCCGATGGTTTTGATGGAGGTTGCCCGACTGAGCGCCCAACAGTTCATCGCCATCGGGTTCACATATTGGAGGAAGGTGACATCCGGGCACAGGCGTTCCATGTCCTGACACATTTCGACCATCACCGGAATGGTGCGCAGACCACGCATGATGCCACCGATGCCGAGGGTATCGGCAATGGTTTGGCGCAGACCGTACTTTTTCGGGATTTCAAAGTCGGTGGACGTACCGGGTTTGTAGCCGGCGACCTGAAACATGGCGATGGCGTAGTCCGAGCCGTCGAGTGCCTGCTGACGGTTGGTAGAGGCTTCAAGTTTGGGAGTCACGCCGAGAGTCTCGGCAACTATATGGGCCACAACTTCGGATGTTTTGAGGCGTTCGGTATCAATGTCGTGCAGGCTGATGGTTGAATCCGCCAGTTCAGGAAAACTGAGGATGTCGCCCATCAGGTTTTGGGCGAAGACTGTACTCCCCGCCCCAAGAAAAGTGATTTTAGGCATGATCATGGTGTCCTTTGATGTTTTATGCCATTACGTTATGTTGAGTATGCTTAAACTGAGGCAGCCATTGCTGTTCTGCTTCGAGAAGGTCGCCTACCATAGCACGAATTTGATCCAAGGTGCAAACCGCTGCGGTCAATGGATCTAACATCACGGCATGGTAAACGGCTTCGGTGTTTCCGGTCAGCGCGGCTTCGACGATCAGTTCCTGCACATTGATATTGGTGCGGTTGAGGGCTGCTAATTGGGTGGGCATCGCGCCGATTTTTGTGGGCTGGATACCGTTGCCATTAACCAGACAAGGGACCTCGACACAACAGCCCTGCGGCAGGTTATCGATCAAGCCGCGATTGGGAACATTACCGGCAATTACGGTCGGTTGGTTGGTTTCCATCGCTTCCATGATATAGGCACCATATTCATGGGTGCGTTCTTTGGGCACCATCGTGCCATCGGCAATCATGGTTTCATATTCGTTGTTGAACTTGTTCTGACGGTCGATACAGTGACGATAGTAACCGCCTGTCCGTCCCCAATCAAACCAATAATCTTTAGGATTTTTGAACTTGGGAACCAGCTCATTGTCGACCATATCGGCGGATTTGCGGAAATAGGGCATATATTCGCTGGCGTGACCGCTGGATTCGGTCACAAAATAACCGAAGTGCTTCATGATGTCGATGCGAACGGGTTCTTCGCCGTAAATATCGGGCTGTTCAATGGCTTTCCAGATTAGCGGATAGAGGTCTTGACCATCACGTTTAAAGTCGAGGAAAAAAGCCTGATGATTAATACCGGCGCTGCGGTGAACCACTTCGTCATAAGGTACGCCAATCCAGCGAGCCATCATTTCGCTGGTTCCCTGCACACTATGACACAAGCCTACGTGGGGGCGACCGGTTCCCCGATCAAATGCCCAGCAGTTGGCAGCCATCGGATTAACATAATTTAGCAAAAGCGCGTCCGGTGCGAGTTCATCCATCTCGTGACCGAGATCAAGCAGCACTGGAATCGTCCGAAGCGAGCGAAATACGCCACCCGGCCCTAGTGTGTCACCCACGCACTGTTCGACCCCATAGCGCTGGGGAATTTCGAGATCAAGGCGATAGGCATCCAAACCGCCCTGCTGAAAAGTCGTGATCACATAATCCGCACCTTTGACGGCGGTACGGCGGTCGGTAGTGGTTTCAATACGGGCTGGCAAGCCGCGTGCATCGATAATGGCCTGCACGACCTTACGCGATTGTTCCAGCCGGATAGGATCAATATCCATCAAGGTCAGGGTACTATCCCGCAAAGCTGGAGCAAGTAATAAATCACTGCATAAGTTGCGGGTAAAGACGAGGCTGCCCGCGCCGATGAATGTGATTTTGGTCATGATGAAGAACTGTTCCTTTCGAATACGAAATTATTGAATTGGCAGCCGACTTGCCCACTGCCCAAACAACGGCAGCGGGGTCGATTCATTTTTCAAGGCATTGAGTATGCCGAGTATCCATGCTATTACACCGAATAGGTAAGCGACCATGACGATTGTGAACAACGACACACTGACAACCGCCATATAAGGGATTAACGCCAGTAAATAGGCGACGATGCTCCAGACGAGCAGCGTGCCAACCAGAAATAGAGCGAGGCCGATCGACTGGCGCAGATGATAGACGGCGAAGGTGTTTTTTCGGTTAAACAAATATACGTAGAGCCATCCAATGATCGGAATATAGGCTATCACAGCAGGGAACGATGATTGTTTGCTCATGCTGGCACTCCGATGCCCTTAAGATGCAATTCTTTGGCAAAATGGCAGCTTACAAAGTGTCCGGGTTCCACTTCGGTCAAGACTGGTTCTTTTACGGCGCATTCTGGTTTGGCATACATACAGCGCGGGTGAAAAATGCACCCCGATGGCGGGTTGGCAGGGCTGGGAACTTCACCCTTCAACTGAATACGATCCTGCTTCATGTCGGGGTCGGAAGGTGGAATGGCGGACAGCAGCGCTTCGGTATAAGGGTGCAGCGGTTTTTGTAAGAGTTTGCTGGTATTTGCCAGTTCAACAATTTTACCGACATACATGACAGCAATGCGATCAGAGATATGCTCGACCACCGACAAATCATGGGCGATGAAGATGAGCGTCAAACCGAGCCGCGCCTGTAATTCTTGCAGCAGGTTCAGCACCTGCGCTTGAACCGACACATCGAGGGCGGATACCGGTTCATCGGCTATGATCAGACGCGGGTTGAGCGATAAGGTGCGGGCTAAACCGATGCGCTGGCGCTGCCCGCCGGAAAATTCATGGGGATAGCGGCGCATGAGTGCTGGATTGAGGCCGACCGATTCCATTAATTCGGCAACACGTCGTTCGGCTTCTTTGCCGCGGGCGATACCATGAATCTCCAGCGGTTCACTGATGATGTCTTTGACCGTCAGGCGTGGATTGAGTGAACTGAACGGATCTTGGAAAATCATACGCAGTTCACGGCGCAGGGGCTTCATCTGGCGCTGATTGAGGGTTGCCAGATCAATCTGCTCACCACTCTTTTTATTGTAGAGAATTTCGCCGGATGTGGGATCGTAGAGGCGTAGAATGGTACGCCCAACGGTTGTTTTCCCGCAGCCGCTTTCCCCCACCAGACCGAGTACCTCGCCATCATGCAGTTTGAAACTGACACCGTCTACAGCTTTCACATGACCGACAACCCGTTTTAGAAACCCTTCATAAATAGGGAAGTGGAGTTTAAGGTTTTTGACTTCTAAGATAATGTTGTCTTTGTCATTCATTATTTTTATCCGTTAATTTGCCGGTAAATTTATTGTTTCATTTTCCATAAGGATGTCAGGATCGTTCCAGCCTTTTTGCTGCATCAATTCATAAAAAGCGCGGCGGTAAATCAACCTGACGTTGATGGTGACCGCGTCAGCCGTGGGCATGGTAAAGGTGTAATGGGTGGTGTCGGTTGCCAGCGGCTGAATCCGGTTGTCTTCGACAATCGTCACCGGTCGCCAGAAGGCGGCAGTCGGTGTTTCGCCCGTCCAATTATCCCGCAGGACTTTGGCAAATGTTTTACCGGGAAGGCCACCATAATCACCCGAAAAGGCTGGATTTACAGAGCCATCCACCAGTGCCAATGGATTGCCGTTGGCATCTAACGCCTCGACCACAAGGATGACCGAGCGAATGGGTACATCGGTAGGGACATCATGACCTGCCCGATCGTTGGTAATGCTGACCTGTACCTGAATCTGATTGTCAGCACGTTGGGCATCGGTGTTCATGGTGACGGTGTTTTGCAGCAGCGTTTCACTGGTCGCGCCCAACATGGTGTGGTTATGCAGTTGGACGTTGTCGCGGCTCAAACCGCCGCGAACTGGATCAACGAACCAGTTTTCATCCGAAATGGGCATATGACACTGCTGGCAAGTTTTGCCGGTATCCGGATCGCTGTAGGGACTGTTGAGCCACTCGCCATACGAATTGTAGATAATCGTACCGTCTTTGACCTCACCCATGCCGACGACCCCGCCGAAAACACCGAAATGACAACTGGCGCAGTATTCACTCTTGGAAAGCAGCGGCAGGTAGCTGTCTTGACGGGCGACATCTACCAGTGTGCCGAAGAAAACATCTTGGCTGGCATCGCGGGGGCGAACCAATTCGATGGACATGATGCCGGGCATATCCGGTAAAGGTAAGCCAGTATCGGGGTCGAGGATGACGTTGATGGTCTTGTGACAGAATTCGCAGCTAATGCCTTCAGCAGCATCCCCTTTCAAGTTCTTGGACGGAACGGGGGCATATTCTAAAATGCCGTTGGCTCGTTCGATCGTCAAACTGGTGTGGCAGCCCGACCATGTACAATTTTGAGCATTGGACACGGTGGAGGCCATCGGAGTGTGGCACGATGCGCAGTTACCGGCGCGGCTGGGATTATCGAGGCGGAAACCCGGCCCATGATAGGGTTGTTCGGGGTCGGCAGGTAGAGGGATGCCATCAATACCGAATTCTACCGATTGACCGGACTCGCCGTTGACATCAGTTCCCATGTACACATTGAGGAAGCGATGATTGATAGCCGAGCGTGAGTGCTGGTCGTTTTGCCACTCGCTATACTCACGATGGCACAGGCCGCAAGCTGCCGAGCCATCCACACCGTCAAATGAATACCATTCATATTCATTATTATCGCTGACGGACAGCGGGGTTAAGGTAATGACAATGTCCTGCCCACCGTTCCAATCGGGCGCGTTAGGGTCAATAGATTTCCAACCAATGTAATGACCGGTTGACCACGCCGTCAGCACGAAAGGGTCAGTGCTTTCGATCCTGCTCAGTGTAAACGTACCGTCGCTGGCGGTCGTAGTTTTGTTGGTCGTGGCCTGAATTTGAACAATTGCATCTGCCACCGGACCTTTTTCATTCATAATCTTGCCAGAGATGGTGGCGGTTGCCTGAAAACTCACTCGCGCCGTCCGATTACCTACACTGGCACGGGCAAGCGCCACAAATCCCGAAGATACGAATAAGATCCCGATTACAAATAGAACAACTGCCGACCGACTGTGCTTATTCATGTACCACCATTGTCTTACTTTGCCGCATAAGGATCAGCAGCATCACGTAAGCCATCTCCAAGGAAATTGAAGCCTAATACGGCTACAACCATGAACACGACTGGGGCCAAAATCCATGAGTTCTGACCGAGTGTTTGAATATCCTGCGTATTGCGCATCATCAGCCCCCAACTGATGAGTGGTTCGGTGATGCCAATGCCTAAAAAGCTCAAGAACGATTCGGCTAAGATGATGCCGGGGACTGTTAGAGTCAAAATGACGATGACATGGCTTAAGACATTGGGATACAGATGACGAAAGATGATGCGGCTATCTGAAGCACCCATCTCACGGGCTGCCATAATAAAATCCGACTCGCGCAAGGAAAGCACTTTGCCGCGTACTTCACGCGCCAGTGTCGTCCACGAGAGCAGGGCGAATATGCAGGCCATGACGACAAAGACGGTGAAGGAGTCCGCCGTTTTTGGCACAAGGGCAGCGAGTGCCATCCACAGTGGCAGTTGGGGGAAGGCGGTCACAAATTCAGTAAAACGTTGCAGGACGTTATCCACCCACCCGCCATAATAACCGGAGGCTATGCCCAACACGGAACCGATGATTATGCTGATGATGGTTCCGAAAAGGCTCATGGTCAGCGAGATACGTCCGGCTTCACAGGCTTTGCCCCATAAGTCACGACCCAGTTTATCGGTACCGAGAATGTAGACTGTGCCGCCTTCTTCTACACCAAATAAATGTAGATTGGACGGAATTAATCCTAATATTTTGTATTCGGAACCCTGCACAAAAAAGTGAATATCATAAGCTTTAGTTGTATCTTCGACCCACATCACTTGAAATGTGGTGGGGTTCAAGGTGTATTCCATATTGTAGACATACGGGCCGATGTGGAAGTTCCCGTTGGCATCGTTAAAGAAATGAATCTGCTGCGGCGGGATGAATGATGCCTTTAGATCAATACCAAAGTTGGTGGTGGGGCTAAAGAAATCGGCAAAAATCGCGAGAAAGATTAGTGTCAGAACCATAAATCCGCCGATAATCGAGATCTTGCTGCGCCGGAAGCGTCGCCAGACAAGCTGGGTGTAGCTTTCATTATCTTCGTGGCCGGGAAGGGCATCGCTTATATCTGCAATACCGGTGTTCGCTACATACGGGCCAAAATCATCGCCCCGGCTAACACCAGTGGACAAAATGTCTGAATTTTCAGCGGTCACTGTGTTTTACTCCCTGCTCTAGTTGTAGCGAATACGTGGATCAAGGACGGACAAGAAAATATCTGCCAGAAGGTTGCCCAACAAAATCAATACCCCATAGATAAGAAGCAGTGAACCTGAAATATAAATATCACCGTTGACGAGTGCTTCGTAAAATAAAGGGCTTAGTGTTGGCAGCCCTAAAACAATGGCAACTTCTAATTCGCCAGCCAACATATAGGGGAGAACCGTACCCTGATAGGCGACGATGGTATGCAAGGCATTGGGCACGGCGTGCTTCATAATGACGGTGGTTTCTTTGAGACCTTTTGATCGGGCAGTCTGAACGTATTGGGTGCCCAGAACGTCGAGCAAATTGCCGCGCATCACGCGCATGTTACGGGCGACACCGCCCAAACCGGCAATGAGGAGCACCGGCCAGATGTGTTGGAACAGATCGACAACTTTTGCAAAGCTCCAATCTGCAAATACATATTGTGGTGAGAAAAATGATGAAACACTCGGCTGTTTTAATTCTATAACAAGAATATATAATATGATAATAGCGAGAGAGAATCGAGGTACGGAAGTCAATATAAAAGAGATGATCGCCCAAATATTGTCGGCAAAACCGTATTTTCGAGGGGCGACATAGATACCCAACCCGACCCCAACAATGGTTGAAATGGCGTGCGCCAAGATAGCAATTAGAATTGTCATCGGAGCACGTTCGGCAATGAGTATTCCTACATCCTTGCCGTAGGCAAAGGAGTAACCGAACTTGCCTTCAGTGAGAATGCCCTTAATCCAATCAAAAAATTGTTCAGCTACAGGTTTATCGAGGCCGTACTGCACACGAATGTTCTCTGCTGCCCGCCGGGCATCTTCTGGTGTTGAGCCACGACTGATTAAGTATCCTTCATAAGTGCTGGCGTAATCTCCGGGTGGCAGTTGGATGACCACAAATGAAACAACCCCAATCCCGATCAACATAAAGAATGCAATTATTACCCGACGAATAATATAATTTAGCATATCCGCTCCAAAATATGGCTATCCGCAAGCCTTGCCATAGATCCATGCCGCCATTACTGTCATCGATAGAAGGCAAGTTGGGAGATTTCTCCCCCAACTCGCCAGCGTTCCAAAAAATTACTTATAGAGCGGAATCGTGTCGGGACGGTTCTGTGGCAATTGTTGATCCAAAGGAGTCCACAACGCGTCCAGCAGGATGGCATCTTCCACCCACTGATACATGAACACAGGCGTGCCATCGGCAACGTTGTTAACGCGTTTGGCAGTACCCAAACCGTGACGGCTTACAAACACACCCATTTGATATACATTTTCTGTGAAGATGTGATTGTATTCGGTCATCAATTCTTTACGACCAGCGACATCGTAAGTTCCCTTGTACGTATTGACGATGTCCACCAATTGTTGCTCGAAGGGCAATATTTCACGTGGCACTGCTTCGGTATCTGAATGCCACTGGAAGTTATGCGTAATAGGAGCAATACCGGTTGGATTCGTGAACGGTAAGGCAAACTCTTTTTCATTACGGAGAACATAAAGATCCCACGTGCCAGCCGCTTTGGTTTCAGTCCAAGTCTGACTGTCAATGACCTTCATGTTGACCTTGATTCCAATCGAACCCCATTGGTTAACGATTGCTTCGGCCACGCTCTGGGTTTCCTTGGCATCTTGCGACGCGCCAAGTTGTACGACAACAGGCTGCCCTGACATCGGGCCGGTTGTCCATTCACGGACACCATCACCATTGGTATCTTTCAGGCCGATTTCGTCCAACAGGATGTTGGCAGATGCTACATCATATGGATAGTAAACCACTGCGTCCTTATCGAAGTCAGGTGCACCGGGATAGAGACCGCCTGCCCAACCACGGAGGAAAGGACCCTTCATGATGGATTGAGCGATACCATCGCGGTCGGTGGCGTAACTCACCGCCTGCCGGAAGCGCAAGTCGCGGAAAAGCTCTCGAACAGCGACATCTCGATCTTTATCCACGATACCAAAGTTAACGGCATAGTTGAAAATGACACCGTAACCGAGTACTTCAGGACCCCAATTGACATTGAACGTGGAATCCGGGGCTTGAGCGGCAGTCATAGCCTGAACATAGGTGCTGGGATTCTCAAGGTTCATATGATCGCAATCACCAGCGATGGTGCACAGATCACGACCGATACCACTGGGTCCCTTGCGATACTGAACTTCGTCCAAGTAAGGCAGTTGATTACCGGCTTCATCGACCTTCCAGTAGTAGGGATTACGACGCATGATCATCAGTTCGTCGGTCTTGTATTCGGTGACGACCCACGGCCCCATAGTGACCAATGGCAGGTTATCGGGAGCCAGCGCATTGGTGAAGTCTTTGTAGCTGGGTGCAGGGTTTGCGGTGCTCCACTTCGGATGCAGCGGCTTCAGGATATGAGCCGGCTCGACATCGAAGTTGCCTTCGTTCATCAGATAGAACGCATCATAGGGGGTGACTACCGGGAAGGTGAACTTAACGGTGAAGTCGTCAACCTTTTCCAATGTCGCGTATTCGCCATTCCATGACCAAGCATCCTTGCTGCGAGGAGCATTGACAAGCGGGTCTTGGATGTAACCATCCCAAGTGAACATCACATCATCGGCAGTGAAAGGAACACCATCCGACCACTTCGCACCTTCAATAAGGTGCATGGTCAGTTGCTTACCATCTTCAGACCATTCCCAACTCTTGGCAATGTTTGGCATGGGTTCGAGATCCGAATCCGCACGGAACAGCGGACCAGTCTTAACCAGCGCACTATAGTGGACGGTATAGGATTCAATACCGAACCAACCCAATGATACTTGCGCCATAACATTGTAGCCAGCGGTCGGGCAAGCCGAGAAGCCGCGCCACAGGTCACCATAAACGCCAATGCCATCCTTCATACCAGTAGCCATATAGACTGCCGGTTCTTTGGGAAGACGATCTGCGACGGGTGGCAAGGTGCCATCGGCAACAAACTTATCTAAGAATGGCGACTGATGATATTCAGGCAGCGCCTTATATTGAACTATTTCACTCATTGGCAGCTTGGTAACACTGCCACCACCTACGCCAAGATCGGTGGGATCTGGATAAGGAATGGGTGGGGCAACCGTACCCTGTGCGGCGACAGGTGCGCTTAGCGCAGCACCCAGTAATAAGGATACGCAAGTCGCTAGAATTGCATACCGCCGTAAATTACGGACTTTCATTATTAGTCCTCCTCGAAACTTAAAACAAAATCGAACAATTAAAGGTCATAAATCTTAACTCGCACTGTCTCCGAATAAGCATCACCCCCCTTGATGGACATGCAATAAAATTCTTTATATTGAAGTGGTGCCTGTTAAGCGTGTGGTGTGTCCTCGTACAGCCAGCATGCCGACTGATGCCCCGGACTCACTTCACGCAAAACAGGTTGTTTCTCATGGCAAATTTTCATGGCATGGGGACAGCGTGGTGCAAAAGCGCAGCCAGGAATGATGTCGGTGGGCAAGGGAACCATGCCCGTGATTGGTTCGAGATGTTGGCCTTTTTTTCCCAGTTTGGGGACAGAATTCAACAGGCCAACCGTGTAGGGATGTAATGGTTTGTGGAACAACTCGCGCGTTTCGGCATATTCAACAATTTTGCCCAGATACATGACGGCGACTTGATCCGCCATCTGGGAAACTACGCCGAGGTTATGGGTAATGATGATGATTGAAGCATCCACGTCCGACTGGAGTTCGTTCATCAAATCCAAGATTTGGGACTGGACGGTAACATCCAACGCCGTCGTGGGCTCATCGGCAATCAGAATGGAGGGGTTACAGGAGAGTGCCAGTGCAATCATGACACGCTGGCGCATACCCCCGCTTAACTGGTGGGGATATTCATTCAGGCGCTGCTTGGGCGCACTGATTTGCACTTTAGTCAACAGATAACTTTCACAATAGGAAAGGAAGTAG
>JBBSBS010000207.1:0-10768 GCA_038251045.1 Aggregatilineales bacterium | reverse complement strand
GGTTATGTGGATCCATCGCTGGTATTAGCCCGTGCATGGTTGTTGATTGCTTGGGTCTTTGCTGTTTTCTCAATCATGGTTGAGCGTTTTGCCTTCCGCCGCATCATATACATGATGCGGAGCCGTGGGCACTTTATGTCTCCTGCCTATATTGTTGGCGCAAATGCTGAAGGTATTGCAATTGCGGAACAATTGATGAGTAGTTCTGCTACCGGCGTGAATATCATCGGTTTTTTGGACGATACCATTAGCCCCGGTGAAGAAGTGCTCCCCGGACTTGTCGTACACGGACCCACGACTCGTGCCGAAATGCTCGTGCAGCGTTTCGGAATCGAGCGCCTGATTGTCGCGACCAGTGGCATACATCGTGAAAATATGGTTGATCTTTTTCGTCGGTTCGTGAACTCATCCTATGTTACGATGTGGCTTTCCTCTGGCATGTATGAAATCCTGACGACCGGTGTGCAAATTCAGGATGTTGGCAGTGTTCCTATGGTTAGCGTCAACCGCGTTCGATTGACAGGTGTCAACATTGTCTTGAAAGCACTTGTGGATTATGCGGGGGCAATTGTCGGTTTAGTAATTCTTTCCCCGTTATTTATCTTTATTGCCATCATCATGAAATTCACTGACCCCGGCCCAATTGTGTATCGTCGCCGTGTCGTTGGGGTAGGTGGCAAAGAGTTTGATGCCTTCAAATTCCGGACAATGGTTGTGAATTCCAAAGAGGTTCTTGAAGAGCTGCTTGCGCGGGATCCAAAGGCGCGCGAAGAATACGACCAATATTATAAGCTCAAGGATGATCCGCGAATTACCAAAGTTGGCGCATTTCTCCGTAAAACCAGCATTGATGAATTACCCCAGTTACTTAATGTCCTTCGCGGAGAGATGAGTATCGTCGGCCCTCGTATGATTACATTGGAAGAAGTCGAAAAGTATGGCAAGTGGGGCTTAAACCTCCACACCGTCAAACCGGGTATCACAGGCTTGTGGCAGGTTGCGGGTCGCAGCGAGTTAACGTACGAAGAGCGTGTTCGTCTCGACATGAATTACATTCGCAACTACTCCATATGGATTGACTTGCAAATAGTTATCCAGACAATCCCTGCTGTCTTGATGAGTAAGGGAGCATATTAGTAGAGTCGTCCTATAAAATTAGGACATCTATCCCACACCTTTATGTTTCTCAGGTGTTATATTATTTATCGACATATTGTCGCGTCTTATCTTGGGTGCATTGGGCACTCCACACAGATAAGTATGCGAAACCGGGAGTTGGATTATCCGCTCCCGGTTTTTATTTCTATATTACGATTTGTGCAATCTGTATATTATCTTTTCCTTGACGACATTAAGAAAATTATGTACTCTCTCTGTGACCGTTCACACATATTTTGGAGGAGGTGTTCTCTCGATCTGACGCATGTGCATTATTACGTTTCGCTAAATGAAATTTCTATTTTGAAAGAGGTCTGAATTATGTCCAGCAAAAAAGCCTTTAGCCGTCGTGACTTTTTAAAGGGTTCCCTCTTCGCTTCATCAGGTTTAATCGGTGCCAATTTCTTCTCCTTTTTAGAATACCGTCGTGCCAATGCGCAGAGCAACCCACTCCGCGCTGCCATGTCCAGCGCCGGTCTAGCGGGTACTTGGAATGCTCAGGGGCAGGAGGCTGCTCTCTATTGGGGTAAATTACTCGGTGTCGACATCACATGGTTCGATGGTGAATTTGATGCCGCCTTACAACGTGGCAAGATCGATACTATGGCTGCCGATACCACATGGGATTTTGTCGCCATGCAGCCCGGCGCTATCGGTACACTCGTCGAACCCGTTCAGACCATGATTGATGCCGGAATTCCCGTTGTCGATATGGATACCCTGATTGCACCTTTGGATCAGCTTCAAACGATGGGTGTTCTGACATTGATCGCCCCGAATAGCGTCTTTATGGCAGAGTCCGTCGTTACCAAAATGGTCGAGAAGATGGGCGGCAAAGGTAAAATCGCCCACATCGGCGGCGCACCCGGTCACACAGGCGCACAGGCTCGCGGTCAGGGTTTCTTGAATATCGTCGCCAGATACCCCGACATCACAGTCGTTGACGACCAACCCGCGGACTGGGATGTGGCGAAGGCCGCTGCCCTCACCGAAAGCGTCCTCAACAGCCATCCCGACATAACAGGTATTTTTGCTGATAATGATGATATGGCGCTTGCGGCTCGTCAGGCCGTCGAAAATGCCGGTTTGGGCGACCAAGTATTTGTCGGTGGCGTAGATGCCATGCCGCCAGCTATTCAGGCCGTAGCCGATGGTAAATTGGTTGCCACCGCCCGTAACTCCGCCACCCGTATTCACGGTTGGGCTGTTATTGCCGGTGCCTATGCCGCCACCGTCGGGCTTGAACAGGCACGGAAGGATATTCCATTCTTCATTCTGGCAGACGGTCCTGCCATCTATGGTGACATCGACTCCAATCCAGAGTTGGCTGCCGAACCTTGGAAACTCAACAACCTTGGCCTGAGTCCGGCCGCTGGTTTGATCTGGGCCGAAAGCCAGTTCTTCTTCTAAAATAAAAGTACACGCGCTCGCTTGTACAATTTGCGAATGGGCAGGGGTGCAACAGATTGCGCCCTTGCTTGTAATTCCATCGAGAGGAAGATATGGATTCGTCACCGATACTCGAACTAAAGCGTGTCTCTAAACGCTTTGAGAATATTCAGGCACTGGATGCCGTGGATTTTGATTTGCATCAGGGCGAAATTCATGCCCTCGTCGGCGAAAATGGCGCGGGAAAGTCAACCATGATGCGCATCCTTGCCGGAATCTACACTGAATATGAAGGAAGCTACCTCCTTAACGGCAAATCAGTTCACTTACAATCTCCCCGTGATGCACTGAGTAGCGGAATCGGTATGATCCATCAGGAATTAAGTGTCATACCTGAACTGTCTGTTGCCGAGAATTTATTTTTAGGACGGCAGCCCACGACAACTTTTGGCTTTCTGGACTGGCGTAAAATGAACCGCATTGCGCAGGAGGAACTCGCCAAAATTGGCTTTGAACATATTGACGTGCGCGCCCCTCTGGGTAACTATCCCTTGGGAACGCAGCAAGTCGTTGAAGTCCTGCGTGTGATCTTGTCTGGTGCAAAAGTGCTGATTATGGACGAGCCGACCACCGCACTCTCACCACCTGAAATCGAACGTTTAATGAAGCTCATTGATACCCTCCGTCAAAGTAAACGTAGCATTATCTATATCTCCCATTTTCTTGATGAAGTAATGAATGTTTCTGACCGCATTACCGTCCTGCGCGATGGGCAAAAAGTAACTACCCTTGATACCAAAACAACCCATATGGACGAACTTATTTCATTTATTTTAGGCCGCGATATTAATGCCAACTTGCCAGATGTAACCCCTCAAAAAGACGGACATACACTTCTGGAAGTACGCGATCTAACAGCGGATGTATTTAGCGATATTAGTTTGAAAGTTAATCAAGGCGAAGTCGTTGGCCTGTACGGGGCGATTGGGGCAGGACACTTTGATTTGGCCCGTGCGCTTTTTGGCATGTATCGGTTCGATAGTGGGTCAGTCCACATGGAAGGGCAGCCTTTCCGTAAAGATTTTTCGGCGCGGTATGCCATCAAACAAGGGTTAGCCTATGCTACCGAATCACGTCGCCAGAGTCTCTTTATGGAAGAGGCCATTTACCATAATGTGATGATACCCCACTTGCATCAGCTTGGGCGTATTTTTGCCCCAAATGCAGCGTATGAATTAGAAACAGCCTTGCCACAGATCACACTTACCGGTGTACACCCCTCCGATCCGTACAACCCTGTCGGGCAGTTGAGCGGCGGGAATCAGCAAAAAGTGGCTATCGCCCGCTGGTTGCCCTTTCCCCCCAAAGTGTTTATAGTCGCTGAACCCACCCGTGGTATGGATGTTGGCGCAAAGAGCGAAGTTCTGACTATACTACGTAACTTCCGCAACGAGGGGTACGGCGTTCTAGTTGTCTCCAGCGAACCGGAAACAGTTTTAACACTCGCTGATCGCATTGTGGTTATGTCACATGGTCGTGTAGTCGCCGAGTTAGAAAATAAAGATATTGATAAAGACGTTTTATTGAGGCTTTTATGACATTAGAGACTTCATCCCACACCGAGGCAAAACACCCCAAATCAAGGGTCGGTCGGTTACCCACTTGGGTCACCACCCTCGCTCCTGTATGGACATTGGTTGCCCTATTTGTATTTTTTGGGCTTGCTTCCCCATCGTTCCTACGTCCTCAGAATATCAACAATATTTTGGTGCAAATTTCTACCCTTGCCATATTCGGCACCGGCATGACCTTCGTTTTACTAACCGGTGAGATTGATCTCGGTATTTCGTCGACGGCTGCCATTTCCGGTATGTTCGCTGCCTACTTGTTTGCGACTCTCAAGTTGCAAGAACCCATACCGCTGATAGCGGGCTTGCTGGTGGGCACACTCTTAGGGTTGTTCAGCGGGATAATCTGTACTCGTTTCCGCATCCCCACCTTTATGGGCACGTTGGCAATTTCATTTATCGGCTCTGGCCTGACCACCTATGTCAGTAAAGGACGTACCCTTACGACCTTGCCAGAATATGCCCGCTTCTTGGGAAGTGGTCGCATCTTCACTGACGAAGCTGGCAAAGGTGGATTTCCATTTATTGTGATTGTCGCCGCCATTTGTTTATTTGTGGCTTATATCGTTTTGCGCTACACCCGCTTTGGTCGCTACGTTTATATGACTGGCGCAAGCAAATCAGCCGCTCGCCTTGCTGGTGTGAATACCAACCTGATATTGGTAGCGGTCTTGACCATTTGCGGCTTCACAGCCGGGATGGCGGGCATCGTTGGTATGGGACGGCTTGGCAGTGCCCAACCGGATCCTGTACCCAGCTACCTGCTTGATACCATCAGCGCTGTTGTGCTAGGCGGTACTGCTCTAACTGGAGGTCGAGGAGGCATTCTCCAAACACTCATTGGTCTCTTGATCTATGGCACACTTCGCAATGGGTTGGATAATATTCCCACCATCGACATTTACTTAAAAGAGTTTATTACAGGTATGGTTCTAGTCGTTGCGCTCGTGGTCAATGTACTTTTCTCTGGCCGCGCCGCACGGGATAAAACGGTGTAATCATGTTTGGCGATCTTTCTCCTTATTACCGTCCGCTCACCCCTGAAACAATCGGCACTTATGTGCGTTCTCGTCCCGAACTGGACACGATATTCCTCCGCACCGATGAAATCGAATCAGAAGAAGTGGGCGACGGCAATCTTAACCTGGTTTTCAAAGTTTGGGCGAAAGCAGACCCCAAACGTACCGTTGTACTCAAGCAGGCACTCCCGTATGTACGTCTGGTAGGCGATAGTTGGCCTCTGCCGCCCGACCGGGCTCGCATCGAAACGCAGGCGCTCGAAATTCACGGCAAGCTCGTGCCCCAGCATACACCAAAGGTCTACTTTTATGACCCCGATATGTACCTGACCGCCATGCAAAACCTGACGGAACATATCATCATGCGTAAAGGCATGACACAGGGCATCAAGTATCCTCACTTTGCCGAACATATCGGGTTGTTTATGGCACGCACACTCGGTTATACGTCAGACCTCGTGTTAGATTACCGCACCAAGAAAATGGAAGTTGCCCGTTTCATAAATCCCGAACTCTGCAAAATTACCGAGGATTTGGTTTTTACCGAACCCTATCGCTATACCGAGCGCAACCCCTTCCACAAAGAAATCGAACCGCAGGTTTTAGCTTTGCAGGCCGACGAAGCGCTGCGTGTTGAAGTTGCAACCATGAAAGAAAAATTCATGACGCAGGCACAGGCGCTTGTACACGGCGACTTGCACACCGGCAGCATCATGATTAACCAGACTGAAACCTATGTCATCGACCCTGAGTTTGCTTTCTATGGCCCTATTGGCTTTGATGTCGGTGCGGTTATCGCCAACCTGTTACTGAGCTATGCCTCACACGAAGTCCGCACACCTGACCCTGATAAACGTGCCGACTTCCGCCGCTACCTTACCGATACCATTATCCAACTCTGGCAGGTTTTTGAGCGCGAATTTCAAGTTGTATGGGATCAAGTTGATCCTATCAATATGCCCAAAGACTACCAGCGCAACTATATGCTGAATATTTTGCAGGATGCGGCAGGCATGGGTGCCTGCAAGATGATGCGCCGTGTTATCGGTTTAGCCGGTGTTGAAGACATTCGCGGTATCGAAAATGTGGATGATCGTTCAGTAGCTGCCAGCCTTGCCCTCAATATCGGGCAAGCGCTCATCATGAACCGCAACTACTTCATCACCATCGAGGAATTGGTCGAAGCTGCCGTTGCTTGTAAACCCACTTATCCTTGGAAGTAAAACTAAAGAAATTCGACATGGTTCATTATTTCATCTGCATCTAACACATCGTAGATGAGAACCAGACCCCGTATAACATCTTTGTTCGATACAGTTCTGGGTTTGTAGTAAGCAATACCTGCATGGGGGATTTGTCTGCTATGTAAAATCAGGAAATCTTCGTCTTGTGTTACGAATACGCGAACTTCTACCAAAGCATAACGAAGATGTTCCTCATCTTTAAGCCCCATATGCCCGGCTTCAGGTGTTGTGATAACGTCTATGTTACGGGTGCGTAACCCATCCGCAACTTCCTTTGCCATATTCTCGTCAAGATAAAACCGAATTTTATTCGACATCTTTTGGTATTCGGTTTAGCTTTTCCAGCAGTAACGATGGATTTTGCTTTTTGATGGCTTCCGCGATTTGTTCACCTTCAAGGATATCCGCCCGTATCTCATCCAAATGCTCAAAAGCATAAGTAAGCGCAGCATGAACTTGTACCAGTGAAAGGTTGTAGGCACTTGCGATTTCGTCTGCGCTCATGCCAAGATGCTCGTGCCACACGTAAACGTTTTGGACTTTAATTCCGCGTCCAGCAATACAGGGTTTACCACCGCGTACGTCTGGTGTTTGGGTAATATGTGCGGCAGTTACATTAAAAGCGGCGGTTGGTGTCGTCATTTCTATTTCGCTCACTTTCACAATTTGTTGTAATCATAACATATCCGTGAATCAATAGGGGCGAGAAGTTATCCTCTCGCCCCTACATCGCCGCTGCCCTGTGCATTAAGCTTTTTGAAGCCGTTGTTTCGCCGCATACTGCACCATGTTGACGATGCCCATCAACCCCTGACCTTTACCCATCGAAATCTCTTTGCCGAACAGGTCGAATACAATATCCGTTTGTAACGAGGCCACTTTATCCAATGGTTGACCGGAGCATGTCTCATCCAGCACAGTGCATATGGCCTTTGCCGAAAGTCCCTGCGGATTGAGTACGTCGAAGTAATACTTCAGTGTGCCATCCGTATTTTCCTGTGCCCATACGAATGCGTCCGACTCGCACGCTGGAACGCGGTGTGACTCGTCATACGGTAGGGTCGCAATCGTTGCCGGAACTTTCGCCTCTGGGAAGCGGTCGGCAATCTCGATCAAATACTCCGCCCGTTCATTCCGGTCAGTGATGGTCGAGAAGTCTTCAATGATCTCATTTAATTTGTCTGGGTAGTTGCTCATGCTCAAACCTTGTAGAGTAGTGACTAAATGGGGGCATTTTATCATATGCACGATGATCAGAATACATAAGGGAGGGCTGTTACCCTCCCCGAAATGGTAAATTGTATTCTATTGACGCATCAAAACGCGGTCTGCTTACACACTCTTCTCAATCGGCACACCGACCGAGTTGCCCCATTCCGTCCAACTGCCATCGTAATTGCGTACGTTCTTGTAACCCAGCAGGTTCGTCAGCACGAACCATGAATGACTGCTGCGTTCACCGATGCGGCAGTAAGCCACAATAGTGTCACTGGATTTCAAACCCTGTTCGCCTTCGTAAATGGCCTTCAGTTCGTCGGCGGACTTGAAGGTTCCGTCCTCGGCATTCACAGCCTTTGCCCACGGCACACTCTTTGCGCCGGGGATATGACCGCCGCGCAGCGCACCTTCCTGCGGGTAATTCGGCATGTGGGTCAGCTTGCCACTGTATTCATCTGGACTGCGCACATCAACCAATGGCAGGCCAGCATTCACATGCTTCAGCACTTCATCACGGAACGCACGAATCTGGCTGTCATCACGTTCCGGTGCGCTGTAGCTGGTTGCTGCATAGCTCGGCACTTCTCTGGTCAGTTCGCGGCTTTCTTTTTCCCACTTCAACCGTCCACCATCGACAAGTTTGGCGTTCTTGTGACCAAACAGTTTGAATACCCAGTAGGCATATGCCGCCCACCAATTATTCTTGTCGCCGTAAAATATCAGAGTGGTGTCATTGGTGATGCCAATCCGCGAAGCCAGCTTTTCGAACCCTTCACGGCTCAGGTAATCACGGCGCACCGGATCATTCAGGTCGTTCGTCCAATCAACTTGCACCGCGCCGGGGATGTGTCCCGACGGGTACAGCAGTGGGTCTTCGTTGGATTCAATGATGCGGATGTTCGGGTCGCTCAGGTTGGCTGCCAGCCATTCCGTTGAAACCAGTACATCAGGGTTTGCGTAACCACGGCTTGTAATGTCACTCATCGTTCTTAACTCCTCTTTGCCTGCTAGATAGCGTTATAACTATAACTTTTCACATTACGCTGGACAATAGCTGTCCGGCCTATTCATCTATCAATCACATCAAAATAGCGAAGTCTTATCTTCCCCCATCTCTAAAATAAAAAACCGACCTGCGTAGGTCGGCTTAGTTGTGTATTAATCTTGAGTTCTAACCGATTAACAACTTTTACCTGCCCGGACGCAGACGTGCATAGTCCTGTGTACAACACATACACATCGGACAACACATCATTACCGGGTAGAGATTAAAGTTGCTCATGGGTTAGAATATAGCGGAGGAGCATCATAATGTCAACAACCACTCAAGCACAACCATTGGCGGATCGTGTTCGCCCCAAAACACTTGACCAGTTCATCGGTCAAAAACACTTGGTCGGGCAGGGTAAGCCTTTATTTCTCGCAATCGCCCAGAACCGTATCTACTCCATGATCTTTTGGGGGCCGCCCGGTGTTGGGAAAACCACACTCGCCCGCATCATCGCCACCGCCACCAACCGCCCATACTTTGAGCTTTCGGCTGTGTCGGCGGGCAAAGGCGAGATTCGCGCCATTGTCGAGCAGGTGCAGGCTGCCGATAAGCGCGATCTGTTTTCGCAGCCGGACGCAGGCCAGAAGACACGCGGCAGCGCCGTCCTTTTCCTCGATGAAATCCACCGCTTCAACAAAGCCCAGCAGGATTTCTTGCTCCCTTATGTCGAAGATGGCACACTCATTCTCATCGGCGCGACCACCGAAAATCCCAGCTTTGAAGTCAACTCGGCGCTGCTTTCTCGCAGCCGTGTCTTTGTCCTCGAAGCCCTCACTGTTGATGAAACCAAAGAGATCATCCAGCAGGGCGCAGCCGAACTCGCCATCACCATCGAACCGGATGCCGAATCGTTTCTTGCCGAGTTTGCCAATGGTGATGCCCGCCAATCACTTAACTTGCTAGAAGTCACCGTCGAGCTTTACGCGGAGGAAACCCATACCGTTACCCTCGACAATCTCAAGAACGCGCTGCAATCCAAGTTCTTGCGCTATGATAAGGGCGCGGAAGAACACTACGACACCATCAGCGCTTTCATCAAGAGTATGCGCGCCAGTAATGTTGATGCCGCCCTTTACTACCTCGCGCGGATGGTCAATGGTGGCGAAGACCCCAAGTTCATCGCCCGGCGCATGGTCATCTTTGCCTCGGAGGACATTGGTAACGCTCAACCGACCGCCCTTGTCCTTGCTAATGAAGTCTTTCGCGCCGTCGAAACCATTGGCTTGCCTGAGTGTCAGTTCAATCTCGCGCAGGGTGTCGCTTATATGGCGATGGCTCCCAAAGACCGCACATCCGGTGATGCTTACTTCGCTGCCCTCGAAGATGTAAAAGGGCAGGGCAACTTACCCATCCCGCTTAACCTCCGCAACGCCCCCACCAAACTCATGAAAGAACTCGGCTACGGCAAAGGTTACGAAATGTACTCCACTGACGACCTTCTCCCCGAATCCCTCAAAGGCCGCAAGTACTATAAGAAGTAACCTATGAACCCTAATTATGAATCGCGGCTTATGAAAATAATCGGTTTCAAAGAAGGCGATTTGACGGTCAATCGCGATGGCAAATTGACCGATAGCCAGATCAGCAAGCTTCGTGCTGAACGCCAAGGTTGGGTGCAAAGAGCAGGTGTTGCCCTCGGAATTGCTTCTTTCTTTTTTGCCACAATTGTTTTTGACGCTGGCTTTAAGCCCACCGATAAGTTTTCAAATGCGACAGTAATTTGTGTGCTTTTAGCCGTTGCGCTGCTCTACGCTTGGCTAAAATGGAGTCGATATAACGCTGACATAAAGCATGATCGAGTCTATGCCTTAATAGGAAAACTAGAGCCGTATACTTATCTTAGCCGCGGTATTCGTTATTATAAAATCTTTGTTGACGATGTAGATTTTCCAAGCGATAAAAAGTTGTTTGAAGTTCTCAGTAATTAACATTCAGAATAAGGAAAGAGAGCAAAAGCCCTCAAGTCCCAACAAGTGTTATGCAGCCATGCGGTGGCGCAGTTGGCGATTAACCAAGCCGGCCACAGCACAAACCCGGGCGGTGTGGTTAATGCGATGTTGG
>JBBSBS010000206.1:0-10829 GCA_038251045.1 Aggregatilineales bacterium | reverse complement strand
GGCAAAGGTCGCCACAAACTCATCCCATCCCTGCTGCGTTTCGCCTGCTTTCGTAAGTTGCTCGTTCGCGCCGTCGAACGTTTCTACCCGCCTCCGTCGGTCGTGCCCGTGTTCGTTTCACCCCAATCCGTGATTCACTGAAATAGGCAAACCCATCTAAAAGACCATATCTATGTTATCTTAGCACAAAAAATGAAGGGTTTAGGCTATGAAAACGATTCTGATTATAGATGACAAAGCCAGTGTTCAGCGGCTAATTGCCGATTACCTCACTGCAAATGGCTTCCGTACGGTAGTCGCTAACAATGGTCGTGAGGCTCTTTTTGTAGCACGACATGAAAAGCCCGATTTGATACTACTAGATATTATGATGCCAGAGATGGATGGATACGAATTCTTACGACATTTCCGTAAAGAACGAAATACACCAGTAATTATGCTCACGGCCAAAATGGAAGAGACAGATAAAGTCGTTGGATTAGAACTGGGCGCAGATGATTATGTTACAAAGCCGTTTGGCATGGCAGAACTGGTGGCGCGGGTGCGAGCAGTGTTACGCAGGGTTTATGAAGAACTACAGGTGTCGGAAGTGCTGCGAGTGGGTGCCGTGGTGCTGGACAAAAAGACACATATGGTGACAATTGAAAACCACAAAGTCGAGCTAACACCCTCCGAGTTTGATCTACTGGCGATTCTGATGGCTGAGCCGGGACAAGTATTTTCGCGGGGTGATTTATTGGACAAACTCAAGGGCAATGCCTTTGAAAATGTGGAGCGAACTGTCGATGTTCACATCCGCAATTTACGCGCTAAGCTCGAACCTGATCCAACAAGCCCGAAGTATGTGTTGACTGTATATGGGGTGGGCTACCGCTTTAATTCTGAGATTGATGAAGCATTATGATTATCCGTTCGATGACCTTCAAATGGATGGCTATTCTGCTGGTAACGAGTTTGGTAGGTGTGGTACTGGTGGGCTTGTTCGCCTATCGAACAACCGTTAGCGGCTACGATCAACTGCGTGTAGAGCAAGCGCGAACCACATTTATTAGTGATGTCAGTAGTTATTATGCGGAACATCAGAGTTGGGATGGCATCGAAGCTTGGCAACGCACCCAGCATACGGGTAATGGGCCACAATTATTTGTGCTGGTTGATCTACAAGGAATCATCGTCTCTGGATTCGGGCCATTTCATGTTGGCGAACAGATGACGGCCGCACAACTTGAGGAAGGCACTGCTATCATTATTGACGATGTGCGGGTGGGTACGGCGCTGCTCGCAACCCCACCGCCTAACCTTGATCCACGCGAACAAAGTTATATCAACAGTACCAACCAGGCCCTGCTGATCGGTGCGATTGGCGCGGGTTCAATGGCGCTGCTCATTGGCATTTTACTGTCACGGCAATTTTTGCGTCCGCTAACAGAATTGACGGGGGCCATCCGTGCGATGAAGCAAGGCGATTTACACCAACAGGTTCAAGTACGCACACGGGATGAGCTGGGTGATCTGGCACTGACTTTCAACCAGATGAGCGCCCAAATCCATCGCGTGAACCAACAGCGACAGCAAATGACGGCTGATATTGCCCATGATTTACGAACACCACTAATGGTGATCTCGGGTTATTTGGAAGCGCTGCGTGATGGGACGTTAGAACCCACGCCCGAACGCTTTGAGGCTATGAACCAAGAGGCTCTCCAACTCAAACGTTTGGTTGAAGATTTGCGGACGCTCTCACTGGCGGATGCGGGACAACTGAAGTTAGTATATCAAGCCATGGAACCGGATGAGCTTCTAGCACAAGTCAAACAATCTTTTGATCCAATGGCTGAAGAGCACAAAGTCGTATTAAAGGTCGATGTTCAGAAAGGGCTGCCTTATTTGCAAATCGACCCGGAACGAATGGTACAGGTACTGGCCAATCTGGTGACGAATGCGCTGCGCTATACGCCAGTTGGGGGAACGGTTACACTGCAAGCCCGCCAAAGTAAAGGTAGTATTCAACTGGCAGTTAATGATACAGGTGCAGGTATTCCAGCCGACAAGCTGCCTAACATTTTTGAGCGCTTTTATCGAATTGAGGAATCTCGTTACCAGAGTCAAGGCGAGTCGGGTTTAGGATTGGCGATTGCTAAGTCCATTGTGGAAGCCCATCACGGCACAATTGCCGCCGAAAGTTCGGTTGGAATCGGAACATCAATCATTATCACCTTGCAACCATTCATTGAATCAGCTAAGGCATAAATAAATCAATATAATGGGTCTTGTCAATCTCATCGCTCATCAATACTTATTGACAATATTGCATATTAAAAAGCCACAGTACTTTTTGAAGTCCGCGGCTTTTTAGAGGGTGTTAGCGGGAAGATTGTACAGTTACTGCGTTAGCAACGAAATCTAGATTCAGGATGACCGAGTCACCCACATTGGCGACGAAGGGTACGCTTGGAATGGTCAAGTTGAAGTCTGAACGCAGTACCGTCACGGTAGCTTGTCCGGCCAGTTGATCCTGTGACTTCAGTGCAGCATTCACATCAATAGTGATCTCTTTGGTAACGCCTGCGATTGTGAGGTTACCCGTTGCCTTCAACGTGAGTTCATCGCCTACATTGACGCTATCAGGCAAAGCACTGATGCTGGTCGTTTGGAAGACAATGTACTGATTAGCATCTGATTCGGATTGGAGAATGAAGCGGGCAACCGAGTTATCGCGGCGAGTATCGTCGGTAGCGAAGGTACGGGCGTTGATCTTTAGTTCTCCAACTTGTGATTGGGATGGATCGCTCAAATTAACCAGAATATCACCGGCTACTTGTGAGGTCGTGCCAACAACTGTTTTATCTGCACCGTTCAACACTTCTTCAATCGTATAAGTGACTTGAGAGTCATCCTGCGAGATGCGGTAGATGGTTTGTGTATTGCTGTTGGCGTCGGTAGTAGCGAGTTCCTGCACACTATCTTGAACGGCTTCGATAGGGACTGCAATGCCGCGTGTTAGATATAAGAAGGAACCGATGCTGATGGTGGCTACAAAAGCCGCTACTGCCATACCGATTTTGAGCGTTCGTAACATGATGTTGTCCTCATTCACTGTTGTTTGGCTATGTTGTGACTAATTTAGCAAGCATATATTTAGAACTTGTGTAGCAGCCATTCACATTTGACCTAATTTGAAAACACACTCAATTCAGTGGTTTTTGGCCTCATCTGTACCTCATGCAATGTTCAAAACAATCCAATAACTTCTAAACAACTTCTAAACATACCTCACCTAACCTTAGGCCATACAGAAAAACTTACAGGGAGATTTCAATGACAGTGAGACAAAGCCTCCTTATATTGGTGATCCCGTTGATCGCAGTACCTTTTATCGTGAGTGGTATCAACGCAGTCAGCAGCCAGCAAATACCAACGAATGCAACGGTTGCCGCGCCAGTTGGATCCCAACAAACGACAGTGACCCCACAGATAAAAACCAGCACTATATCGGCTCTCGGTTCGGTTGAAGCCAATACAGTGACATCTCTCTATTTCCAGACCACTGGAAAAATTAGCGGCGTTTATGCCACAGTAGGGGACTATGTCAAAGCGGGCGAAGTGTTGGCTGACTTAGACAGCTCGGATGCTTGGAATACCTTCAACCAAGCCAAGTTGAGCCTCGAAAGTGTCCAACTCGGCATGACTGAATTGATGGCTGCTCCGACTGCCGATGAATTGGCAGTTGCGAAAGCCAATGTTGCCAGTGCACAGGCCACTTACAGCACGATCGCAAATGGGACAACAGATGACCAGATCGAACAGTACCAACTCAAGGTCGATCAGGCACAGGCATCACTGACCGCTTTGCAAACTGAACGTGCTCATATGGACGGGTCTGCAAACGAAATCACGATGCAAGAAGCCAAAATCGGACAGGCATCATTTAACCTAGAAATCGCCAAGTTACAGCTTGAAGAAGCCCAAAAGCCCAATAGCGCCTCATTATGGTCAGCCTCTGTAAAAATTCAGCAGGCACAATTGGCGCTTGCTCAACTTCAAGCTGACCCAACCGAAGCGGAAATTAAGAACGCACAGCTCAAAATCGACAGCGCTCAAGCCAAGGTCGATGATGCCAAAAACGCACTGGTCAAAACACAATTAATCGCCCCGATTTCTGGTTATGTCACAACCATTAACAATGAGGAAGGGGATAGCGCCAGCGGTGCAACAGCTATTATGGAAATTTCCGATATATCTAAGTTGCAGATGACTGTTCCGGTGAACGAATTGGATGTCAAAAAAGTTTCAGTTGGTGAGAGTGTAACCATTCAATTAGATGCTATCACGGATGTCAATATTGTCGGGACAGTCGATAACATCGGATGGGTGAGCAGTAAGAGTACAGACGGAATTGTCACCTACGACGTACGTGTGGTGCTTAATACCACTGATGCGCGCGTGCGGATTGGCATGACTGGCGAAGTAGCGATTGGGAGTACAAATTCATGAATCAGCAGTTGATTTCGACGATTGCCAGTGGCGTGGTTATAGCGCTGGCTGGATCAATCTTGATTTGGTGGCTTAGTGGACGACTTAAATCCGGTCTGCTCCGCAAATTGATACGATTCGCAGCCCTGCCTGCTTTACTCATTGGCACAACTGCGGCGGGGTTCGTCATGGCACGTTCGTCCTCGGAGTTGGTTCCGGCCACAACACCGATTTTGGTTGTCGCGGAAAATATGAAGGTCGAAAACGGCATGCTGACACAGACGCTCAATTCAACTGGAGCGTTGACCGCATCGGACACCAAAACACTAAGTTTCGGTGCATCGGCCCCAGTAACCAAATTGTTAGTCTCGGTTGGGGATACGGTCAAAACAGGCGAAACGTTAGCGCAAATGGACACAACCGACATCGACGCACAAATCCGTGATGCTCAGCTTAATCTCGCAGCAGCACAAGCCTCGCTGGATGCACTGAAAGCGCCTGCCAGCGATTTGGATGTAAAAAGTGCCGAATTGAGCATTCAGTCAGCCCAAGCTTCTTTGAGTGCCGCCTCGCAATCAGGATCTAGTGATGCTGACATTCAAATCGCGCAAATGCAGGAAGAACTGGCGAAAAACTCGCTCTGGCAGGCGCAGTTAAGCCGGGACATCAGTTCAAATAGCGCCCGCCCAAACCAGATGAATGCCTACTCTAATCAAGTCGCGACCGACGCAAGCTTGGCCGCTGCCGAAACAAATGTCCAGATTCAAGCCGCCTCGACCGATGCCACTCTTAATAATGGTGCTGATGGGAGCCAATTGAGTTCAGCCAATGCACAACTGATGAGCGCGCAGGCTAATTTCAATACCCTGTTGGCTGGCTCCACCGATACACAAATCCGTCAGGCCGAAATCAATGTCGAAACGGCACAAATCTCATTGGATGCGGTACAGAAAACCAGAAGCGATGCCATCTTGATTGCGCCGTTCGATGGGGTAGTGGTCGCTGTTGATTTTGCAGTGGGTGAAATACCCGGTACTTCCGGCGGTATCACCTTAATTGATACCAGTCATTACACCATCACACTTTCAGTGGACGAAAAAGACATCCCGCAGCTTGCCGTAGGGCAGTCGGTAAATGTGACAGTTATGGCACTTGATAACGCTCAACTGAGTGGAACCGTAACCCATATTGATCTCACACCGTCCAGCACTAGCAACCTTGTGACTTACGCAGTAGAAGTCTCACTCGATACTAGTGATGCAGATGTTCGCCCGGGTATGACTTCCGTTGCTAATGTGATCCTCAAGCAAATTTCCAATGTGATCGTTGTCCCTAATCGTTTCATTACAACCGATGCGGTGACCAGCCAATCAACCGTCAAGGTCGAAACGGCAGCGGGCGTCTACACTGATGTTCCGGTGCAATTGGGGGATACAACGGATAGTGAAAGCGTCATCACCAGTGGGTTAAAAGTTGGTCAGACCCTTGTCATTTTGTCGAGCGGTAACAGCGGGTCAAATACGACTGAAGGCAGCGATCTCGGATTGCTTGGTGGGCTGGCTGGTGGTGCTCCTCCCGGCGGTGGTGGCGGCGGCGCTAGGCCAGGAGGCCGGGGAGGTTAATCATGAACATACTGTACGAAAACAACACAGCAGTCATCGACATTCAGAACATTACCAAAACGTATACCGTGGGCGAGATGGATCTCCATGTCCTCAAAGGTATTGATCTCAGAATTGAACCAGGAGAGTTTCTCTCCATCATGGGGCCATCGGGTTCCGGTAAAAGCACACTCATGAACATTCTCGGTGCACTCGACCAACCCACAACCGGAACCTATCGTCTAGATGGAATTGATGTGGCGGAACTAAAGGAAAAAGAATTGGCACGCATCCGTAACAAGAAGATTGGGTTTGTTTTTCAGAACTTCAATCTGCTCAAACGCACGACCGCTCAGCGTCAGGTTGAACTCCCCTTGCTTTATGCGGGGGGAGGCAGCCGTTCGCAGCGGGCGAAAGCTGCTCTCGAATCTGTAGGATTGGGCAGCCGTCTTGAGCACTTGCCTAGCGAATTATCTGGCGGTCAGCAGCAGCGTGTAGCGATTGCCCGTGCATTGGTCAACGAACCATCGCTCATTTTAGCCGATGAGCCAACTGGCAACTTGGATACCCGCAGCGGCAAAGAAGTTATGCAGATTTTCCAAACACTCAACCGCGAGCAGGGCATCACAACAGTTTTCGTGACCCATGATCCGTGGATTGCGCGTCACACTAACCGCGTCGTCATGCTGCGTGACGGCCTAATCATTGCCGACCAACGTATTACTGAACCACTCGATGCAGAAACAGCCGAGCGTCCTTCCGAAGCCGAGGAACTAGCGACCGTTTTCGAGAACGCTTACTACGGTGGCAAAGCCGAGGAATATACCTAACATGAACCTCCTAGAAACCTTTCGGATTGCCCTCACAGCCCTGGGAACCAATCGCTTACGCGTCCTTTTGACGACGTTGGGCATCATGATTGGCGTGGCCTCGGTCGTTAGCCTGATGAGTCTCGGCGGCAGTTTGCAGACTTACGTCACCAACCAATTTGCAGGGTTAGGGGTAGATGTTTTGCAAATTAGTGCAGCGCTTAACCGCAACACCGCCACCGGCACACAACCGCTAACAACTGCTGATGCTGAAGGCTTGCTGGCATCAAGTGCAGGGCAGTATCTGAGCAACATCGCTTATGGCTACAATGTACAGGGAACAGTCTCAGTAGGTTCTAACAGTTCCAGCCCCAGTATTCAAGGTGTGACTGCAAACTACTCTGAACTCAACAACTGGATTACTGCATCAGGAACATTCATCAGTCAGAAAAATATTGATGAAAGTGCCCGCGTCGTCCTGCTTGATCAAACGACAGCCACCGACCTGTTCTCAACCGCTGATCCAGTAGGGCAAACCGTCCTCATCAGTGAACAGGTTTTCACCGTAATTGGTGTGATGGAGACGCGCTCAACCACCGGGTTCTCTAACCAAACCGTTCTCATCCCGGTTACGACTGCCCAAACGCGGCTGGCTAATGCCCACGTCGCCGGGAAGGGTTACCGTGTCAGTTCCATTCAGGCCAAAGTCAAATCAACTGATTCGACCGATATCACCGCCGCAACCAAGGCAATTAAAGCCTACCTGATGGACGCACATGGTATCACCGATTCGACTGCTGCCGATTTTAATGTTTTCAGCACTGCAACCATCCAGAATTCACTGACATCAACCTTGAATACACTGACTCTCTTTTTGAGCGCGATTGCAGGCATTTCGCTGCTAGTCGGTGGCATTGGTGTCATGAATATTATGCTCGTATCCGTGACCGAACGCACCCGCGAAATCGGACTGCGTAAGGCGGTTGGGGCGCAGGCCAGCACCATCTTAAGCCAATTCCTGATTGAAAGTGTTCTGCTTGCGCTGCTCGGTGGAATCGTCGGCATTCTTCTCGGTGAAGTCGTGCTGCTGATCGCAGGGCGACTCGCCTCCCAATTGACGATTGCGCTCACTCTGAATTCTGTCATTCTCGCAACTGGAATCAGCAGCTTGATAGGCATTGTGTCGGGGATGTATCCGGCTTACAGGGCTGCCACCATGCGTCCGATTGAAGCATTGAGGTTTGAATAATGATTAGCACAATCTTCGATAACTTACGCATGTCCATCACCGAACTTGGCATGAATAAATTGCGCTCATTTCTAACGGTCTTGGGCATTACGATTGGAATCACCGCAGTCGTCCTGCTGCTCTCGTTGGGTCAAAGTGTACAGACCTACATCACTGACCAATTCGAAGGGCTAGGGACAAACATTTTACGTATTTCAGCCACCCGCACCAGCGGACGTTTCGATGCATTGACAGTTGATCTGGCTGACGCACTTGCCAATCCGGATCGTGTATTCGGTGTCGATTTAGTCATGGCGGAAAATAGCAGTAGTTACACAGTGGTTTATGAGAACAATGAATTCACGGTCAGCACCGTTGGCGTGACGACCGATTATCCGGCTATTGAAAGCCGCACCATTGTGACGGGCAGCTTCTTCACTCAAGGCGATTACGACCAGAGCACACAGGTCGCCGTTATTGGGAAGACAACTTCGGATAATCTTTTTGGAGAAGGTGTTAATCCTGTCGGCAAGACGATCCGTGTTTCAAACGTCTTGTTTCAAGTGATCGGCATATTGAACGAAAGCGGTACCACCAATGATGATGACACCGTGATTGTTCCTATGACAGCCTTTCAAGCACGGTTGAATAACAGTGTTACCACCACGGGCGAAAATGTTGTCAGTACCATTCTGGTCAAAGTCGCCAACATCGATGATATTTCCACAGTTGAAGATCGCGTCAAAGCTGTGTTGCGTGAAGAACGCGACATCGCGACCGGCGGAACCGATAACTTTAATGTTTTCACCGCTTCAACGATTGTCGAATCGCTAACCAGCACCGTTCAAATCCTGACATTGTTTCTCGGTGTCGTCGCCGGAATATCGCTACTCGTGGGCGGTATCAATGTCATGAATATCATGCTCGTTACTATTACCGAGCGAACACGCGAAATCGGGCTGCGCAAAGCAACTGGCGCTCAAAATACCGACATTATCTTGCTATTCCTGACACAAGCCATTGTTCTAACCTTGATCGGTGGGGTAGTGGGAGTTGGTATCGCCGCCGCAGCCAGCAAATTCATTAGTGCGCTGGTTGAAGGACTGAGCGTGATTGTACAGGTTTCTAACATCCTACTTGCCGTTAGTGTTTCGACGGCCATTGGTCTATTTTTCGGTGTCTATCCCGCATCCAGAGCAGCCAAGCTCAATCCTATTGAAGCGCTGCGTTACGAGTAAAGGTAATCAATCATGAATTTTCAATCGCTTATTCCTTACATTCCATTCCTAGCTGTGTTCTATGCCGTGTTTGCACTCGGCCAAACCATGCGCCAGAAACGGCAGGGAATGATAGCGGCACTGCTAGCACTTGTTAGCATCGCTGCACCGCTCACAGCTTATTTCGTCACAAGCGATGTAAGCGCCCGCACTTCAGTGGCACAGTTCATGGCGATCAGCGCTGCCATTGTATTCGTCGTCAGTTTACTGACCTTATTTCTCGAACGGCGCAATACCAAGCGAGATCGAAACCGTTCCTATGGAATGTTCGGTCTTGCTTTGAGTTTGCTGCTGGCGATGGGAATATTTATCCTGCCGATTATTAGTGCCTCGACTTCAAATACCTCTGGTGTTGCGACAAACACCACAAATGCAGCTAACCAATCTGACATCGTCCTCATTTCAGCCCAGATACCCGGCGTATCCAGCGACCAGACTGCCAGTGCTACGGCTGAAGCCACCTCAAATGTTGATGCCCTACCGTCGGCACCGAACGGTCAAGCGCCGAATAGGAACTTTCCACCTCCCAATGGTCACCCGGGTAGCGCTAACTCCGCAGGACAAAGGGGTCAGGCTGCTGCCACTGAAACGGTCAGTTCAGATAATGCCGTCAACAGCGTCAATGTGATCACCAATACACCGCAGAGTCAGCCGTCCAATCAAACCAGTCAAACACAGGTGACCGCCACTGAAACTGTTATTCGTCCCACCCAGATTATGTTCCCAACAGATACCCCAACCATATCAGTAACCGCCACTCCCGAAGGGACAGGTACCGAAACCAGTACGGTTTTCAGTAATTCAGCCGCAACCTGTACCGTCGTGGTCGATTACAATCTGAACCTGCGTGATCTGCCAACCATAGATGGTAGCAATGTCTATGTATCAATTCCCTTTGGAACGTCAGTGACTACCGATGGACGCACATCAGACGGTTGGTATCGTGTCACCTATAATGGACAAAAGGGTTGGATCAATAATGAGTACCTGACGGCATCCGCCTCATGCACATCACTCCCTGTGGTGAGTGGGAGCTAAATACGCTCAAGGCTTCAGAACTTTGGCGGTATTGACCAAAAGGAATAAACTTGTCCCATCTTACGTAGACCCAGATGTTGGAAGCGACGGACAACTTCGGTATCCAGGGGAAGGTAGGCTGTGGAGAAAGAGCGCCTTATCTGGCTCACTTCTCCACAGCTGATCACCGAAGTCTTTAAAGCAGCCAGATAAGCCGGAAATTTGCCGGATGCTAACCCATCCGATGCGATCAAGCCCTGTGCCTTTACCCGCTCGATGATCTGACCAGCGATAGTCTGACCTTCTTTAGGCATCAACTTTCCGATATCTACATAGATGATTGTGGGTTGGGATGCTTTCCGTTTGGCTTCGATCTATTGGCTATAATCGTTCACCGCTTCCAACCGCGTGTCTAGAACAAGGT
>JBBSBS010000205.1:0-10834 GCA_038251045.1 Aggregatilineales bacterium | reverse complement strand
GTGTTATCGTAGACCGTATCTCTCACGAAGTCCCTTACTACCGTTCATACTTAAAAAATGCAGCGCTACAGGGTGTAAAAGTTATCAATGATCCGTTTATGTGGACGGCAGATGATAAGTTTTTTGGCGCATCACTCGTCGATAAATTAGGCGTATCCTCTCCCAAAACACTGGTGCTACCAAACAAAGATTATGTTCCTGGCATCGTCCATAACGAAAGCCTGCGTAACCTCACCTACCCTATGGACTGGAACGTGCTGGTTGAAAAAGTTGGTGGGATGCCCTGCGTACTTAAAGATGCGCATGGTGGCGGGTGGAAAGAAGTCTACGTTGTTAACACCGTACCAGAGTTGATCTGGCGTTACAACGAAAGTGGACTGCTCACAATGATCTTACAAGAATTCATCGAGTGGGATAATTATGCCCGCTGCATGTGTCTAGGGCAGGACGAAATTTATGTGATGAAATACGATCCTACCAAACGAAAATACCACGAAGAACACAATTTCCCACCGGAACTCTATGAACGCATAGTGAAAGATTGCAAGACGTTAGTGCAAGCCTTTGGTTATGACATGAATACGGTTGAATTCGCCATCAAAGACGATGTTCCCTATGCCATAGATTTTATGAACCCCGCGCCGGATATGGATGTGAATTCACTGGGCAAGGTTCACTTCGATTGGATGGTTACACACATGGCGGATTTATGCATCCGGCTAGCCAAGTCCAAAGAGGCAACGCGCGACCGCTACTACTGGGGCAAGCTCAGTAAAGGTAGCAGGTAACAGATGTCCAATGAAGCGATTGACCTTTACCATGGGTTGCTAAATGACCAACTAGCGGCAGATACCAGCGCAGAAATGTACGCTCGGCTTCGACCACAGGGATTATATTTTGGCGATCGCCCACTATGCACCGTCATTCGGCCTCACTTTTACCTGACAGAACAATGGGAATATCTCAAGCGGGAAACCGAAACACTCTTAAGTGCCTTCTCGCGGCTACATGCTGCCTGCCTGACCGATGCCCAGCTTCGAGCGCAGCTTGACCTCGAACCGTATGAAGAAAACTTATTTAGTGTCGATATTGGTGGAGCTGTTCCGTGGACGACCTCACGGTTGGACTCTTTCTTTGTCAGTAATGAACGCAAACTATATTTCGTCGAATACAACGCGGAAACACCAGCGGGAATGGGTTATGAAGATGCGCTTTCAGAACTCTTTATGACCTTAGAGCCGATGAAGCGCTTTATGAAATATTACGCCGTCCAAAGTATGCCAATGGGTGGAAAACTCCTTGCGGTGTTAATGCGCGGGTATCGTGAATGGGGAGGCGCTGGGCTGCCCCAAATCGCTATTGTTGATTGGGGACACGTTCCCACGTTGAACGAGCACCAAATCATCCGTCAATTTTTTCTGGGACATGGTATCAAGGCCGTGTTGGCAGACCCGCGCAACATGGAATACAAAAATGGAAACTTGTGGGCGGGCGATTTCCGGGTCGATATGATTTATAAGCGGGTACTTTGTAGTGAGCTTATCCGGCAGATGGGCATGGAAAACCCCATTGTGCAGGCTGTACGCGACAAAAAAGTCTTCATGACGAATTCTTTCAGCGCAAAACTACTGGCAAAAAAAGCCAGTCTGGCTCTATTGAGTGATGAACTCAATTCACACCTTTTTGACGACCAACAGCGTGCGGCGATTCACGCCCATATTCCTTGGACGCGGCGCGTATCCAATCGAAAAACTGAATATCATGAGCAACAAGTTGATTTGGTCGAATTCGTTGCAGACAATCGTGAACGATTTGTGCTTAAGCCCAACGATGAATATGGCGGCAAAGGTGTGATATTGGGATGGGATGTCACGGCTGAAGAATGGAGCCAAACGCTTAAACAGGCCACAAATGATTCTTATGTGGTACAAGAAAAGGTTACGACCATATATAAGGACTTCCCTTCCTTTATCGATAACAAGCTCGATATTAGTTCGCGTTTCGTGGATGCAAACCCGTATGTATTTGATGGTCATACTGTACACGGCTGTTTGACCCGTCTATCTTCGGTCGCGCTTTTGAATGTGACAGCAGGCGGCGGTTCGGTGGTTCCGACCTTTTTGTTGCAAAAGCGAACCTAATTTGGCTCAATAGTCGGTAGTCATTGAGCGATAGATTGATGACCTCTATTCAAGTGGATAGAGGCATTTCTTTGTGGTTAAGATGTAAACAACTCTTGCTGCAATAATGACAGATTCTGCCATATTCCCGCTGAAACGACAGGCGGGTAACACGGTGCAACCCGCCGAATCGACACAAATGACAGGCAGGAAGTCCGGCTGATTCCGCCGAGCGCCGCGATTTGCTCCCGTCTATCTGCCGCGTCGCCCTTGTCCTGCCGTTGCAGCGGAAGTAAGGGAGTGTGGCGCGGATAATGCGGATTAAATCGCCGAGTGTGCCAAGAAGGTACAGCGGATTTATTGAAAAACTCCGGTCACTTTCCGAGGATAGCGTCATTGCTTGCTGCCTATTGCTAATCATGAGCATATAGTAAAAGTGTAGCAAAGAAGCAATGCGATAGGGTGACCATTTGGTAGAACATTTGGTAACTCTTAAGGACTGCTGACACCAACCAATTTGAGAGAGAAACCCAAGCGTAAAAGTTTACAAACGGATATAAATTAGTTTGGACGGTTGGCAAATTCTAACCCAATGAAGCACGCGCCAAAATGGCAGCGCCAATGGAGGGGGCATATAGAGGCTGCGGCAGATCAGGCAAATCCAGCAACTGACACAGTTTGAGGCTCAACGGATTTGCAGAAGACAACAAACCACCGGCGAAAGCGACCGGCAGGGTTTCCATACCAAGGCGATAGCGGACTGCACGTACTGCAAGCGCCAACTCCCCGGCAGCCCGCAGGACAATATCAGCAGAAACCATATCACCCTGCCCTGCTTGCTCAAGAACGACCGTGGCGAAGGTGGCGATTTCTTTGGTGCGGCTGACACCGGAATGATACAACCACGGAATGACTTCTTTTACATCCGCCATTTCGAATTTTTCGAGAAATGCAGTCGTGAGGGTAGTATGCTGACCGCGCCCATCGTCGTCACGAACAGCCGCTTTAAGCCCCTCCAGACCAATCCAGTAGCCACTGCCTTCGTCGCCTAGCAAGTACCCACACGCCCCAATCTTCACATAGTTACCTGCCGAGCCAACACCGGAGGCAAGGCTGCCTGTACCGGATAGGACAAGGATGCCGCGCCGCTGACCATGTGCGCCCACAAGTGCAATCTCATGATCGGCGCTGGGAGCAATTCGTCCAGAGGGTATTAGGCCCGCAACGAGTTCACGTAACCATGCTTCCGAATGAGCAGCATCTGCCCCTGCTATGCCTATGCCGACAGCAGCAATGTCCATAATGGAAAGATGAGCAGCGGTTATGGCATCGCGGACAGCAGATTGAATGGTTTGTATGGCAACTGACCGACCAACCAGATTCGGGTTGACGGAGGTGCCTTGCGCTTCGCCCAATATCATTAACTCAGAATCGGTTACGACGACGCGAACGGTGCTGCCACCGCCATCAATCCCGACCAGATAACTCATTCATGCCCCTCGTTGGTAAAACGATACGCCAACAAGATGGGAATGAAGGTCGCTGCGATTACAAATACTGCCGCCACATTGGTTATGGGCCGGTCACGCGGACGAAACAACTGCCCATAAATCCAGATAGGCAGCGTTTGCTGCTGACCAGCGGTGAAGGTGGTCACAATTACTTCATCAAAAGAGAGGGCAAACGCTAACATCCCGCCCGCCAGAAGTGCGGTCGCAATATGCGGCAGGATGACATAACGAAACGTTTCAAAGGTTGAAGCACCTAAATCCATCGAGGCTTCAATCTGCGAATATGAAGTGCGGCGCAGACGAGCCACCACATTATTATAAACGGTAACGATGCAAAAGGTGGCATGACCGATTACGATTGTCCAAAAGCTGAAATTAATCCCCGTAAGACTGATGGCAGAACGCAGCGCAATACCGGTGACAATGCCGGGAAGCGCTATCGGGAGAATGACAAGCAGGCTGATGGCTTCGCGCCCAAAAAATTTGCTTCGATAAATCGCCAATGCTAAAAGCGTGCCCATTACCAGCGCCATGAATGTGGCTACGAGAGCCACTGAAATCGAAAGGCCAAGTGCCTGCCGAAAATCGACACGGGTTAGTATTTCGCCAAACCAGCGGGTGGTTAAACCGGGTGGTGGGAAACCAAATGAGGCTTCATCGGTTGTAAAGGCGTAAAGTATGACAACCGCAAGCGGAAGATGCAGAAATAAAAGCGCACCTAATGTCGCTAATTTTAGCCCGATTGAAGCGCGGGGGCTGCCATCGGTCGCTGCTTTAAAGCGCATCGAATGCTCCTTGCCGACGAGCGATTAACAAATAGATACCCATAATGACGATTGGAATAACGGTAAAAGCTGCCGCCAATGGGATATTGCCCGCTGTACCTTGCTGGACAAAAACCACCTGACCGATGAAAAAGCTGGAATTACCGATCACACCGGGAATAATATAATCGCCCAACGTGAGTGAAAACGTAAAGATTGACCCTGCTACCACACCGGGCCAAGCGAGCGGTAATATGACATGGCGGAAAGTGTATCCGGGTGGCGCACCTAAATCGCCCGACGCTTCGATGACCGACTTGGGCACACGCTCCAATGCCGCGTTAATCGGTAATATCATATATGGTAGCCAGATATAGACAAATACGATGAACGTGCCGAGCATTGAAAATGATAAAGACGAGCCGCCCAAGCCCGGTATGTTCAATATAGCTTGCAGCACCCCACCGAGGCCGCAAACATTTAATAACCACGTCAAGACACCTTCCTGCGCAAGAATTATCTTCCATGTATAAACGCGGACGATGTAGCTAGACCATAACGGTAGCAAAATCAGCAGATATAAGATTCCGCGTGTCCGATAAGTGGCATAGCGCGCCATATAATAGGCCAGCGGAAACGCAATCAGTGCGGAAACAATCGTGACGACAATGGCCATCAGCAATGTTCGAAACACCACATCCATATTGGCAGGCGTAAACAACTGCTTCTGGTACGTTTCAAGACCAAACTCACGCACGATGCGTCCGGTAAAGCCATCTAACCGGAAGAAACTTTGGGTAAGCAAAGCTGCCAATGATCCGAGGTAAAACACACCCAACCAGAGCAATGGCACGATTAACAATGCAATGAGTGACCAATTAGGATGGCGGAAGAAGAACGCGCCAATACGACGAGGCAGATTCGAGGGAGAGGTATTAGTAGGAACGGTCGTCATCGTACTTATGCCCCCACTATGGGGCGATTATTGGACTTACTCCATACCAGCAGCACCTGATTGCCACGCGCCGAAAGCGCATCCATTGAAGTCGCTTCCATATTTTGCTGGATGACCGTAAAGTCTGTACCCTGATCGACTTCGATCAGATAACGGGTATTGATCCCTAAATAAACCACATCGCGGATCGTCCCTTGTACACTGCACATATCCGAACTGACAGTTGTGCCTATATCCACCATACGAATCTTTTCGGGGCGGATCGAGAAAGTTTGTGCCGAGCCCGTCAGGTGTTCGGCGGTTGCACCGCTGATGAGATTAGACGTTCCCACGAAACCCGCCACAAAGCCGGTCGTGGGTCGCTCGTAAATATCGGCGGGTGTTCCAATTTGCTCGATTTTGCCCAGATTAAATACCGCCAAACGATCACTCATGGTGAGCGCTTCTTCTTGATCATGGGTGACGAAAATAAACGTGATACCGACCTGTTGTTGAATGGCTTTCAACTCAATTTGCATCTGCTGCCGCAGCTTGAGATCAAGCGCACCGAGGGGTTCATCCAGCAGCAACACGCGCGGGTGATTGACCAATGCACGAGCAAGTGCTACGCGCTGACGCTGACCACCCGATAACTGCGACGGTTTGCGGTTTTCCAGACCGGGCAACCGGACCATTTCCAGCATCTCGGTTACGCGGCGGTCACGCTCGGCCTTGGCGACTTTCTTAATCATCAAGCCATAGGCGACATTTTGCCCGACGGTCATGTGCGGAAATAAGGCGTAGTCTTGAAAGACGGTGTTCACGTCACGCTCAAAGGGCGGCACACCCGCCATCTCCTGCCCATGCATGAGGATGCTGCCGGAAGTGGGCTGCTCAAATCCCGCAATGAGCCGCAGGCAGGTGGTCTTGCCCGACCCTGATGGACCGAGCAAGGAAAAGAATTCACCATCGTAAATATCGAGATCGAGATGATCAACTGCTTTGACATCACCAAAGTGACGACAAATATCCATCATGCGAATGGCTACCGAAGGTGATGATTTGTCACTCATATCAGCCGTTCTTTATCATAACGTGCTTGGTGATTTTGTAGTCCGACACGGCTTCTGCCGAAAGGTCTTTGCCGACTCCCGACTGTTTGAATCCGCCGTGCGGTGTTTCAGAAGCCAACGGAATATGGTCATTCACCCAAACGGTTCCAAACTCAAGCTCCGCCGCTACCCGCATGGCACGGCCTACATCGTTCGTCCAAACCGAGGCAGCGAGTCCATAGTTGACATCGTTACCCAGCATAATAGCTTCAGCTTCATCATCAAAGGTACTAATAGTGATGACCGGGCCAAAGACTTCACTCTGAATGATTTCCGCTTTCTGGTCGGCATCGGCAATAACCGTTGGTTCGAAGTAGTAACCGCTCCCGAAATCTTTAGGGATACCGCCGCCAGTTAACACTTTTGCACCGTTAGATTTGGCGCGGTCAACGAAGCCCTGCACGCGTTCACGCTGGATGCCAGAAATCAGTGGCCCCATTTGCACACCCTCTTCATACGGCGAACCAATTTTCACGGCGCGCATGGCCTCGACAATCGCTTCGGTGGCTTGCTTCACCCTGCTCTTTTCGACATAAATGCGGGTGGCAGCTGTGCAATCTTGCCCGGTGTTTACGGTACTGGTAAAAGCAGCAGTACCAGAAACAGCAGCAATATCAACGTCATCGAATACGATGAATGGTGCTTTCCCGCCAAGTTCGAGGTGGACTCGCTTGAGGGTGTCGGCGGCGGTCTTCATGATCTTTTTCCCTGTGCCGACTGACCCTGTAAGGCTCACCATACGGACATCAGGATGTTCGACCAATGCCTGACCAGCATCATTGCCGCCACTAATGATATTAACCACGCCATCAGGAATGCCTGCTTCGGCAATCAATTCGCCTAACATGAGCGTTGTGAGAGGTGTTGTAGGTGCTGGCTTTAGGACGATGGTGCAGCCAGCCGCTAAGGCGGGGCCAATCTTCCAAATCGCCATAAGTAGGGGGTAATTCCACGGGGCAATCTGCCCAACTACGCCCACGGGCTCACGACGATAGATGGAAGTGTAACCTTTAGCATATTCACCAGACGAATAGCCATGCGTATCGCGGGCGGCAGAAGCGAAAAAGCGCAGGTTATCGACACCAAATGGAAGGTCGCCACCCAAACTGACTAGCTCATAGGGTTTACCGGTATTTTCGGATTCTAATTTCGCAAATTTCTCTTTGTTGGCATCCAGCAAATCCGCCAATTTCCATATCGCGAGTGAGCGCTCACCGGGGGTAATCTTTGACCAACGACCATCATAAAAAGCAGTATGAGCCGCTTTGACTGCCGAGTCCACATCAGCACGACTGGCATCAATTACATCATCAATTTTTTGGTTGGTAGCAGGGTTTTCAATCGCCATCATCTGGCCGCCCTTAGTATCTGCCCAGCGACCATCAATCCACAATTTATAAGCCATAGTGATCCTCATCAAACGGTTGATTATGAAAGGACGCTGTGCCCAAGCTGAACGCCAGCGTCCTTAACAGAATAATCTAGGAAGCGAATTTACCTACCGCGACACTTATCGACCACCGATAACCGCGATGTAGTAAGTCGCCCAATCAGAGTACGGAATACACACGTTACCGCGATCATCACCGCAGGCGGCAATCGGTGTCTTCCAGAACTTGATTTGTTCGAAATTATCGAAACCATTAATGGCGCAGCCTTCGTCAGTCAACAGTTCGTTGCCGGTACAGGCAGCGGGCACTGAAGGAACCGAGCCGAACCACGAAGCCAGATCACCCTGTAGTTTGGGGTTTAGTGAATGTTCAAGCCACTTGTAAGCACAATTCGGATGCGGGGCATCCACATGCATCATGGTGGTATCAGCCCAACCGGTAGCGCCTTCTACGGGAACAGTGCTGGCAATCGGCTGCTCGGCATACTGGAGGGTGTTGACCTGATACGGCCATGAGCCAGAAGCCACAATGCCTTCACTGGTGAAATCGGTAACCTGAGCAGTGGCATCGTGCCAGTAGCGGGCAACCAATTCACGTTGTGTGCGTAGGAGTTCCAATACTGCATCAAATTGTGTCTGATCAAGTTCGTAGGGGTCAGTGATGCCCAGCTCAGGATTCTTGGTCATCAGGTACAAGGCAGCATCCGCAATGTAAATTGGGCCGTCATAGGCCTGCACGCGCCCCTTATTTGACTTCCCGTCCGCGAGCGTTTGTTCGGTAAAGACTACATCCCAACTGGTCGGTGCTTCCGTGAAGGCTGTCGTGTTGTACATCAACACATTCGGACCCCACTGGTAAGGAACACCATAATGTTCCGGCGTACCATCGCCGTCCTTGTCAACGGTATACCAAGGAGCATCTTGCAAGCGTTCATCAACTGTTTTCCAGCTGGGAATAAGGTTAAGATTAATCGGCTGCACACGATCACCATAGACCAACCGCAGGCTGGCGTCACCTGATGCGGTTACCAGATCAAAAACACCTTCATTCATCAAGGTCACCATCTCGTCCGAGGTGGCAGCAACTTTGACGTTTACACTACATCCGGTATCGGCCTCAAAGTCGGTCACCCAATCATAATTCGCGTCAGTTTCGCCGCGTTCGATGTATCCCACCCACGCAATGATGTCGAGCGATCCCTCACCCTCGCCCACTTCGGTTTTCATGCCCTCCTGGGCAGCTACCGCATGGGCACCAAGCAGCACTGCTGTTGAAAGTGCCAAAATCACCACCAGAAATTTACGCATAGTTTTCCCCTTTTTCAAAAGAACACAAAAACCATCAATGCGAGATTATAACGAGTGTTTAATATTGTCTCAAGGACATCAACTATTTAGGTCAATGACCCGGCGGACAAACGCCCATCGGACACAGCTTGCTTAAATATTTCAATTGTTTGTACCACCCCATCCGCTAATGACGTATGGGGCAATGTACCGAGTGCGGCGATCAAAGGCGAGTCATCCATATCTTCAGGAAATGGCAGCGGTTTATCATCAAACGTGATGTGACCCTTGAGTTCTGGGGCTGACATTTCTATCGCGTTCACAATTTCGTCCATGCGCACGACACTGCTGCGGAGGTTAAAGACATCGGTACCCTGAAAGTTGGCGCGGGCAGCCAATATAAAAATGCGAGCCGTATCATCAGCATACTGGTAGGCAGAACGCCCACCAAAAGGAATGTGATACGCCTTGCCCACAGCCGCCGCCAACATGGCCTTAGTTGGGGCGGAAGTCATACCTTGATCGCGACCCGGCCCATAAACGATATAAGGACGAAGGCCTATACTGGAAATGCCGTCATCCATCCAATAGATACGGGCCGTTCCTTCATTGGCCTGTTTATAAACCCCGTAGTGGGTGCGCGGGTGTTGTGGAGCATCATGAGCAAGTGCCGTTTCGGGGTATTCTTCGCTCAGTCCATAAACGGCGATGCTGCTGGCATAACTCAGATGTTTGATTCCTAAACGCTTGGCAGCCTCGAAAATATTCACAGTCCCAACAACATTGACCATTGCCCCTAAGGAGGGGTCAGCCTTGCAGAACGGAACCTGCAAACCAGCTAAGTGAATAATATGGGTTGTTCCTGTCTCACGCATTGCATTTTCAATGCTTTCGAGATGGGTCACGTCACCTTTTACAAAATGTACCTGTGCAAGTTCATCCGGTGTAAGTATTAAGCGCAATCGATGCGGATCGCTACCGAGATCAAATACTGTTACCGGTGTGCCTTCACGAACAAGATTGCGAACAACCCATGCACCAATACAGCCAAGCGCACCGGTCACAAAAAAGTGCTGTTGAGACATTATTTTGACTTTCAATGATTTTAAGCTGGACGGTATGAATTTATTTCGTCACGTAGCCGTTTGGCAGCCCCGTTGGGATTATCCGAGAAAATAATACTGCGGGAGGAGTTAATTATCAGCCCACGACCTTCGGCATTGATGCCGCCCTCTACCACTTTTTTAAGGGTTTCACCTTGGGTGCTAACGGACGGAACTAGCAGCGTCATGTCTCCGGTCAATAGACGAACCTGTTGAATATCAGGGGGGGATGTTGAGCCGACAACCAACATGCAATTGGTATTCGTATTCCATTCATTGCAAATTTGTTCTGCCAGCAGTTGCCAAATTGGGCGACCATCCACCGTCATATCCTGCATATCGTGGCTATTGGGGGATGATGTACGGCAAAGAATTACCGAACCTTTATCTTCGCGGTCCAGAAATGGTTGAATAGCTTGTCTGCCGAGATAGGGATGCAGCGTTATGGCATCAAAGCCAAACCAGTCGAAAATGGATTCGACATAAGCATTGTTGGTCATACCAATATCAGCGCGCTTAGCATCACAAATCGTCAATATATTAGGGTGGCGTTCTTGCAGATAATCAATGGTCATTTTCAGTTCAGCAATTCCACGATCACCCCGCGCCTCGT
>JBBSBS010000204.1:0-10838 GCA_038251045.1 Aggregatilineales bacterium | reverse complement strand
TGCATCCGGTTGTTGGGCGTTGACCACCTCCACAACATGCATCAGCCGTTCAGCCGTCATGCCCGTTCCCATGTGGATGTCGCTGAACTGCACCAATCTGTAACCATCGAAAGCCGGATCAAGCCGCGGCAGATGCAGTTCTTGCGCCACAACTTCGAGGTTTTGCGGCTCGATGTCATGGGCATAGGCGAAACTGCCTACTCCGGCGACCACAGTGCCGACAGCCGAAGCGAGGGTGATCTTCAAGAACCGGCGGCGTGAAATAATAGACATGGGCATCCTCATAAACCGTTGAACAACCCGCCTATTATATGCCCGATATGAGTCTCAATCTGTACGTATGACCTACGGCACGCTTTCCTTGACAGCCTCATTGACTAACTGCCAATAAACCGTATAGCGCTGATGATGGGTGCGATAAAAAGGGATTAGCTCTACGTCCTGCGGTGATCCGATGCCGTTGGTGCGGAACGTTAGCGGGTTATCCGGTACAGGTTGGATGGTGGCAAGTACGTCGTCTGGCGTGCCCACGAGTACTGGAACAGGTGGCGCGGGCAGCCGGTTAATGAGCGCGGTTCGGGTGTGATAATCCTTGTTGTAAACATCGGGCATATCGCGGGTTCCAAGCGCCCCTGCCAGCACTACCGGCCCATATAGAACGGCAGACATATTCGGCGCAGCGGGCAGTGCTTCCAGATGCAGACTCATCGGCAGCCGCACATCCACCGTGTCGCCATCCTGCCAGACGCGCTCGATGCTGACATAACTTCCGGCGGTTGCTTGTACGGCTTCTTGCTTGCCATTGACGGTTATGCTCAATCCTTGCGCCCATGATGGGTAGCGGATTTTGAGGATCAAACGCGTGGGTTGTGCGCAGTGCAGGGTTAAGCGGGTTGTGTCGGCTTCAGGGAAGGTCGTTTCCTGCCGCAGCGTCAAGCCTTTTTCGTCCCATGTGAGTTCAGAGGCGATGAACAGATTGACGAACAGCGAGTCGTCATCATGGAAATAAATCGTGTCGCCATATTTAGCATGATTTTCCATGCCGGTGCCGGTGCAGCACCAGAACGAATTCGTCGGCGAATTATAAACTTTTACATGTCCGGGGCGCAGCGACGCGAAGTAAAGCATCATGCCGCTTTTGGGGTCTTGTGATCCAAGGATGTGGTTAAACAAACCGCGCTCATAAAAATCCATCGTTAGCGCTGAAGGTTCCCACGAAAAAAGATGCCGCGTTAACTTGAGCATATTGTAGGTGTTACAGGTTTCCGCCGTCACGCTGCTCAGGTGCTGCGAAAAACGGCTGATGGGGAAGAACAGTTCATCATCGCTGTGTCCGCCGATTGCAAACGAGCGGTAAAGCGCGACCCGTTCCCAGAAGAATCGGGCGATTTCTTGATAGCGATTTTCGCCAGTCAGTTCAAACTGCCGTGCCGCGCCGATGGCTTTGGGAATCTGAGTATTGGCATGCAGCCGGTCTAATAAATCTTCGCGCCGTGCCAATGGATCAAGCACCACACTGTCATTAAAGGTCAGCGATAAGTTTAGATGTTCTGGCTTTCCCGTAACACCATATAAATTCGCCAGCGCTTCGTTCATGCCGCCCGGTTCGTTGAGCAGGGCGATTTGCATTTCCTCTAGCGACAGGCGTTCGGTGCGGAATTGCAACCAGCCCGCCAACTTTTCTAACACGTCGAGCGCCTGTTGATTGCCACAGTGTTGATACGCATCAAGCAGCCCTGCCAAGATTTTGTGCAGCGTGTAATACGGAGCCCAAACGGACTCGCGCCGGTCAACACGGTCAAAAAATTCTTCTGGATAAGCGGACAAAAAGCCTGCGTTATACCCTTGAGCGGGCATGGCTTCCTGACATTTCGCCAGTTCAGCCACCATGTAATCAACACGGTCTTTAAGCCGTTCATCACCCGTGCTGGCATACATCAACGCGCAGCCGGATAAATAATGCCCTAACGTGTGACCCCGCAGTTCGCCGTCCGGATTTTCCCAGCCACCATATGGTTCTGCTGCCGAAGGTAGGCCAGCCGTAATACGAAACATATGCAAAAAACGATCCGGTTCCAATTGAAGCAAATAGGCTTGGTCACGCTCCATGTTTTCTTTGAAGATGCCCGGTAGTAAACGTACTTGTTTTAGGTCAAATGGCTTGGCTTTTATCATGATTTTTTTAATAAACTCACTTTGATGATCGAACTCAAATGCTTACTATACATTACCAAATGTATGTTTTACCCGTCGTTTTCACCAGAGGACAAGGCGTAGAATAGGAAGACAAAACCGACTTTACAAGAGGGTTTAGGATTTTGAGGTCGATGGCTTATTGTGGAATCAAAGGCGGGCAGCATAACGGCCTGCCCTTTTAACGAGTGGGTTTTGGAGTGTATTTAGCTGACCTGTGTCGAGACAACCCCGCACACCATACCGTTCGACATCTGGTAAGTTTGCTGGACAGTCGCCGTCAGTCCGTTGACGAATAACACGCCCATCTGGCACGTCACCAGATTGTTACCGACCACGTTGCACAGTGTTTGGGTGGTGGCGCTGTGAACGCCAGAGCTGATGTAGTCGGCAATCACCGCTGGAGCCAGCGAACTCTTTAGCTCGTTACACACATAGGAATCCGCCGCTACTACATTGCCGGAAAGTGCCGCTGCTGCGAAATCCGCCGCGTTTTGTGCCGGATTGCTGACCGGAATAACCGCCGAATTGTTGCTGATGTTGGTATTCGGGTTGTTTGGAAAATCCCCATTGTCCAAATTGCTGATGACCGCGCCCAAGCCGAGGATGACACAGATCGCCCCCACGACTAACCCCAAACCCAACACCAGACAACCACGCCCCGGTTTTAGGCTGAAGTGCAAGCGTCGAAATGCCGCGAAAGGATCTGCCCGCACGGTCGTGTTGAGTGACTGCGCCACATGCTGGTAAAACGACTCCGGCGGCAGTTGACCATTACGCACATCCGCCCGCTGAATATTGATGAGGATGCCGAACTCGCGCCCGCGCAGCAGCAGCGGGAAGATCAACTTTTGGTCGCGCTGTGCCAGCATGATTTCGCGTTCGCACCATTCGGATTGTTCGGATTCGGGTGACATGATGACCATCACGGCATCGGCCTGCGCGATGGCCTGCTCAATTTTGCGGAACCAATCCGCGCCGTGATGGATGCCTTCGCGGTCAATCCACACATTAAAACCGCGCCGCACCATATCATCGGCAAAGCGTATCGCGTAATCGGTATCAGTTCGACTGTAGGAGATAAAGATATTTTTCATATCACGTCGCCTTTCGGAACTCGTTCCCTCGTTGAAAGTGGCGAAAGCGCTGTTGTGATGTGGGGATGCGGTGGAAAACGCCATACGGGTGATTGCGGATCACCCGTATAACTGTTAATGTCGCGAGGGGGTGATTCTTCTACGAAATGACTTTGCAGGGGTTAGAAATCTTGCCAATGTTTTGAATTTCGATCTCTACCACATCGCCATCTTTCAGGTATTTCGGCGGCTTCATGCCTTCACCCACGCCGGACGGTGTGCCTGTCAAAATCAGATCACCCGGATCCAGCGTGAACATCTGCGAGCAGTAGCTGATCAGCGTCGGAATGTTGAAGATGAAGTCTTTGGTGTTGCCATCCTGCATCACCTTGCCGTTGACCTTGGTTTTAATGCTCAAGGCGTGCGGGTCAGCCAGCTCGTCACTGGTCACAATCCACGGCCCGATTGGGCAGAATGTGTCTAGACTTTTCCCGCGTGTCCACTGACTGTCGGTGCGGATTTGCAAGTCACGGGCGCTGACATCATGCGCAATCATGTAACCAAAGACATGCTTCATCGCATCTTCTTCGCTGACGTTACGGGCGCGTTTGCCAATGACGACTGCCAGTTCGCCTTCCCAATCGACCTGTGTGGTGATCTTTTCACTCCACGTGATCGGCTGGTCGGTAGCAATAATGCTGCTGGGGAACTTGGCGAAGATGATCGGCGCGGTCGGCACTGTGCCGCCGGTTTCCTTGGCATGTTCGGCATAATTCTTGCCGATGGCGATAATCTTGCCGGGACGCAGGGGTGGTTCGAGCGTCACCTCTGACAATGCTAGTGACTCGTGGCGGCGAGAAGGCGTAAGCCCGCGCCGGATCATGTACTGCATCGAGTCCAGTTCGCTGGTCATATACACGCGGTCTTCAACCACTTCACCGACCCGTGTGCGACTGTTATGGGTATAAGTTGCCAATTTCATGCTATACGTGTCCTTCGTGTAAATCTATCATGTGGATTAGACCCCAAAGATAAGCAGCCATTGTACATCAAAGTCTCTAAGGTTTAATAATGGCTTGGTTCTATTATCGTCTTTCCAGATGCGCTGCCGCAAGCTGCCCCCAGACCGAACCCGGATCATCATGCCACAGTTGATAGTAGCTCGGCTGTGCATTGCGCCGGTCTGCCAGCAGGTCATAACTGAGCGCGCGCAGGAAACGGGCGGCACTATCCAGCGCGGTACCCGGTCGGCTGCGTTGGAGCGTATCCAGAATGTTCAGCACTTCTGCTGGATTATTGCGTACCAGCAGGGCATCATAAGCGCTGGGCGGTGGTGAGAGTACAGTTGATAGCGCGGGCGGTGGTGCTTCGAAACCGGACGGGGTAACGACGGCTTCCGCTGTGTAATTATCTTTGCCCAGCGGTGCGAATGCCCACCATTGGTCGCCTGCCAGATCAAACAGATAGGCTGGACGATCCACCCTGCCGACTTTTTTGACGGTTGTTTGGGCGACGACTCGCAGCCCCAGCCGCGCCGCTTGATCTTCAATCGGCAAATCGCGGGTAAACGGTTGTTCGTCAAACAGCCGCGTCAACACGGCGTTCACATCACAGGCCCCGTATTCACTGGCGGTTTGTAACGCGGCGCACACCGTAAGCGGGGTTCCGTTGGGCACGGCAGTCGCCTGCTTGAAAGCCTGCACCTGTGCGTCCAGCCACGTCCCCGGCTGTGTTCCGGTTGAAAGTCCGGCGATTTGTTCCAGTGCCACATCCGCTTTGCCATCCAGCACATTCATCATCGCCACCATGATTACGGCTCGTCCGGCGGCCTGTGCATCATCGGCGGTGGCCTGTGCGGTCAGGTTGCCGATGGCGCGGATGGCATCGGCGGGTGGCATTTCATACAACGGCTCGGCGGCGGATAAGCGGCAGCCGACACTGTTGCGCGGTGTGAAGTCGGGCAGGGTTGCCGGTGGGCGGAAGAAATTATTCAGCCAGCGCCACGTGACCGTACGTGAGCTAAAGCAGTTCCATGCCGCGTCATCCAGCTTGAACTCATTGACCGAAAAGCCGGAGCCATCCGGCAAAAGCTGCGGCGTGCCTTGATAAAAAATTTGTTTCCCCGGTTCGACCAGATTAACGACCGCGTTCCCGCGCCACCCATAAATATAAAAGCGCTGGTTGACCTCATCCGGCACGCTCACGGTCAAGCTCAGTTCGTTGATCGCATCGCCGTTGAGGTTATCCACCAGCGCCGAACCGAGAAGCTGTGTGCCGATTACCGGATACGGCGATTGGGTTTGTGGCACACGGTAACTGCCGCGTTCATCAATCACCGCCAGCGCTACATCGCGATACGCCGGATTGCCGTTATCCGGCAGGTAAGAGATATAAACGACCGCGCCTTTACCCGCCCGTCCATCCAGATTGGCAGGTGCGATAGTGATGCTAAAGTTCTTGTAAATGACCGACGATGTTTGACCAAAGGAGGGGGTGAGGCTGTTCAAGGCGGCTTCGACATACGGGCGTAATACCGGACGCACATCTACTGTGCCAACCGGCGCAGCCATCATGGCCTGTATCAAGGCTTCGCGGTTGGCGGCATTATGCGGCGAACCCGCAAAACGGCGGCTGACTTCCTGCTGGAACAACTGGAGCGCCAGTATACGATCCGGTTCATCGGCAGTGATGCGCCGAATCTGCTCGATCCATGCCAGCGTCAGGTTGCTATCATCCCAACGGCGCAGGGCAAAACGGGCGGCAGGTGCGTCCGGCGCGGCATCCATCCTATCCGGTGATGGTGTATTGGTCGCCAGCAGCAGCGGCAAAGGGGATGCGATAACCGGAACAACAGCAGGCGTGTTCGTCGCAAACGCGGGGATAGCCGCAGGTGTATTGGTGGCGAATGCCGACACCACCCCGGCAGGCGTATTGGTTGCCAGAATGATATCCTGCGCGCCCAACGGGATTAACCCCAGCAGCAGCAGACCAACCATGCCGACAACAGTATAAATAAGCAGCACCCGACGACCCATAGTGTAGCCCCCTCATGCCAACAATCAAGCATGGAGAGTGTGCCACAAAACCGCCAAGTGTCCAAATTGACCGTCATAATTTATGCAGGCGGAATGTGTACTGCACATTTGTTGCTGCCTGCCGTTACCGGACAGCGCGCTACTTCATCATTATTCCACAGTACGCGGAAGGTATCGCCGCCCGAAGCCGTTCGCCAGAAATATTCACTGCTTTTCACATTGCTCCGGTTAGAGTTAAAGCTCTTGCAGGTCGCAGGATGCAGGAATTGACGGAACTGTACCGGCTCCAGCGCACCGCATCCCTGTGCTGTAAGGTTAGCCGCGACCGTTGACCAGCGGCTGCCGTTAAAGCTGATACCCAGCGCAGCACCAGCCGCATCCAACGCCTCGAACTTTAATGATGAAAAAGCTATGGTTGCGCTCGCACCGCTGCCCGCGTTATACACATAAAAACTGCTGTCGTTATACAGCAATTGCAACAGCCGACCGGTTGGGTATAACACCGTCGGTGTCAGATCATCTGCTGATACTGCTTCAGTCGCTTCGGCGGTTGCTTCAACCACAGCCGTTGTTGCCGTAGCGGCGACAGTTGGTTCAGTGGTTGGCGCGACGGTTGGTTTATCGGTAGGAACAGTCGTCGGCAGGTCAGTCGGTTTCACGGTTGGGGCAGCCGTTGTTGCTGCCAACGCTGCCTGTACAGTGGGTGTTGCGGTAGCCGTTGATGGATTTAAGGCCGGCAGCACCACAAACACCAGCAGGGCAGCAATTAGCAAAACCACCGCAATGACACCGGCGATTAAGGGTATCTGTGATCCACTGCCTTTAACTCGCTTTTCAATGGCTGTAATCAGGTTATTGATATCCGGGTTGAAATCGGGGTCGTTGCGTACCACCACACTGTTGCGGAAAGACAGATCTTTAAGCCCCGCTGGCAGCGAATCGGCAGAAGGCATGGCGGCGTTGTTGACCAGTATCGGGACAACCAGTACATCCGACCGTTTAAGGGCGGTTTCGACCTCAATCCGCACAAAATCGTTGGGATCATTCAAGCGCCGTTTACCCTCATCATCGCTAATCATGACCCACTGCGGCCCGATGATGATCAGCACCACATCGGCTGCCGTCAGCGCTTTATCCAACACACTGCGGAAGTCCTCGCCCGGTGGAATATCTTCCACGTCTTTGAATACCTGACGTGCACCGAAGGCGTTCACCAATCGGTCATAGATGCGTCCGGTGTAAGCCATGCTGTCGGTGCGGCGATACGAGATGAAAATACTGGTCATGCTTAATACCTTTTGGTGCGTGAAATAACGTATTATTGGAACTTTAATAATAGTGTAACGCGAAAAAGCTTTTTATACACAACGAGGATTAGGGAAATCTGAGGACAAATAAAAAGGACGAAGTGTTGGACTTCGTCCTCTATTAGATGCGAGATATGTTATTACATATGGCGGATGACTGAAAGCACCTTGCCTTCAATCCGGCATTGACGTGCATCCACATAAATCGGCTCCATATCGGGGTGCGCCGGTTGCAGACGAATCCGTGCTCCATCCTTGTGGAAATACTTGAGGGTGGTTTCATTGCGGTCGGTCAACCACACTGCCACCATATCGCCTTCGTCGGCGGTTTCCTGCTTACGGAAAATCACGATGTCGCCTTCGCGGATCATGGCATCGATCATCGAGTCGCCTTTGACGCGCAGGGCATAAGCATCCGCCGGATCAGTGCCACCCAGCAAATCCTTGGTGACTTCGATCATGCTGTCTTCGTCGTAGCTGTAATCTTCCGGCACGGGCACCGGTTTGCTGGCATAAATGTTACCGATCATCGGCACACGGGCATGAGCCGCCGCTGCGTGAACAGCCGCACGCTTCTTCTCGCCGCCCGGTACAGGGCCGGTCAAGCGCAACCCGCGTGAAACATGCTGTGAACGGGTCAGATAACCGGCCTGTACCAGCTTGTTCAGATTGTAATTGACGACTGATGTCGAGTTGATACCGGTGTTTTCACCGATCTGACGAATGGTGGGAGGAAACCCGTTGTCCGCCGTGTATTTCTCGATATACCGCAGCATATTGCGCTGCCGTTCTGAAAGTTTATTGAATTCCTTCATGATTTTACCTTCGTGTTAACCTTGTTTTGATTCTATCGCGAATGATTGTTCTATAGTATAACCGAACAGGGGTTCGGTTGTCAAATATTTGTTCGCATCTTGTTCATGGAAGCCGCCGGACGGTTCTTCGATCCTCGCCTGCTGTTTGACTTGATGTAATGTCATTCGTATTAAAGAGACAATATACTTAAGGTTAACTCGCCAGAAGGAACAAAACCATGCAGCTCCAATCCACAATTACTTGCCCGGAATGTGGATATGCCCACGAGGAAACCATGCCGGTTGATACCTGCCAATTTCTCTATCGCTGTACCCACTGTCAGACCATCTTGCGTCCACTGTCGGGCGATTGCTGCGTCTATTGTTCCTATGGCAGTGTGAAGTGCCCATCCAAACAGCAAGATGCACATCAAAGCCCGCTTATATCTCTGTAGATGCAATCTCGCCAGAGTCGTGCTGGCTGTGCATTTTTACCACGATGTATAACCGCCATCCACAATCAAATCGGTTCCCATCGCGTATTTTGCCGCGTCCGAAGCCAGATACCACACGGCATGTGCCACATCACCCGGATCACCCATACGTGCCGCCGGAGTCATCGATTCCCAGATGCCCGCCCACTCAGCGTAGGTGGTCACGGCCTTGCGTGTCATCTCGGTTGCGATATATCCCGGTGACACCGAGTTCACCCGCACCCCGCGCGGAGCCCATTCCGCTGCCAGTGATTTGGTGAGCATAATCACACCCGCTTTGGAAACGTTATAGGCCGACTGCGGCTGTGGCTTATTGACGATACTCCCCGACATCGACGCGATGTTGACGATACAGCCCGAACCGCGCTCCAGCATATGCGGCGCGACTGCCCGACAGCACCAGTACGTTCCGTTCAGGTTGATGTCGATAACATTCAGCCACTCATCATCGGCAATTTCTTCGGCATTTTTCCAGAGCGCCACTCCCGCGTTATTCACAAGGATGTCGATCTTGCCCATATGCTGCAAAACGCTGGCAACCGCGCTGTTGACGCTGGCGGATTCGCGAACATTACAGGCCACGGCGAAGGCTTTTCTACCTAATCCCCGTATTTCTGCCGCCGCATCCTCCGCTGTATTCGGGTCGATTTCGGCAATCGCAATATCCGCGCCAGCCGCCGCCAATGTGCGGGCGATTTCACGCCCGATGCCCCGTCCTGCGCCGGTGATAAGCGCTGTACGCCCGCTGAGATCAAATAAATTGCTCATATGAATATCCTTCATGGTCGTTTGTTAAATAACTATTTTGATCAGTTTGTGCGGATTGTAACCTGTCTATCACAAGTCCGGTACTGATGACGAACGCTGCTTGCCGCCCAACCAAATAAAACGAGGTTCATTTTGCAATGAACCTCGCGTCAGACAAACTTGAATTTGCAGCCGATACTTACAGCTTATTATTTACAGTGCAGCAGGATACACGGCAATTGCAGCACCGTATTCAACAATCCACCGCCGCTTCCACCACTAGTGCTGCTGCTGCCATCACCGCTCGGCGCTTCGCCGGAACCCGTATTCGCAGCGTCTCCGCTGCCGGTATCAATCACTGTGTTGACGACCGTTTGAACCGTGCCGTTGTTAAGTGTGGCGCTGCTGGAACCATCACCTGTGGAACTCACTGTATCTACAACTGCTGCTGCCACACCCGTATCACTACTCACGACCGTCTGTGTTTGCTGCTGTTGTTGGATGAGCGCGACTGCTTCCGCTGTCAGCGGGGCGTGAATGACGATCTCGCGCTGCAAATGACCCACTGGCAAGAAGGCCACCTCATCTATTCGGTAGGCTTCGGGCAAGCTCGGCGGTGCAGCCGGTGTCAAGTCGGCGTTCATTTTAATGCGCACCCGCGTGCCTGCGACTGCCGTATGGCTCACACCCAACGCTTCAACCGTAGCATGGCCTTCCAACGTCGTAACCACCATATCGCCGCCTGCTTCGGCCTGAAAATACACCGTCGAACCCAGCTTAACCACGACCCGATTAATCCACAGTCGGATTTCGCCCGCGCCTTCCGGTGTTTGTATCAATAACCCATCTTTTGGAATTTCGGCACAATTTTCTTGGCTGGAACCACTGCTGAACGTAAAGGCTTGCATGGGCCGGTAATTCGGTTGATCGCCTTGCGACACATTTAAGGTGCGCAGGTCACCCGCGCTTTCTACCAGATCACCTTTAATCCAACCGGTATCACCACTGTTGGGCAGGTTAATCCGCAGCCACGAGCTGTCCACCAACCGTTCAACCGCAGTGATCTCTTGCCCCGGTTGCACCACCGCTACCGCCCGCGCGTTTAGGTTTGGCATCCAGCGCACATTAACCGCGTCTTGCCCGATGACCCGTAAATCAGTCGCTGTCGGCATCGGCGCGGTATTCTCTATCG
>JBBSBS010000203.1:0-10839 GCA_038251045.1 Aggregatilineales bacterium | reverse complement strand
CAGCACGGACGGGGGCTCTCTCCTGTGCTACAAACAATCAATCAGGATTTCCAGCGTTTTGCTCTCAAAACAAAACGTCGGAAATCCCCTTCCACTTTACAATTGCTGATCCAATGTGGTGCTTAGCTTAATGCCTATGCACGGCTGTGCGCCCTTACATCTAAACTTCATATTTATCATGCACCAAATGAAATCGAACTATTTTGAGGGAAAATTGAAAGTCGATGTCGCTGTTCACATGTCTTCTAAATATCAGCAGTAACAGCAGCGGCAGACACACTTATGACAAAGCGGTGGCATTGAGCGGGGTTCCCGCTGCATTTGTGTCATTTCAGCGGCATCAGGCAGGCTACTCGCCGTCCAAAAAGTTCGACTCGGCGGCAATCACGCCCGTAGCCGCCGTACGATTCAGCGGTAATTATGCAAATGATTCGCATCTTTTGCATATTTACACGATTATGGCTTAACCATTAGCTCCGGTTGCCGGCGCAGTTACAGCATTCTGTAAACGGTCACGCGCTGCTTTAGCAGGGTCAAAGTTAGGGTCAATCCGTGCCGCTTCCTGATAATTGGAAAGTGCGCGCTCCAAATCACCCATACCTTCACGGGCAACTCCCGCATAATAGAAAGTTTCTTCAATATATTGCGAAGTACCCGGTTCTCTTAGCTGAACATGTACCAGATCCAACACATCCTGATACCGTCCGACCGCGTTGTAGGCTTCATAAGGTCCGAACTGATACCAGAGCATCCGCCACGGTAGATTGAGTTCGCGGGATTTATCAAATGCGGCTGCCGCATATTCATAGGCTTTAGGTTGGTACGCCGCAGGGTTTAGGTCAGCTAGCTCAACATAATTCGAACCGAGGTTAAACCATGCGAATTTGTCATTTGCATTCGCCAGCGCGCGCTGCCGGTTGGTTTCTAAGGCGTTCAATGCATTCTGGGTCGCATCCGCGTTCGTCCCCAGTAATGTCATAAGTTCAGCCTCACGGTCGAGGTTATACAGAACAATATAGGTGTTATTGAAATGCTCCCAAAATTCGTTGATGTGATCATACGAATATTGTTTATTCGGGCCAAGGTAACTATCGTAACTGATGATTGTCTGCGACGAATCGTCGTAACCAACCATCAACAAATAGTGCCCCATCCAACCCAGCCGGTCTGGTTCAGGATCATATCCGGCCTCAATAATCACCGGGAAGTTGTTCGAAAGTAACGTTTTGATGGTCGTTAAATCGCCACCGACGCGGGTAAGAGCGTGGGTAGTACCGCCCAGTTGGGTATTTACGTAAGCGACCATTTGCCACGGGCTAACGTTGCCGTCCTCCGATGTTGGCTTCAACCAATTAGCCGCCGGATCTTGATTAGCAGGAAATCCGTAGTAGGTCAGCGCCATTGTCAAAGTAGCCGGGCCACAATTATTCCAATGTTGGGGAATATGTTGGATGCCGTTGAGTTTATAATTGGGCGGAGGCGTTGTCCCATCCTGTGCGTGTAGCACAGCCACGGAAAGCGCCATAAAGAGCATGAAAATTAGGGTTGATACACGTTTTACTGGCATGATTTTGTTCCGAAAATATTGCACGGTTAAAGGGCATTATAGCATTGAGCATATGTTTTGTATCGGCGGCTAAACTACGATTACCTGACGTATCACATTACTTAGCAAATTTTAAGTAATCGCAGCGATATATTGCCCCTTTTTGTTGGCGCGTTACTTATGAATGGCCTATACTCTAGCGATTCTATATTATTTATTTACCAACTGAATGTGATCAGATCAGGGAAACTTTTGTTATGGCAGATTCGTTAATAGGTAAGAAAATAGGGGAATTTGAAATCGAGGAACGTTTGGGGCAGGGTGCAATGGCAACTGTTTACAAGGCGTTCGAATCTTCTATTAATCGCCACGTAGCGCTAAAGGTTATCCGTCTTGACGAAGGCCAACAAGACGAGTTTAAACAACGTTTTGCGCGCGAAGCCGAAGTTATTGCCAAGCTAGAGCATATCCATATTTTGCCGATATACGCCTACGGAATTAACAACGAGATGGCCTATCTAGCAATGCGCTGGTTGAAAGGCGGCTCATTAAGCGATGCGCTAAAACGGAATGCGCTCTCGTTCGAACGCACTGCGCAAATATTCGCTCATGTTGCTCAAGGATTAGCCTTCGCCCATAGCAAGGGGATTATTCATCGTGATTTGAAACCCAGCAACATCATGATGGATGATGCTGGTAATGCCTATCTTACTGACTTTGGATTAGCAAAACTGACGGAAGGCTCTGGCGAGCTGACACGCAGTGGAACCATTGTGGGTACGCCGGCCTATATGTCGCCGGAACAGTTACGAGGGGAACCACTCGACCATCGCTCAGATATTTATAGTCTGGGGGTTATCCTATATAACATGGTAGCTGGTCGGCTCCCATTTGATACGTCGGCTAGCGATTTGGTGTCGATTATTTATCAACACCTCGAAAAACCACCTACCCCACCGCGAGAATTTAATCCAAGCACGCCGCCAGCCGTCGAAGAAGTTATTCTAAAAGCGCTGCAAAAAGATCGCAAAGATCGTTTTGACACGGCGACGGACATGTCTCAGGCACTAAATCTTGCGGTGGGTTTGCCAGCAGGCAGTTCAACTCATTTGCAACCGGCCAAAGCTTTTGAGATTTCATCCGCTGTTGGTAATGGACGAAAAAGCCGCACACGATCATGGCTTGTTACCTCAGCGTTGGCTCTCCTTGCATTGGTTCTGGTTGGTGCGTTTCTTATAATTCAAAACAACGATGAGAATGCCCGGCAGCAGCGCCTATTAAACGCCACCCAGACCGCTGCCGTTTTCCCACAAGCCGATAAACAAATCTTAATCGGGAAAAGTGTTCCATCAGAAGAAATAATCCCAACATCTGATAAAATTGCTACCGCAAAATCCAGAATAGGATCAACCGGATTTATTGCCTATATTGCCTGCACTCAGGATACGGCCTTTCATGCTGGCATGGCGCGTGAACTGGGAGACTTAGCACGTAAACAGGGTCTGAACTATAAAGTTTATGACGGTAAAGCTGATCCATATGTTCAGGTGACTCAATTCGATAGGGCACGGGCTGACGGTGCTACAGCGATGGTCGTATGCCCATTAGATATTAAACTATTGTCTGACAGTCTAGAAGCAGCCCGCGCCGCCAATATTCCCATCGTATTTCAAGCGACGGATGTATCAAATCATGGCGGCGTGATGGTTGGGAGCGACAACTATTTGCTGGGTTTAGCACCGGGAGAATTTGCAGGCAAGTTGGTCCGCGACGAAATGGATGGTCAAGCACAGGTCATCATTCTCGATTATTCTTCACGCGACGATCTTGTGATCCGTGCCAACGGCTTGGAAGATGGATTAAAAAAATTCGCGCCGAATGCCAAAGTAGTTGGACGTTATACGGGTGGCACGCGTGAAATTGGCAAGGCATCGGTCATTAAGTTGCTCAATGAAGGTGTCAAATTTAATTTTATTCTGAGTATTAATGATGCGGGGTCGTTTGGTGCAATAGATGCGATGGTGGAAGCCGGGATCAAACCAGATGAAGTTACTATCGTAAGTGTAGATGCAGAACCATTGGCGCAAGACTATATTCGCAAAGGCTACTTTATGCGGGGTTCTGTCGGTTCATCGAGCACACAAATGTCCGAAGGAATAATTGACGCAACCATCCAACTATTGGCAGGCAGTGAAATCGCTGAAACAATTCTTGTACCACCAAAAGAGATTGTTACGAAAGAAACAATAAAGCAAGAGGATAGTGCTACTCCAACCCCAGAGGCTTAACTTTGATGAGTTCAGCCAAATTATGACCCACTATGCGGTATTCTGTACCGACCTTGAGTTGAAGCGGGCCATTAAAAGGAGCTAGGTGAATAATTTGTAGATGTCTACTGGGAGTAAGCCCGAGTGCTGCTAGATATTCTAGGCGATCCGACTCGCGAGTGCGAACACGGGTAATTTCCAGATCAATTCCAACAGCCGCAGTCGAAAGCAACTCGTCTTGTAGATTGACTAGTGTACCATCTGGCGACGGTATAGGTTCACCATGCGGGCACTGTGTCGGTGCATTCGCCATCTGGTACATACGCTCTACCAAGATTTCGCTTAAGCCCTGACTCATACGATCCGCTTCTTCATGTACTTGATGCCAGCCAAAACCCATTACATTTACAAGGAAGGCTTCGACAATCCGGTGAGAGCGTAATTGTTTCAGAGCCTCTAAACGACCAGCAGGAGTCAGACGAATTCCCTGATACGGTTCATGCTCAAGTAAACCATTTTCTTTGAGGCGTGTGACCATGCGGTTAACGGCGGGCGGACTGACATCCAAGAGATCAGCAAGGGCAGATGTTCCAATATAACTGGCAGGGTCGTCAGCTCGGTCAGCCAGCCGATATATCTCTGCCAGATAATCACGCATGGTCCGGCTAAGGTCGTTTGCTACTTCAGAAGTAGTTTCACCAGCCATGTTCCAGCCTGTTAATTAGGCGCTCCGGCATTCCAAAGGTGCGCATTCGCTTCTGCACGGCGGCAATATCATAAGAAATGCGCCGGTGCTCCCATGTATTGGTTTCAACATCAAGAATAGCATAGGCAGCATCAGGATTCTGATCGCGCGGCTGTCCTACACTACCGGGATTAATAATTTGACGATGCCCGTTTAATTGACGTACTTTACGGTAACTCGGTGGAATGGCCGCTGTATCGCCATCTTCGTTGACCAATTCATAGGTGATTGGCTGGTGAGTATGACCGACCAAGCAGTAAGGCGTTTCAAAGTGTGGGAAATTGAGTGTGGCAATCAATGGTTCTAGGATATATTCCCAAACAGGTTCGCGCGGGCTGCCATGCGCCAAAGTAAAGTTGCCAATCACAAAGGTTGTGGGCAGAGCATCCAAATATTCGATATTATCTTTAGTCAGGGTTTCACGAGTCCAATTGACCGCAACACGTGCATCCGGATTAAAAGTTCGAATATCCAAGCGGCCTAATGCGGCCCAATCATGGTTGCCTGCTAAACATAAATGAGGCAGCGTGCGCAACAATTCGACGCACTCGTTGGGATCGGGACCATAACCGACCACGTCACCCAAACACCAGACATATTCCCACTGATCTTTGGCATCTGCCAAAACAGTATTGAAGGCGGTAAGGTTGGCATGAATATCAGAAATAATGAGAATTCGCATGGTTTAACCCGATTATGAGACGCTACAAAACTCCCTGCATCTTACCATGCTTTATATTGGCGTGCGAGTTAAAATGTCTTAATTGTTATGCGTCTAACAAATAATTCATCATTTACGTTTCGGCAACTAACCATCTTCATATGGTTAAGTTTAGTGTTTCTAAATGGGTGTGTACGATTGGAACCCATCGCGACCAACACCCCCATGTCCAATGAGCCGCTACAAGCGACCCCATCACCATTTATTGTGGCAACCACTACCCCTGATTATGGATGGACTGATGCCAATTTCTTGATGGAGCGAATATGTTTTGAAGCTGCTGAAAAACGACTTGGACAAGTCTACATCATCCGCAATAGTGTTGAACTGGCAGAATTATATTCACAAATTGACCGCAGTCGTTTGTGCGAAGAACCGATAAAACCGGCGACAATTACCTTTAGGTCGGGTGATGTGCTGGTAGGATTATGGAGTGGTGGCAAAGGATGTACGGCAGAACATCTCGTACAAAATATTCAGCGCAATGACACAGGTCGACAGATAGCGATACAATTACAATTAGTAATATACGGTAATTGCCCCTATGAACTGATTCGCCCATTCTGGGTTATTTTGAAAGAAGCTGAAGGTTACAACATTCAAGTGAACGTCGCATCTAGTCCACAATAAGGGTATAGGCTATCGAATCAGCAGCAATCGCGTCCGTCAGGGTCGGTTCGTTAAGATGCATGGGTGAGGTGATATGGATCAACGTGATGAAAATATTCTGGTAGGAATTGCAGAACAACTTGCGCCTTCCCTTCTGCCAATGTGGGATAAACGGGGTACATTCGACCAACGATTACCACGATTAGCACGGGGTTTAGCCAGCTATAATATCCTGATATTGATGGCAGACCAACCTTATTCGCTGCAAAGCATTAACCAGAATGTTGCCCAATTAATTCAGGCGTGGGCAAATCTCTACCTTGAACTATACAAGCGCATATGCCGCGATTTATTCCCGTCATTTAGTCAGGTCACAGTTCACCCAACTGATGATCGTTGGCCGGTCATTATCTACATTAGAGGTACGGCTACACCCGTCATTCAGCGCATGGCGGGTTTCGTGAGTCCTTATGTTGTCGAGCGTCAGTTTAGCCCTACTATTTCGGAAGTAGAGTTGATGGGACTAATGGACTTGATACTCGATGAACTGGAAGCCGGTAATCTGTCGCGTGAGGTTTATAAGCAACTACGCACTGATTGTATTGATCTCATCAAGCAGATTTTGGCAGCACCCGTCCATCAATTAGCAGTCACGGATTTTGATCGGGCTATATTTAGCGACAGCCAGCGGTTGGTTCCAATGCCAATCATACCGCCCGGCACGTTACCGGAATCCGCACCGGGACTATTGCCGCCTTTGCATCTTCCTCTTGTCCGGCAGGCCGACACACAACAACTCATGACTACCGACATGATGCCGACCACAACAGAAACCGGGATTCCTCTGGCGGGCAAAAAAATGGAGGGGGAAGATAATACTCGCTTCTCACTTTCAAATTCGTTATCTGGACTACGTCGAGATAAAAATGCGGGGAAAAAATCACCACCGCCAATTCCTCCCCTTCGGGAGCAGGACAAATAAGACGTTCATGCGCGAGAAAAAACTACCCGCAGTATAATGCAGATATTGATTACGCCTTGGATAAGGAGTTTGAACTGTGCGCCGAGCTATTTATATGATGCCGCTTTTAGGATTATTGCTGGCGCTGCCTACAGTGCTTTTAGCGCAGGAGGTTCCGGCGACAACGCCCGATCCCTTTGCCCCCGTGTTTCAAGCGACTGAGGTACCACCACCTGTGGATGCAATCGCACCGCCAGAAGCACAAGCTGCCGCTCCTGTTTCCCCAATTGCACCGGAAGCGTTAGCAGTGCTAACTTCAGCGCGAATCGATTTGGATATTCTCGTAATTCAGAATATGGGCGCAGACCGTCCTGTTGGTTGGACAGGAAATGGTGATGTCATGAACATCCAATTGCCCATCTTGATCCGGCTTGACCTGGAATTATTAGCCGGTCAATTATTAGGCCAAGATCGACGACCTGATGGCTGGTTCGGTGCAGTGCCGAGCACTGCATTTGCGATTGCACGTGATATTCGGCACGATCTTGAACTTCTCGCAGATCAGGTTAACCCCCCTAGCGTCCGCCCGCCGGGCTGGCAAGGCTCCGACCCTGTTATCCGCTGCGACCGCAGTGTGCAAACATTAGTTTTTGTACTGGAACGTACATCAGGCTATAAGCTTAGCGTCGATCCGTTGGGGCGCGATTTCTGCCGTTTGGCAGAACTTCAAGCAACCGCATATGCGGAAGCGAATCTACTACCGAATAATTCACCCTTAAAAATCAATACTACAGCAAGTCAGGGTGGTGCGGTTCAAATCACCAGCCCGTATGCGGTCGCTTTTCTGGATCGTTTCGGACGACAACCAACAGGCAGCATCCCGCTTGGTGAGGCTGTAAGTCCAATTGCCCGCAGCTATACCCAGTTCTCTAAGATGATGCTGGTACGTGGGAACGGCTTCGAGGTATTCATTGATTACAGTGCGTCTACCGTCAGTGAAAACCAATTTGCTGCGCTGCCAGATGTTAATGGTGTCGGGGCTCAAACAGCCTGCGCCGCAAGCTGGTGCAAGGGCGTGGGTTAAACGAACAAACGTAACCACTTTTCATGATTCCCCTTACAGAAATCCTGTGAGGGGAAATCCATATCCACTGAAGAAGTATTGAGATATTGTCATGATCCCCTAAACATTGGGTGGTCGGATGTTTGCTGTCCCCCGCTTATACTGATCAATAGAAATAATTACGAATCCCACCATCTTTGTTTAGTTTGAGGACAACCCGATGCTGCAAAAACAAATCACCACAAATGGTCTTTCTCTTGAGCCGAAACAAGATGGCAATTATGCGGTCATCATTCAACACATGGCAGATGCGCTTCGGAACGCGGTGGTGATTGACGACAAAAAGTTAAAACTGATGCTGGCAGCACTGCTGGCAAAGGGACATCTCCTACTAGAAGATGTGCCGGGAATCGGCAAGACCATGGTGGCGAAAGCACTGGCGAAAACGATTCATGCCAGCTTTAAGCGAGTGCAATGCACACCGGATTTGCTACCGGGCGACATCACGGGCGGGGCGATTTACAACCAACGTGAGCAGCGATTCGAGTTCGTGAAGGGTCCCATCTTTGGCAATATTGTTCTTGTAGATGAAATCAACCGTGCCTCGCCACGTACACAATCGAGCTTATTAGAAAGTATGGCGGAGGGGCAAGTGACCAGCGATGGCACGACTTATGCGCTACCGGAACCATTTTTTATTATTGCCACCCAAAACCCGATTGAAATGGCAGGGACATTCCCGCTTCCTGAAGCACAACTTGACCGTTTTATGGTAGCGATGAATCTGGGTTACCCAACCTATGAAGAAGAAGTCAGCATCCTTGAACGCGAGGAACATGCAAATCCGTTGGATGCTATACAAGCGGTGGTGCAGCTGGAAGACATTATCAAAATTCAGGAGGCAGCGAAGGCAGTAAATGTCGTTCGGCCTCTAAAAGAATATATTGTGCAAATCGCGGTGGCGACCCGAACTCATGCGGATGTCGTAGTGGGTGTCAGTCCACGAGGGGGTGCAGCGCTGCAACGATGTGTGCAGGCACTAGCACTTATTCATGGGCGAACATTCGCGACACCTGATGACATTAAAATGGCGGCTCCGGCTGTGCTGGCACATCGCCTATTAACGCGTGATCGCCGACCAGAAACCGCACATGATGTGCTGGAGCAAGTGATGGCAGAAACACGAGTTCCCGTAGAATAGCCTGAAAGCATATACAGCCGATTGCCCCAATAATTCATTAACCAGCGAATATTTTGTTGGATTGAGTTGAAACCTATGCCTACGTCACGAGCCTATAGTTTTGTTGCAGCTTCAATCATCCTATACCTGTTTGGTAATCAAACACAGGTGGGATGGTTATATGTTGTTTCGGCACTGATGTTGGGTGTGGTACTGGCAGGCTGGTGGTTGAGCCGAAACAGTCTGAAAGGACTCGCAGGCAAGCGGCGTGTTGGGAAGACTTTGAATGCCGATCTATATGAGGGCGATGAAGTTGGAATTTTTCTCCAGATTGAGAAGTTAAAGGGCGCAAGTAGTTCGCTAGTGCATGTAGAAGAAAATTGTCCATTAGCTGCGCCGGACAGCCCAGAATATAAAACACGTCTATTTATCCCCAAATTAGGGCAGGGAGAAGCCGTACAGTTTGAATATAATGTTACGCTTGACCGACGAGGTTTACACATCTTCCCTGTGCAGACGACAGAGTCACGCGCTCCATTTGGTTTCTTTCGTCGTAGCGGGCAACTGAAAATACATACTAAGACACTGGTATACCCGGAAGTCCGTCCGCTAAAACGATTGGAACTGCTTGATCGTCAATTAACGGCACAAGTGGCACGACCTCAGGCAGGCGTAGGCTACGAGGTGATGGGAGTACGACCATATCGCGCGGGCGATCCGCCGCGACATATTCACTGGCGGTCTGTAGCAAGAACGGGAACACTCATCAGCAAGGAGTTTGCTGATGAGGCTCAACCCGGACTCACTCTCATAATCGATTTATTCCAACATCCTTATCCTGCAACAAAGACCAAACATACTCCATTTGAATGGGCAGTAAAAGCTGCGGCAAGCATTGGAGATTATGCGCAGCATAGAGGCTACAGCCTGTACGTTATTAGCGATGATGATGTCATGCCTGCGCCACAGGGGGTAGTTAGCGAAATGGCTCTTCTGCAATATCTGGCACGGGTACAACCGACGGGCAAAAGACGATTAGCGCAAGTAGTGGGCGCACAAATGACGCAACACTTCGCAGCTATCATACTACCCTACCCGGACTCCGAAATGGTGGACACAGTAGTTGAGATGCGTCAACGAGGAATAGAAGTGCTGGCAGTAGTGCTGGATAACCCCAGTTTCCCGGCAGGCGGCGCATCGGGATCAAGTATGGTCAGGCAACTGTTGGCTGCTGGTGTGATGGTGCGAGAAGTCACTTACGGAGATGATTGGGCAGGGCAAATAGAGTGATACCTTCCAAGTTGCTTTCTTCAAGTCGATCTACATTAGCACGCAGTTTCCGGGTGATCATATGGGCGAGCATCATCATCGGCGTGATCGCGTTCATGGTAAAAACGGAGTTCTGGATATTCGGTGTGGCAGTGCTGGGGTTGGCCTACTTGATCCCGCGCCTGAGGAAGCGCAGCAGCCGTTTGTTTGAGGCCGAACAATCGACACGACTCCGACAAATTGCTTTCGCAGCCCAAGCAACAAGCATTTTGGCATTGGCGTGGCCCACACGATTATGGATCGTGGCGATTATTAGCGTCGCAATCCTAGCATTGGGGCATCGAACCGCCTATCAAATGCGTAACATCCGCCCAAAATGGCTGCGGTTTATCATTTTCATTGGACTGCATGCGGTTTTGGGATGGATGTTCGTAGGCATGTTTAGTGGGCAGCCTTATCCACAGGCGCAGGTGGCGAT
>JBBSBS010000202.1:0-10900 GCA_038251045.1 Aggregatilineales bacterium | reverse complement strand
TCCGGCAGATTGTCCGTGTCGAACCAGGTAAAGTCTTGTCACCATAAAGTTTGTCGAGTCTATCGAGTTCGGCGAGTTTAGCGCGGTTGAAACACGCTATCGCCAGCGTTATGCTGACCTAGCCGTAAACAAAGGTGTGCGGGAAGTCTTTATTAAACGTGCCAAGATTATCAAAGCAGTGCGGAATTTCTTTGATAACGAGGGTTTTCTGGAAGTCGAGACCCCGATTTTGCAACCACTGTATGGCGGCGCGGCGGCACGACCCTTCATTACGCATCATAACCAGCTTGATGAAGATTTATACCTGCGGATTAGCTTCGAGTTGTATCTCAAACGCTTACTCGTGGGCGGAATTGATGCCGTGTATGAACTGGGGCGTGACTTCCGCAACGAGGGTGTGAGCTTTAAGCACAATACCGAATTCACGATGCTGGAATTTTATAAAGCCTATATCGATTACAACGAAGTGGCTAACCTGTGTGAACGGTATGTTGCCGAAGCTTGTATCGCCGTAAATGGCACAACGAAAATCACTTATCAGGGTAAGGCCGTTGACCTGACACCACAGTGGAAGCGGATTACGATGCGGGACGCGATCAAGGCCGAGTCGGGCATTGATTACATGGATTACCGTGATGCGGTTTCGTTGGAAGCAGCGATCCGCAAGGCGGGGATTGAGATCAAGACCGGTTTGGCGTGGGGCAAACAGGTGGAGCATTTGCTGGGCGAATGTGTCGAACCGAAGCTGATTCAGCCGACATTCATCATGGATTACCCGCGTGATATTTCGCCCTTCGCCAAAGCGGTGGAATATGATGATATGCATGTGGAGCGCTGGGAACTGTATATCGCGGGGATGGAGTTCGCCAACGCCTTCACCGAACTGAATGACCCACGTGACCAAGAAGCACGTTTTCTGGATATGGCGAAAACTTTCCGCGCAGGTGAGGACGACGAAACACCATTGGATGAGGATTACCTGCGGGCGATGCGCTATGGTATGCCACCGAATGGTGGTTTCGGCATGGGCATAGATCGGTTGGTGATGCTGTTGACGGATCAGCGCAGCATCCGTGATGTGCTGCTGTATCCGCAGTTACGCAGGGAAGAATAAGCGTTTGCAGCAGCGCGGCGATCGCTGTCTTATCTTGATATGATTAACGGCAGCGACCAGAATGCGCTGTACTAAAAAAGGGTCTGTAGCGAAGTTGGGATCGCGCTACAATCGCACTGTAAAGGTCAGGGGTTCGAGCCCCCTCGAAAATGAAAAGTTACCGCCTTGAGTAAGTAAAATTTCCACTTTTATGATTTTAGTTCATTCCCACTGTGGATTATGGTGAAACCAACTTAGGCGGAATGTATGCTTTTCTTTAATACTCCATAGTGAAGTGACCCCTGTGATCGGACACGATACAAAACTCAGTATCATAGTCCATGAAAGGAAGAGGTCACATGGCAGATTTGTCTTGTGCCAAATACACTTACTCAGGGTGCCGTTGCACATTCAAAAATATCGCCTGAGGAGCAAGACAATGGATATCCGAGCCTATCGCGGTAGAGATGAATCTGAACTTCTAAATGTCTGGCATTTGGCGATGACTCATGATCGGTTAAGTGCTGAGTCATTCCACACAAAAGTTTTGCTCGATTCCAATTTCCAACCTGAAAATTTAGTAGTTGCTGTTGAAGACGAACATGTTGTTGGTTTTGTGTTAGCGCTCACACGGCAAGTGCCGTTATTTTTACAAGGCTTGGAGCCGGAAAAGAGTTGGATTACGGCTTTTGGTGTTCACCCCGACTACCGCCGTCGAGGTATCGGTCGGGCACTATTCAACCACATCCTAGCACGTCTGAAAGGGCAAGGGCGTAAGACGCTTGAAATTTCGTCCTATGTGCCGAATTATTTTGTTCCGGGTGTCGATACACAAGCATATCCTGATGCACTGCGCTTTTTGGAAGATGCGTTTGGCTTCACCGTCATCGAACAACCGATTAGTATGGGCGCGAGCTTGAGCGGATTTCAGATTCCGGCGGAGATTCGACAGCTTGAGCTTAAGCGCCAGAAAGAAGATGACCTGTGGATTCGCCCCATAACATCGGCTGATTTGCCCGATTTGATGCCATTTGTGGCTACCCATTTTGGTTGGGATTGGTATCGGCATTTGCAAGAATATTTGCTGGAATATTTTGGTGACAGTAGTAGTCAGATGTGTATTCTTGTTGCTCGCTTACGTGGTGAAGTCGTCGGTTTTTGCCCCCAGCGCCGGGAGCGTTTTGGGCCATTTGGTGTGCATCCGGATGCACGTAATTTAGGGATTGGGCGTATTTTGCTATTTCGTTGTTTGGCTGAAATGAGCACCCGGCAAGTTTATTACTCTTATTTTATGTGGACGGGTGAAGATGCGGCTCGTTTATATACACAGGCAGGCTATAAACAGCGACGGACATTTGCTATTCTTCGTAAAGAACTCTCATAGTTTCTATTCGATAGGTACAAGAACATGATTTCTTATTTTGATACGATTCATGGATTATTGGATGAAGCTGAACAGCGCAATGCATCATCTTTGGAACAAGCATCCGATGCGGTCGCTGAGTGTATGGCGCATGAGGGAGTACTCCATACTTTCGGCACCGGACACGGTCATATGCTGGCAGAAGAATTGTTTTATCGGGCAGGGGGACTTGTAGCTATTAATGCTATTCTAGACCCTGCTTTGATGCTTCACCTCAGTGCGTTGAGCAGTACCCATGTCGAGCGGTTACCCGGTTATGCTGCCGTTGTGTTGGAACGTTATGTCATTAAGCCGGGTGATGTCATGCTAATTGCCTCTAATTCGGGACGTAACAGTGTTCCGATAGAAATGGCGCTGCTAGCCCAGTCGCATGGGTTAAAGGTGATCGCATTGACTTCGGTTGCTCATTCACAGAGTCAAACATCACGACATCCCAGCGGCAAACGCTTATTCGAGATCGCTGATATTGTATTGGATAACTGCGGTGCAATCGGTGATGCAGCACAGGAAATTGAAGGCTTGCCGGGTCGGATCGGCGCTACGTCAACCGTTATTGGGGTGGCATTAATCCATACAATGGTGCAGCAGGTTGTACAAAAGATGCTGGCACGAGGTATACAAGTGCCTGTTACCCTTAGCGCCAATGTCGATGGCGGCGATGCTCACAACGCACAGCTTTTTGCTCAATATAAAGATCGTCTACGGCACTTATGAACGACAGCTAACTTGATTGTTCCCGTTTCTGATGTTTGTTAGCTGCCGCTGCCGGGAAAGTTGCCCGTAAGTTCTCGATAATGGCTGCGCTGAGGCTGCCCACATTGGATTGTAAAGCGAGCAGTAGACCAACAATGATCGGTGGAAAAGCGTGGTCTTTAACCTGAATATGGGGTGCGTCAAAAGCGATAGACTTTCGTAAAGCCTCTTTGATAATTGTGTTAGACTGGAAAAGGCCGCCTGTTGGAAAGACAAGAACACCTTGTTCTTTCATCCCCAGCCGTTGAGCGACTGCGAGAGCCACTTTTGCCAGCTCTTCGCCTGCATTCTCTAGTAAACGACGGGCGACAGCATCACCGGCTTCAGCAGCAGTAATGACTGAGATGGTAAGGCGCGCAATTTGCGGGCGTGTGACCTGACCGGAATACAACATTTTGTGGACGGTTTCTAGATCCTTTAACCCCAACTGGGCGGGAATCATCTGTAACAGACTGGTCATCTCAATGCGTCCATCACTGGCCTGTGCCGCCCTTTGCAGCGCATATCGACCAATATCATAACCGCTGCCTTCGTCACCCATTAAATAGCCCCAACCACCAACCTTAACTTCACGTCCGTCTGCTAATCGTCCGTAAGCCACTGCGCCTGTCCCGCCAATTACAACTATTCCCGGTTGCGCTAGACTTGCGCCAGCCAGAGCCGTGACATAATCGTAATAGGATTGAACATGCGCATCCGGGTATCGACTAGTCATCCAGTCAAAAGCCAGATTAGCACCTCCGGTCATTCCTAGACATATGCCAACGACCTGCTTCGAGTCGTGTCCCGATGCCGCCAACGCCTCACTCACGGATTGATCCAAAGCACCGTGTAATCGTTCCGGGCCACCGGGTTCATCCACATGGTTTGAAGGCCCTGCAAAGCCTGTACCAATAATCTGTCCTTCAAGCGTGGCAACCAGCGCGAGGGTGCTGGATTGTCCGCCATCTACAGCAATAATAAGAGCCGGGGAATCATTCATCATCAACATGTCCGTAGTATTTTGTGCAATGTCACATAATAATCCAATGCAGCGCAGATTTTATCAATGAGCAGTCTAAATATGTCTGAATTTCTCTTGGTTGGTGCTTCAGAAGTCGATATTACACCCAAAGTCGGTTTAGCAATGGATGGTTATGTGGGACGCGAAGGTGTCAACCTCGGTACTCATGATCCTTTGATGGCACAGGTGCTTATTTTGAAGCGGGAATCGCACCAACCGCTCATCATCGTTGCGTTGGATGTGTTGGCGGTCAGCGCTGCCTTTACTGATCCTATGCGACAGCAGTTAGCGGATGTGGTAGGCACAGTTCCGGAGGCCGTGATCATTTGTCCGTCACACACGCATTGTGGCCCATGCGGTTTGCAAACTTGGTTTCCGATGGGCGAAAAACCTCAACTTGATATGCAGCTTGTAACGTATATTCAGGCACAGGTTATGACTGCCGCATACGCTGCACATGCTCAGATGGAAGCCGTTCAGTTGGTGTGGCGCGTTGGTGAGGTTTCGGGTATCGGTGGCGACCGCAATCAACCCGGTGTTCCGGTCGACTCTCAGGTCACAACCATGTGTTGTGAACGTCTCGATGGTTCTGTTAAATGCATCCTGTTTCATTACGCCTGTCATCCAACAGTGTTGGGTGCGGATACACGTTATTATTCAGCAGATTTTATCGGCGTAACACGCAAGCACCTTCAAGTAATACATCCCCGTACGATATGCATGTATATTAATGGTGCATTGGGCGATATCAGCACTCGTTATCAACGCCGCGATCAATCCTATGGCGAAGTCGAGCGCATGGGTGAGGTGTTGGCAGCATGTATCTTGACGATGCTCGAAATGCCCGCATCAGCGGATACCAGCCTAAATCTTACATGGGAAACCGTTGCCATTGATCTGCCATTTCGCAGCTTGTCGGAGGCTACTGCACCCGTGTTAATTACTGATACTAGCAATCGTATCGAGCTTACGCGGGCTCAGGGCAGCATTCTTCAAACGCAATTGCAGGATGCCCTGCATGGGCGGTCTTTTCAATTGGCAGTGCTAACTCGTTTGAAGATAGGTATGTGGGAATTACTGTGCATTCCCGGTGAACCATTTAGTGAATTAGCATCCCACATTCGTCGTGTCGCCCCACAGGCACTGGTGGTCGGGCTGGTCAATGATTATGTTGGGTACTTCCCCACCGACAAAGCCATTGACATGCAGACGTATGAAGCGCTTTCCAGCCCCTATGATGCCCGTACCTTACACCTCATGGAAACCACTTTTCTAAAAATGGATCATGCCAATTTGACAAACTGAATTACAAATGTTACGTTCACACATATCAGGTCATCAGATGAGTTGCTACATGACCAATCGTATTAGTCGCAGCAATATTACTGATCAGGTCGCGAATGAACTTTCGGCATCCATTCACAGCCGTAAATTCAAACCGGGCGATCAATTACCTTCTGTGGAAAAATTGGCGAGTGACATGGGTGTGGGTCGCAGCACAGTGCGCGAAGGACTGCGCTTGTTGCAAGCCAAAGGTCTGTTGGAAATCATTCATGGCGTGGGAACCTTTGTCGCCACGAAACGTATCACGCATACATCTGGAATTGTGTTCAGTTTCAGCGAGACCATTCTCGAACGTGGTATGAATCCTCGCTCCGAAGTTTTGCAGCAAGAAATTATTTTGGCCGATGCCGAAGTCGCAAATAAACTCCAAGTTGGAGTCAATGATCAAGTCTATATTCTTAAACGGCTGCGCTTTGCGGATGAAATTCCAATGGCACTGGAAACTACGATTAGTGCCTGCAAACGATTTCCAGATTTGTTCGAGCAAGATTGGAACGGCACCGCGTCATTCTATGCATTTTTAGAGGATCACTACCAAATAAAGCCAACGACGGTCACTCATATTGTGCAAGCAGTTTCGGCAACAAACACACAAAGTAAACATCTATTAATCCGGTCAAAAAGTCCATTATTACTCGTCGAAACTGTTGCCTATGATCAAACAGGTATCCCGATAGAATTTGGTCGTTCATATTACCGTGCTGATCGTTACGAATACCGTGTGCAGTTGAACTAAGGATTGGATAACTGATGTCGGATTGGTTCGAAAGTCTACGGGGACAAATTATTATTTCGTGTCAGGCTGCACCTGATGAACCATTGCATGGTTCGCAATACATGGCAGCGATGGCACGAGCCGCCGCGATGGGTGGTGCGGCTGGCATTCGGGCAAACGGTGCGGACGATGTTGCCGCCATCTGTGCGAGTGTGTCACTCCCTGTAATTGGGATTAATAAACACAAATATCCGGGCTACGATGTTTACATTACGCCTACCTTTGAGGATGCCCGATTGGTTGTTCAAGCCGGGGCAAAAATAGTGGCTATGGACGGAACTACACTTCCACGACCGGATCAACAACCGCTGGCAGCACTCATCAGTAAAATTCATGATGAATTGCATGTCCCTGTGATGGCGGATCTTTCATGTATGGAAGATGCACGATATGCCGAAGCCGCCGGAGCAGATTTATTAGGAACAACACTTGCTGGTTATATGTCACACGGTCGCCCATCTGTGGACGGTCCTGATTTTGAGTTTATTAGTGAATTGACGCAATCAACCCGTAAGCCGGTTATCGCTGAAGGTCGGTTTGTCGAACCGGCGCAAGTCAAAGAAGCCTTTGCGCGTGGTGCATTCGCTGTCGTCATTGGTGGCGCAGTCACTCGTCCACAGGAAATCACGCGCCGTTTTGCAGCGGCAGCACCCAAACAGAAGCTGCCTGTGCGTGGCTGAATACCCATTGAAGGGAGGCATATATCGGAGTGTAACTCAGGATCCCAAAATCATCTTCCAAGCAATCACCTCGTTACAGGAGAACATCAACATGGTAAAACGTTTTGGAATTTTGTCTGTGCTTTTTGTACTGTTGGCAGTTCTAACATCTGCAGTTGTCGCACAGGATACTGTCACAATTAAGCTGTGGATGCACGATCATCCTCCTCGCGTGCCGCTGGATAAAGATCAAATAGCCAAGTTTGAAGCGGATAATCCAACCATTAAAGTCGAATACACTGTTGTCCCTGACCAGGAATGGGATACCACCTTGTCGACCGCATTAGCATCTGGTTCTGGCCCTGATCTGTTTAACCAAGCCACGTTCGCCATTGGTCAGTATTATTCTCAAGGAGTCTTGGCGCCGATAGACGCTGTTGCTGCTGGTTATGCAGATCAGGCTGCGGTCTATGGTGCATATGAATCTGGCGATGCTTTGTTGGCAGGTGCAACCTTTGACGACACCTTATATGGGTTGCCGACTGAGTTAAGTGCCTATGCCTGTTATACCAATGATGCAATGTGGGAAGCAGCGGGTCTCGACCCCGCAACCGACTTCCCAACAACGTGGGAAGATCTGAAAACGGTCGCGGAGAAGCTCACCGTGCGCGATGCCAACGGTGCGCTCACGCAACGTGGTTTTGATTTTAAGTGGGATGCTTCAATTTTCATGCTGCTGATTTTCAACCCGATGGTGCAGCAGTTGGGTGGAAGCATGATTGATGAAGTCAATTATACAGCGTCCATCAACACTCCCGAAGTGAAGCAGGTACTTTCCTACTGGAATGATTGGGCAAATGATTGGAAATTGGGCGGCGCACAATACACGAGCAGCCGAACCGCTTTCCTCGCCGGTGAACTGGCAATCGATTGTGATGGTGGTAACTGGTTCGCACCACAGGCTGACGATGCCAAAATTGCCTACAGTATCCATCCAATACCCGTATGGAAAGATGCTACCAACAAGAATGGTTTCGCAAACTATGCCTACTTCTTCATGGTCAATTCGAGTGCGTCGCCTGAAGTCCAAGCCGCATCATGGAAGTTGGCAGGCTACCTGACCGACAATCCCAAGGGGTATCTCGAAACAGCCGGTTTGTTCCAAGCCAAAGCGGATTTTGTTGCTTCGGACGATTTCAAGAGCAACACAGTTATGCCAGTCTTTCTGCAAGAACTGAGCGCCAGCACCTATCATCCGCGTATCAATGGCTTCTTTGAAGTCGCTGATGCCCTCATGCGGATGCGTGATCGTGTGGTTGTCGGTCATGAAGACATCGACACCGTTCTGTCTGAATCGGAAACAGAAGTAAATGCGATACTGGCAAGTTCCAAGCCAACGAGCTAGTTTTTAGTAGGTCGAGGAGGCAGGCCAGTAATGACCTGTCTCCGTATGAAATTTGAGTGGATGGCGAAGGTAGGAAGATGACAACACTACGGCCTAAAGTATCGTTCATTGCACGGCGGCAATTTTGGGGATTAGCTTTTGTTTTGCCCACAGTAATATTTTTCGCCGTTTTTTTCCTGTTTCCCATCCTCAGCGGTATCTATTACAGCTTTACCGATTTCACGCTCTTGAAGCCACCTGTTTGGGTCGGCCTACAAAATTACAAGGATTTGTTGACGGATCGTCTTTTTTTGAAGTCTATCTTGGTAACATTGGGTTTCGTCGCGGGAACCACCATACCCGCTTGGATATTGTCACTACTGGCAGCCATTGTGTTTTTTCAAAAGTTTAAAGGCCGCGAAATCCTCAAGGTCTTTTTCTTCTCCCCTGTTTTACCCTCTTTGATTGTTGTCGCTATTGTGTGGCGTATCTTGCTGCATCCCAGTGGTGTATTAACGACCGTGTTAAGGCCATTCACCGGAGCAGGGGAGATAAATTGGCTCGATAATCCAACCATTTCACCCATATCGATGATTATCATCACCGATTGGACAATTATTCCCTTTTACATGCTCATCTGGTTAGCAGGTCTGACGGGTATACCCACTGAATTGCGCGATGCTGCATTAGTAGATGGCGCGAATCGCTTCCAATCTTTTTTCCGTGTCGAATTGCCGCTGCTACGCCCAACCGCCGTTTTTATTGCCGCTATTTCTACTATCAACGCCTTTCAGGGGTTTACGCTGCAATATGCCATTAGTCCGGGGAAAGGCGGCCCGATTGATGTTAACACCACCATGGGTTTGCTCATTTGGAAGTACGGATTTCAATTTTACCGGATGGGGGATGCGTCTGCCGTTTCGATGGTACTCTTTGCCATGATTATGATTGTTGTTGCCATTCAGCTATGGTTGAGTCGAAGTGATCAGTTTTCGCTGAGTTAGAGGGATAAGTATGTCTGGAAATACCTTCGCTGTGCAAAAGCCAATCGGGGCAAAAAATGCGCCTTCAACCGCATCTATGCAAACACGGAAACTTGCGTCGCAAATTATGTGGTTCAGCGTAGCGTTGGTCATCACGATTGCCTTTGCGTTTCCCCTATATTTCATGGTCAGCAGCAGCTTCAAAGCGGAAAACGAAGTACTAGCCACGCCTGTGCATATTATCCCGGAGAATTTCCAAGGACTTGCCCATTATCAAAAGGCATTTGACACAGTACCCCTCGGACGATACTTTTTCAACAGTTTTTTGACGGCTACCATCGACGTGGTGGTGACAATCTTTTTCTCGGCGTTGGCGGGATTTGGCTTCGCTAAATACGATTTTTGGGGCAAGCGTTTCTTCTTTGTATTTATCCTCGCCACCATGACCATTCCATTTCAGGTGTTATTGGTTCCATTGTTCATCGAAGTACGCGCTTTTGGATGGGACAATACCTACGCGGGTTTGATTATCCCCGGCATCATGAATGCCTTTGGGGTGTTTATGATGCGCCAGTTTGTTTACAGTATCCCCGATGAATTGCTGGATGCAGCTCGTATTGATGGTGCTGGTGAATTTCGTATTTTTTGGCGTATTGTATTTCCTCTGCTTGCGCCTGCCTCTGCCAGTTTAGCGATCATCATATTTCTCTATAGTTGGAACAATTTTCTCTGGCCACTCATCATCATCAAGAACCAAGAACTGGCTCCCATTCAAGTTGGTATCACTGCTTTTACACAATCCCACAGTTCCGAACCCCAGTGGGCGGTCGCGATGGCAGTTTCAACATTAGCAACCTTGCCGATAGCCTTGCTGTTTGTGTTCTTCCAACGTTACTTCGTTGAGGGGATGATGCTTTCAGGTCTGAAAGGCTAGGCAATCAGACCGGAGGGCAATCGCAATTGCTTTTCCAAAACGGACTGAATACGATCTTGCAAGTGGCGGCTCAATCTAAATACCACTCCTCATTTCGACATGCTTTTTGGTTGCCTGATGGTTTGGCTCTTTTGGATGCTCGTTCTACAGGGGTCGATATTCCAAATGCATCGAACCTAGCTGAGTCGTATCGAGATCTTATCGCACAGGGGCGGCTTGAAAACAAATTTTTCAGTTATAGTGTTTGGAGTCCTGACGACAACAGCATCGTGAGCAGCAGTAACCCTACCCCGACACTCACAGCGACGCTTATGCCGAAAGATTAGTGATTTAAGCTGACCTTTGTTGGCATGTTATTGATCGCTCAATGTAGTCAGCGAAACCGAGATCTCAAACGGTAACATATGCCTAGTTTACTCATACTAACTGCTTATCGCACCGGCTTTGCACTTGATTTACGTACAATGATCTCGGCAGGCAATATAATTTCCTGAGGGCTGTCGGGGCCATCGTTTTCTAAACGGGATAATAATAACTCGGTGGCTTTCT
>JBBSBS010000201.1:0-10913 GCA_038251045.1 Aggregatilineales bacterium | reverse complement strand
CGTAATTTTTACCCACCCCTTGTCAAAATTGACGGGTCAAAACTGTAATTTTCCTCAAGTTGAGCGAGGTCAGTGTGATAGTCTGAACTTGTCAGTATGACGAGGAGACTTATCGCATGAGCACCCAACTGAATTCCACCCTACCGGAACGCCAGCCTAAACGAGCTTTGATGTTCAGCATCCGGCTCACCGAGACGGAGCAGGACGAGATTGATGCGCTGGCAAAGCGGCTCAATCTGCCCAGTTCTTTCATGGCGCGTCACTTCATTTTGGAGGCAGTCAAACACCACAAAAACCAGATCACACAGGAGGCAGCCGTTGAAGCCTGAGCGCCTGCCCGATGAACAACCACATACGCCTGAAGCCGATGGCATCAATCTGCTGTCGCTGTATCGTTCCATGCTTCGCATTGTTGCGCGGCTGGACGAAAGTGAGTACACTGAGGGTAATTCGTTGTTGCGCCAGACCGAAGTGTACCACCACCCCGATCTGGCTGACCCGGCAAGTGATGAGGTCACATTGCAGGGCTGAGAGCATTGTAACCCAACGCGCTCTGTCTTGTTGCATCACTTGCACAGGACGGGGCGTTTTTCATTTTGAGGAGACGAAGAGAATGCCCAAATACCGACGTGCGGAAACGCAGCAGATTGACCCCTACCGCCAGCAGCCTCTGCCGGTGGATCGTCCTGCCGCGATTTACTACCGTCAGTCGTCCGATGCCCAGATTGGCAATATCAACACCACGCTGCAAACAGTGGATATGTTTGAAAGCCTCGTCCGGCAGGGTTGGGCACGCGACAGCATCGTGATGATTGACATGGATGCCGGAATTAGCGGCTCGAAGAAAATCAGCGAACGTCCCGGATTATCCCGGTTAATGGAACTCATTGAGAATGGCGAAATCGGGCTGGTGGCGGCGCAGGATGTTGACCGCTTCTTCCGCGATGTTACTCAGATTCAGACCAATATCTTCATTGATGCCTGCAAACGCAACCATGTGCGGGTGATGACCCAGCGAACGGTGTATGATTTCACCCACCCAACGATGGGTGTCTACGATATGAAGAATTTCCGCGAAGAAGCCCAGGCAGCAGCCGATTATCTGGAATATCACATTCGCGGACGGCTGGGACGCAGCCGGGAATATCTGGTCGATCAGGGCTTGTGGTCAGGGCGCAGTGTTGCCTTTGGTTACATGGTCGATTTGCGCCAGAAACTGCCCGATGGAACCCGCAATCCCACCTACAAGAAGTACGCGCCGTTTGAACCCTGCGCGGCAGTCGTGCGTGCCTACTTCGCAGCCTTCAAACGTTTTAATCGCAATCTCAAGCAGATGTGGGAATACGTTGAGGAGCATGGCCCGTTCATACCTGAAAACGTCCACGAATTAGTGCCGGATGGGTTCAAAATCAACATCATCATCAAACATCATTCGATTCACACCGGGCGGCTGATGCACTCGTATTCGGGCTTGCAGCAGATGTTTACCAATGTCGTCTATCTGGGTCACTGGGTCAAGAAGGGTGTGATCCTGTACTATCACAATCATGAATCGCTCGTCAATGAAGATGACTTCATGTGTGCTTTCAATGCCCTGTCGGACGTGGACTTTCAGGGCGATCCCAACCCCAACTACATGCCGCAGCGCCCCTTTGTCCGTCATGATAGAGCGAAGCGCGGCTGCCCGCCACCCGTATATGCCGGGTTGATCTTCTCGGATGATGTCCCCGGTGCGCCGCACCGCCGTATGTACAGTTCCTATAACAACATCAATGACAACTACGGTTATGAGCTGACTAATCTTCGCAGCCAGATGGTATTTCGGGTCAAAGCGGATTGGTTGGATGGAGCGATTGATCGCTTACTGCTGGAGCGGTTGGAAGCGACGACACTGGACGAAACCGCATGGCAAACTGCGTTAGAAAGCACCCGACGCGATGGGTATGGTGAAGTACGCCGGATGCAAAATGAAATCCGCAATGCCGAACGCACAAAACTCGCCATCATGGAGAACCTCAAGACTTTACAAAACCCGGAGATGGTACGCCAGCTTCAAGCCAGTTATGAAGCCAATGAGCGCAACATTATGCGTTTGACGGCTGAACTGGCTGAACTGCAATCGGGCAACCGGCAGCGGCAGTCGCTGTTGGATATGCGCCCGGTGCTGGCGAAAATTATCGCCAACTGGCAAGCAGTCCCGGCTGAACATCGCCGTGAACTGTTTCAGGCGCTGGCATACCACGCGAAAGTAACCGAGCTTGACCGTTTGAACCGTAGGATGACGATTTACTGGCGGGATGGCAGCACCTCGGACTTCGATTTTCGACGTGGAGCGAAACGTGTTTTCTGGTCGGAAGAAGAACTCAACCAGATGCGGGAGATGGTGGAGAATGCTGTTCCACAGTGGCAAATCATGAAAGCATTCCCTGACTGCACCTGGCATATGATTGTGCTGCGCTATTTCTACCATTTCGGGGAAGGTTCGTTCGCCCGAATCTATCAGGGTGAAAAGAAGTATCCCTACAGCGCTTACTGGAAAGATACGGATGAGTACAAGGCGGAGCAATCTACCTTTCAAATAAACGCCAGTTTGAGCGTTTCTCGTGCCGGTCTAACCGTTCAATCAGGATGTTACGACTGATACTGTGCAGTTCACGTTTCCACTTCTCGATTAAATGGGGTGGGGCAACGATCAGCACCACTTGATCCTCACGAATCTGTCCGCGCAATCCTTCAACCACCCCAGATGCCATCGCAATCGCCGTCGACCCTCCCATCAGCGTCTTGCCCGTTCCCATTTGACCGACCAGCAAGATGCTGTCGCGACTCTGAAAGCCGCGTGTCACGGCTGCGGTGACATGTTTCTGAGCGGTATACATCGGGTACTTGCCCTTGAGGCGAATGCGATCCAACCAGCGCCCGATGCCATTGGAATCAAGATACTCAACAGAATTTCACGCCTTTTGATCCCAGTGACGTAGCGTTCGCTTTTTCTTCCTATCCACAACTTGATTTTGGTGGTTCTTCAGCCGCATCTACCGATCAGGAGTAGACGGGCTGTTTTTATTTATGGAGGCAGATGGTATGAACAGGCGCAAGAATCGGCAGCAGGTATCGGAAACACCCCACACAGCGGGCGGCATCCTCACAGTGGGATTAGACATCGGCTATGGTGTCACCAAAGTCGTGACGGATCAAACCGCGATAGCTTTTCCATCGGTCGCGGGTCATGCCCGTGAAATCAAGTTCCAGCAAGAAGCACTGACGGCCAAGTATCCCGGCGACCAACTGACGGATGAAGACGGCTCCACCTGGTTTGTAGGTGATCTGGCATTAGCGCAGCTTCCAATCGGCGAACTTCTCCGATTGCGGGGACGCACGGCTAACGAAAAGACGATGGGCAATACTTTCCGCCTGCGGCTGGCGAAAGCCGCTATTGGCAAACTGGCGCAGGGGGTGTATGGGCGGGATGTCATCCATCTACGTTTATGCAGTGGCCTGCCGGTAGATCATATGCGGGATGCAAGTGAATTCAAGCAAGCACTGCTGGGACAGCACCTCATCAAGACGGACGCTACTGAAGTCATTGCCAATGTGACCGAAGTGATTGTTATGCCGCAGCCCTATGGTTCGGCATATGCCATGATGCTGACTGAAACAGGGGATATCAATGTCTATCACACCTATATGCGAACCGGTGTGGTGGATGTGGGCACTTATACGGTGGACATCATCCTCGATGACGACGGGGATTTTCTTGATTCGGAAAGTGGCAGTGTCGAAAGTGGGGTCTATACCGCACAGGAGCGTATTGCCACCATGCTGGAACGGGATTACCGCGAAAAAATGCCGCATAAAATCGTCGAGCAGGTTTTGCGATCTGGCATTTTTACCGCCAGTGGCAAGCCAGTGGATTACAGCCATGAAGTTGAAGAAGCCCTTGCTCCACTCCGCAGTTCAACCTTGAATCTACTCTCGGAGAAATGGCAGCGTGGAACAACCGTCGATGTGATTTACCTGTCGGGCGGTGGCGCGGAGCTGGTGTATGAGCAGGTGGCGGAAGCCTACCCGCAAACGAAACTGGTGCCAGAGGCACAGATGGCGAATGCCAGAGGTTATCTGCATTATGCCCATTTCAGTGCACGGAAATGATGGATTCGGTGTTGAGGCCGGTCTTACTGGTCAGCCAGATGGGTTGTACGGATAAGACTCCCAATAAAGGAGAGAAGTATGGCAAAGCGAAAAACGGCCAAGCGCCAGTACCGGATGATTACCTTCAAAGTATTCGAGGACTCCGATGGCGACATTCTGGACTGGTGGGAAGGGATTGAGGAAGGCGAACGGAGTGATGCGGTGCGTGATCTGATCCGGGGATATCTGGGGCAGCAGCCACGAATACAAAAGTTGTTGACCATCCCTGAGCTGTTGGAAGTTCGTCAGGATACCCTCTGGATACGCGATGCACTGAATGAGATGCCAGGCTTTCTGGAACGCCTGGTTCAACAGGTTGCCATCAATGGTGTAGGGCAGGTGGCAATGCAGCCTGAAGCGCGAGCGCCCGCTAATAATACCGTCCTACAACGGACTGAAGCGGCATTGTCAGACAACGACCGCGAACGGCGGACACGACGAATGAAGCGTATCCAATGGTAGGAGCGAAAGGAGAAGACCAATGGATCCAACTCACTGAGATGTGTAGGACAAAGACAACGCATGGCTCTGCCATGCAAGTCACAGCGTCGAGGCGCTGCGACTTCCAGCGACGGGGATGGTGAGTGTGTGTCCAAATTGACTTTCTCCCCCGTCGCTAAGCGAGCTAAATCCGCTCGCCACTCATGCGCCGTGGGGGCTGATGCAGCGGCTGTCGCCCCTGCATGAGCGCGGCGGTGCAGAGAGGCCGCCACACTCGTGGACGCGACACATCGCGTCCACCGAACGCACCCGCAGCCAGAATGCGTTCGAAATTCGCATCATATTCGTTCAGGCGATATGCAGTCCATGCAGGCTACGAGATAGGGAGAACAGGAAAGTTGAATTATCGTCAGACAATCACCGAAATCAGTAAGCGTCTGCCGCGCCTAAAACGGCGCGACGTAGCCGAAGTGTTAGAAGTCATGTCGGAATTGTGGCTGGACGCGTTGACTCAACCTGACCAGAGTGTGACCGTAGCCGATCTGGGCAAGTTGGTGGTCGAGGTGCAGACGTTTCGTGTTGGGGGTGCCGTCAGACAGCGCCTTCAGCAGTTACACGGCTCCGCTGCGCCAAACACATTAAAACGTATTTACGTCCGTTTCCGCCCGACAGCCAAGTTTCGTCAGGCCATTGAAGCTGCCTATATAGAGGAAGGACAAGCCGAGTGAATAAGAAACCTAATCCGTACAGCGAACGGATGACGGTCAATCTTAGCCCAAATCAGATGCTGCGCGATGCGGTCAACTATTATCTGGCCTCGCAGGAAGATCTACCGGGATCGCGGCGAGCCATTGCCAAAGGTGTCGAGTCCAAAGTGGATGTATTGGATGCCAAAGTCGAAGCGTTGACTACACAGTTCACTGACTTTATAAACAGCATCCGCCGTCGCCGTGAGGGGTAGTGGATGGATCGAAAACAGATGTGTGTCGCTAATGTGCAGTACAAGAAACCATCCGACGAGGGTGCAAAGCAGTCGAAAAACCTACTGCGCTACCTGACATACAGAGAAAGTAGGGATGAGGCAGCGCGACATGTCGCCGGTCGTGAACGGTGGGTCGATCATGGCATGGGTGGTTCAGTGGCTGAAATCGCCGAGCGCTGCGACGACCTCAAGAGTGAACATGTGCTGACATTTTCGTTGGTGATTAATCCGTCACCGGATTTAATGGGTATGGTCGCGCCAGAGCAGCGGGCGCAGTTTGTAGGCGAATTGACGGAAAACGTAATTGAAGATTTCTTTGATGCGCGAGGTCTGGATACAGGAGTCGAATTTTCATGGGTGATACACCATCGTTTGACGGATGATCCACAAGCGCCGGGATTGCACGATCCTCATAGCCACGTGGTGCTGCCGGGAACAGTGTATGACGAAGAACATGGACAGAGGGTGCCGTTGTTTTTCAGCCGGAATCGTAAGGTCAATCACATTGACATGCTGCATGACGTGACCGAGAAGGTGATGGTCAAGCAGTTGGAGCGCTATGTTGGTCCCGACTGGGAGCAGCGTTATGACGAACTGGCTGAAGCACGCGAACAGGAACGCCAGATTGTCGAAAGCGAGCCGCATGGCGTAATGTTTTAATGACAAAGGTGAAAGCTGGAACATCTGGTGTGGGATGCGGCGGACGGATGAACAGACCAGTGCTGTCGGCTACTACAGCTATTTTTCTGCTCCAACAGAAGACGATCCGGATGCGCTCCGGCTGGAATTTCGCCCACTGGTATCCAGATTACCCCATGAGCAGGCAACAATTTTCGCTCAGACTTTCGCACAAGAAATGAATGGAGAGATGAACAAACTGAAAGAACTCACGGAAATAATCAGCGGGATAAGTGTTGAACAACGAGGAGCACTCATTCATAAGATTGGGCGATATGAAGAAAGGGACATAGTGCCCGATATTGAACTTTGACCGAGAAAGCACACAGGGGAAAGCAGCGCCAACCGTCGCCAAACGTGTGCGCTCCAAACCCCTGTGTACCGAATAGGAATAAAAAGAGTATGACACAAAATGGAATCGTCAACAAGACGGATACGTTAGGCACACCCAGCGCCGGGCGGCACGAGTTTCTAACGGCACTATATAAAGGAAGCCCGGATGAACTCTATCTGGAACTGCGCTGCATCCACCCGACGACAGGTGAGGCTCGTTCTTTGTGGGGACAGGTAGGTAATCAGCGTGAGTTGGCAACCGTGTTCAAGCAGGCGGAAGTTCTCAATCGCGAAGGTTTCGGACTGTATTTTGCACCCTGTTTGCGCAAGGTGAAGCAGGGCAAGGCGGAAACTGCCGCGCTGGTCTCAACACTGTGGATCGACATCGATTGCGACGATGATCCACAGAAACGCGAAAAAGAGCTGACCAAGTTACGTGAATTCGATCCCGCGCCGTCCTTCATCCTCGATAGTGGTGGCGGGTGGCATGGCTATTGGTTGTTGGAAGAACCCTATCTGCTTCAAAGTGACACTGATCGGCAGAAAGTTGCTGATATCCTGCGTGGATTATTCGCAGCATTGGGCGGCGATTCGGAATACGTGAAAACGGTCGCGGGCATCATGAGACTCCCGGATTCGGTGAACACTAAGCCAGAGCGGGGCGGTGTGGTGGTAAGCTTTCTCGAATGTCACCCTGAACGACGCTACACACTGGATACATTCGATTGGTTAGCAATCCAGCCGCGCATCGAGAAGATTGGCGGAATGCATGTTGTCACCTCAAACGAAACCAAATATCATCCGCTGCCAAACCGAACGGAGCGCTATCTTACGTCCGGTGCAACTCATGGCAATCGCAATAGTGAATTGTTCGCGTCAGCCTGCCAAATCCGTGATGCCGGACAAAGCCAGTACGAAGCGGAGCAGCTCCTAATTCCAAGATATGTTGCCGACGGAGCAGGCATCGAAAACCCATCTGCTCGTGAGCATGAGGCTCGTGCGACGATTAGCAGCGTCTACAGCCAGAGCCCACGCGATCCTATTCCGGAGCCACGAAAAATAGCCCACCAGCAGGTGGAGGATCTGATTGGTCGTTTTGGACAGCCCGAGATGGAGCGCGAACGCCCAACCATGGAGCAAATCACAGTCGCTGTGACCGCGTGCTCTCATCTCAACGCAATTGAATGGGCGGTCGAGCGCCAGCGCCTCAAAGGTTTATGTAGCGATGGCTTAAAAATTGCTGATTTAGACCGATTCTATCGAGAGGCGAAACGTGCCGCAAATCGGAGTGCTTTTGCTGGCGCACCTGTGACGGAACGATATCTCACCGTTGATGGACAGATGGTTTTTGAAAAGCAGACCGAACGGGGCATCAGTCGCCAGGTTGTCGCTGGATGGAGCGGACGGGTCTTGGAGCGGACTTCCCGCATGGATGATGATGGGCAAATCGAGCATCTCACTTCGCTGGAGTTATCTTGTGGTGAAGAGATTCTCAAAGTCAATGTTCCAAGCGAACTCTTTGGTGATCCGAATGCTTTACAACGGTTCATTGCTGGTCACGCAGGCGAGAGTTTTACGGTACGAGCCGGTATGAACCGCCATCTTGCGCCTGCAATTCTGGCATTGTCAGGAACATATCCCCGCCGTAAGACTTACCGTTTCATGGGGTGGACGGAGATTAATGGCAAATGGGTCTATGTCTCACCTGAGATCAGCATCAACGCGGAGGGGCAGCTCGTGGAGCCGCTAGAAGTCGAACTTGAAACACGATTACGGGATTATCGGTTGGGTAAAATCGATTGGCAGGATAGTGTGAAAGCTTTCAAGGCAGCAGTTGATACACTTCCCAAACAGCTGGCACCGTCGCTGATTGCTTTTGCGATGCTGCCGGTTGTGCAGCGCTTCTTTCCCGCAGCTTCGACTCGACCAGCGGTGCATCTAGTGGGAACCTCAGGCAGTGGTAAGTCGGAGATTGCGTCGCTGCTGACCAGCTTCTATGGACAATTTACCCGTGATTCACCACCGTCGCAGTGGGGCGATACGGTCAATACCGTCGAGACGTTGGGCTATGCGCTGGCAGATACTTTGTATTGGGTGGACGATTATAAGTCCATATATGCTGATGAGCGTACCTTCACCCGCTTTTTGCAGAGTTATTCACGGGGTATGGGACGGGGCAGGTTGACCCGCGAAGCCAAACTGCGGCAGGAACGACCCTGTCGGGGATTGCTGCTGTCTACGGGCGAGACAACCATTGAAGGCGAAGCCTCAATCCTGTCCCGCATGTTGGTACTGGAAATTCCGCCCTGGGAGAAACGCGATCCGGGCGGGGCGATGCTGACAAAGTTAGAAGCGGTACGCGACGAACTCCCCGGTTTTACTGCGAAGTTTGTCCAGTGGATTGCGGCACAGGCGGATGAAGGAAGACTTGCTAAGGAACTGGTAAACCGTTTCGAGTCGAACGTGAAAGGCTATCGTGATAACCTCATGAGCAAATTGGGACGGCAGGTCAATACCGGGCGAATGGTACAGAACTGGGCGGTACTGGTCACAACCTACCAGCTGCTTCGTCAGTTTATGGCAGAACAAGACTGTGATGATTTGTTACCAAGCTGGCAGGACAGCATCGTGGAAACAGTGAAAGCGGTGCAGCATGAACGCGCCGGACAAGTGTTCATTGACACCTTGGGGCAGCTTCTCGCCAGCGGGGAACTCATGCTGGCAAAAGATATGCGTGAGCCAGAGGAGCCGCGACCCGGAACCACTATTGTCGGTTATCTCGACGAGCGTTATGTCTATCTGCTGCCTGATGTCGCTCACCGCGCTGTTCTGCGAGTGCAGTCACTTAAGTTCAACACACCGGCAATTGGAGCGCAGTTGAAGGAGGATGGATGGCTCATTCCCGGTACAAACAACTTGACGATACAGCGCCGCATCCGGGGAATACCGACGCGACTCTGGCAGTTGAAAGCTGATTTTCTGGGCTGTGACGATTGTGACAGTGTTTCAGTGACAGCATAGCGACACGAAACATTGCAGTGATGGAGACTAGAAGTGCCTGTTTCAGGTGTGACAGTGGTTCACTGAGAGAGGCACTCTCTTTTTCTTGTGCGAGAACCCCACAATCGCTGTCACAGGTGAACCAGCGAACCTGTCACAGTATCACTTTTGAGCTACAAAATACAGAATTATACAGTGTATCTGCATCGAGCATGAACTGATTGAACTTATACCTGTGACACTGGTTCAGTTCAAGGACCAGTGAATTTAGAGGGAAATATTCGAAATTACTCATCGAACCAGACTGCAATGATCGCCCCGAATCTTCTCTTGTTAGTGTGGATGATAATTAGTGAAATATCCTGCTAGGTGATTTGCGTAAACTTTTTTGGGCAAGGGCTGATGGGTGAATTCCCTTAGCCAAAAGGACGATCTATTTATCCTACTTGTGACCGATTGAGCTTGATGCTCATGTAGGCTAGAGTAAAGCATGGATAATTATCTAAAACTAAAAGTGCTGAACAAAAGAAGAAGTATCAAGCGCGAAGATTTGTACGTAATAAGTTACGAATGTGTCAAAGTCTGATCTTTTTTGCCGAAATGTTATTGTCCTCACTCCTTCCCTCACCTAAACCAGCACCAATGGGTTGTCCGCGTCAGCTTCACTCTCAGTTACACAGAAAGAGGCGTACGGTGAAGTTTGAAGGGATACATAATCGAACTAGGCGCTAAAGCCGAGGGCATCAGTATCACAGTAAAAGATGAGGTAGCAGCCAACCAGAATCTGCCGGTATCTCATGGCAAAGCATAAGCGAAGGTGAAAAATGGGATGAAAATCTATGAAATGGATCAATTAGACTCGCTCAATGATGAGCAGTTGTGGGAAGTTGCTTCTAATAGGCACAACGCGGCCGAAATTCGTCAGGAAGCAATCGGACGCTGGTTATTCCCAAGTGAAACGGATCCTGACGCTGACCCGGATGAATTGGGCGGGGGACGGCTCCGTGAGCTGGAGCAGCGTGCGACTGTGCTTGAAAGCGATGAGATCAATGAGAATAATACCCGAGATGCAGGGGAGATGGCACCCTATTTCGATTCGCAGGGGCGCTTAATTTTGGAGCATGATGGCGTGTCCTATCTAATTGACACACTGGATGATGATGGCACGTATTTTGGTGTCGACAACATAGATAATCTATACACGACGGATGACAAAACGAATCCGAATAGAGATATCTAATATCTTAAAGTCGATCGCTGCCGCTGTCGTCGCCATGCTCGTCATTAT
>JBBSBS010000200.1:0-11004 GCA_038251045.1 Aggregatilineales bacterium | reverse complement strand
TGCAGCCCGGCATCGAGCGCTTCAATTGCTATCTGAGCGTGGAGATGCGGGCCAACACAAATAAAAACGGCATCCAAAGTTTCGTTGGCATATAGTTCTTGGGTGCTGGTGTAGACTTTTGAACACCATATTCTTCAGCGGTGGTTCGCGCCAGTTCCTCGTTGACATCGCAGATGGCTACCAGATGAATCGGCATAAAATGCAGCGCTGGCAGGAGATTGCGATAAGTGTGTGACCCCACGCCGACGAGAGCAACATTGAGCCGCTGCTTAAATTCTCGTTGATACGTCATAGCTATTCAATTCCCTTGATTTGGTGGCGCAAATAAAGTAAGTCTTGATAATAATTTTCTAGGCTGTGATTATAGGCAGGGCTAGTTGCTCCGTGCGCTGGATTTAGGCAGATAACCGGACTTACTTGATCATCAACAACGGCTTGAACCAGTTCGAGCACATTCCATGGGCAGTCTTCCAAACTGCTGGCAAACCGTTTCGTCAGCCCGTCCTGCTCCACATCTCTACTGCCTTTAAGGTGGATCATACTAATCAAAGGCTTAAGCTGGTAATAGACATCCAGCGAAGGAAAGGTGCCTTCTTCCCAAAGATTGCCGATATCCCAAGTTAATCCCACTTTTCCGGCGCAATCTAAAACCTCAAAAAAATCTACAATTTCCTGCGGATGTGTGAAAATGGTTGAATCCACTTCGTTCTCAATCACCACGAAGAAACCAGCCTCATGCAGGCGTTGGATGGCTTCGCGGTAGACCGAAAAAACCCAAGGATGGCGTGCCTTGAGATATTCTGCTGAGTTTGGAATGGTTGGGCGTTGGGATGATCGCGCAGAGAGTAGGCGGACGTTCAGCGGCTTGAAGATCGGCGCGGTCTTAAGAATGCGATCTAAACTGGCGCTAAACTGTGCCCGAAATGCGGTTTCCCCCTGCTCAATCTCGCCATAGAAGAGTCCAGTTGAAAGTGTCGTGACATCCAGATTGCGTGCGTTGATGGCTGATACAGCTTGTTCGGCCTCGTGCGGTAACAACTCATCAACTGATTTGCCATAGATTTCGTTCTTCAAATCGAGGGTACGCAAATTCCATTCGACGTGCCGATCCAGCGCGGGTTCAAATTCTTTCCCGGCTATTGAATTGAGCATGGTGAGACGAACGTTTGCAGCCATCATTGTTCGCCTATCGTTTGGCGATTGGCTGACGTAAAGGCGATTATCAGGATGGCATTGCTCGTCCCGACGTTCCGTGCCTGATGCGGCACTCCTAGAGGAATGGTGATGGTATCACCCTCACTCATCTCGATTTCTTCACCGTCATTCCAAGTATGGCGAATTGTGCCCTGAATGACGGTCAAAATTTCGTCACAATTTGGATGAGAATGGCGGGGATTGGCTTTTTCGGGATAAATAATACAGCGACCTAAAGTTAGATAATCGGTATTGCCGTGTTTGCCGCTGGCATACCATGTAAGCTGACCCCAGTCGGCATCGACATATTCCAAATCAGCGCCTCTGACGAGAATGACTTCATGTAACTTGCTAATTTCAGGCGAGTCTTGCTGAGTTTTCATTAGATTTTGTCCTTCAATCACAACAGAAATCAGGTGCAGTGGTTGTTTGCTGCGATGCGGCGTGTCGTATCAGCAGTTTTGAGCCGAAGTTGGACGTTCGGGATACGTTTTCAATCCACCTGTGTCACGCCTTTGATAAAGCGTTTCAGCAAGAATTAAACAAGACGATAATGGGTAGATTCATGATGAAACCATATCCTACTAAACGCCCATAAAATCGACGGTTAGTTTGAGTGTACGGCGCGCCAACTCCGAGATTGCATTATCACCCTCATGCGCGACTGCCGACTCAAGCCGGTCATTGAGCGGGGCAATCCACTTACCCGGTAAGGCCGTCGCGCCGTTGAACACACCTAAGATCGAGCCGACGGTTGCGCCATTGCAGTCGGTATCCTTGCCAGACATCACCGCAATCGTGATGGCTTTCTCGAAGTCGCCCTGACTTTGCAACAGAGCGTGGACGACGATCATGATGTTCGGCAGGACATGGACCCAGTGATAATCGGCACAATACTGATTGACCATCACTATTCCGTCGTACCAGTCCAGATGCTGCACTTGAACTGCCTGCATCACTGCACGCACCGCCTCCGCCATGCGGCTTTGGGGTGGAATCACCGACAGCCCTGTTTGGATGATTGTCTCGACATCGGGTGCATCGAAGGCTGCCGCGATCATAGCCGCAACCATCATTTCGCCGTATATGCCGTTTTTCGTGTGTGACATGCGTCCATCCTGATAGGCGCGTAGGGCGGCAGTTTGCGGTTGACCAGGTGCCGTGTACCCGAACATATCTGCCCGAATCTGGGCACCAATATATTCGCGGAATGGATTGCGGAAGAGTGCTGAATCGGGCGGGCCGTAATGGTTGACCAAGTTGCGGTAGGCCGTATGCTCGGCAGTATAGACCAAATTGTAAGGAATCCGCAGTAACCAAGTCTGCGCAATCTGATGGGACGACAGATCCGCTCCATAGGTTTCTAGGGCGATTAGGTTAAGCAGGGTAAAGTCGAGATCGTCGTCTCTCGGAGTACCGTGAATATGACCGCGCAACGTGTTTGTTGGGCGAGGGGAATGTGAAAATGCACCGGGATAGGAGATAATCTCCGGCACATAATCCGTCAATGGATAGGCATTGCCTAGACGTAGATAAGCTTCGACGGTCTCGTAGGTGTTTTCCACTTCCTCTAGATCTTCGACCGCGCGACCAAGCACACAACCCGCACAGCGTCCGAGCCAACCACCGTAAATTTTTTCGAACAAGCCATCGCGAGTGAAAAAAATGCGGCTTTCATTCAACGGCTGGATGCTCTTGATAATAGCATCCCAATCATTCGGTTCATTATACGGGTAGTCCGGGCGCAGGGTGCTGGTTTCCAAGCGGCGATAGAGTATCTGCACATCTTGCAGCGTTGGATCACCTTCGATCAGCGCTTGGACGATTTCCTCAAATTGATCGACACTGTAGCCTTCTTGCCGTCGGGCATCATACTCCAAGCGTACTAGGTCAATTTCTTCATCCAGATCAATAGTAGGGTCAGGATTGTGGGAACCTCGCCCAGCTGGAATCTGATAGTTGCGCTCGACGGATGCCTGGCGGCGGTGGCGGGGCGGGCGATACTGAAGTTCATCGGCAGCTTGGAGAACCCGTCGCGCCGTTTCTTCGCTGACACGACCATTCCCGGAAAAGACAAACGACACTGTTGCAGGTGAGACATCCGCCCGTTCAGCGACATCATTCATCGTCACGCGCGGCTTGCTGTTGCTCATTTTTTCCATATGTATCCTTTTAAGCGGGCTAATAGTGCCCGTTCTGTCGCTAGATCGCTGATCTTCAAATTCACGATGATACCACGTTTTGCGCAATCTGTTTATCATTTCGGATCATTGTTGATAAATATTTATCATATTCGGTTGGCTGTTGCTTGACATTGCTAAAGATTTAGTCTATATTTTGCGAAAGTGCTGACCTTTGCGTTAAATTTAGTAATATTGATAAAGAGGAGTTAAGATTATGAAGGTGGTCACCCGAAAATACAGGGTTTTATTTTTAAGCTTGCTGCTAATTTTGACTATGACGATGGGGTTGTCGCCTATTCAGGCACAAGGCGAGACGGTCACGTTGCAAGTATGGGATTTCGGTGGCGTTGAGTATGCTTATATGGATAGCCTGATTATTCCGGCCTTTGAAGCCCAATATGCCAACATCCACATCGAGCATCTTGGTGTTCCGGAATCGGATTACAACCTCAAGTTGGAAACGTCAATTGCCGGACGCCAAGCCCCTGATATCGCTGTCATGTCCGGCAGCTACCGTCTGTGGAAAGCCGGACACGTCCTGCCACTGGATGATTTCTTCGCACGCGACGGCTTTACACAAGATGATTTCTATCCGATTTTCAAGGCGTGGAATATGTTTAATGGCAAAGTATATGCGATGCCCGTCAACATGTCCTTATGGGGTATGGTGATCAATGCCGATCTGTTCACAGCGGCAGGTCTAACTGTGCCGACCTCCAGCGATGTGATGACGTATGACGACTGGTTGGCTGCTGCCCGTGCCATCAATAATCCCAGTGACGACATCTCCAAGCGCATCTGGGGATCGGTCAACTTCCCGCCGAACTGGAATGCGATGAATAACAATATGAGCGATCCTTTCATACTTGGCCCAGATGGCCGCGATTGCACCAATCCTTCGCAGACAGCGGACTGGCTCAAGACATGGGACGATTTAAAGATCGCGAATGATGAAAAACTGACGCCGGATAGCAATTCGGCACTATTGGGCGATACAGCAATAGATGATTTGTTCCTTCAGGGCAAAGTGGGTATGACCTACGGAAGCGAATCGAACTATATTGCAGCCGTTAATGCTGGTATTAACGCAGCCTTTGTTGGTCAACCAGTGGTCACACCGGGCTGGACGGGAAACGTCGGTGCCTGGGACACTGCATTTGCCATAATGACCCAATCGCAGCATCCTGAAGAAGCTTGGACTTTCCTCAAGTGGCTGGGTACCGACGGTGCGTTGCTGATCAGCAGCTCCGTGTCCGAAAATGCCAACAACGAAGCCAACAGCAGCCCACCCACCTATCGCCTGCTGGCGAAGCAGTGGGCCGGCGACGACACCTTCCGCAATAAGGTGCTGGCGCTTCAAGAGGCGGTTGTACCACCGCCCTTTACCCCTGACATTTGGACCTCAGTTGATCCCTTCTACAAAGCGTGGCAGCAGATGAGCGAAGAAGGTGTTCCAGTAGCTGAAGCAGTAGCAGCCGCTGCCGATGAATGCCAGTCGATAACCAATGATCTGTGGGACACCTGGGACTCTTTCGGTTCCTAGCACTACTCCGGTGGGTCAAGTTCTGATTGGCCTATCTAGAGTACGGCGTTCCATTGATCAATTATCCTGATTGATGGAGCGCCGTTTTGTCTATTGAGTGACGCTCATTCGTGAGTGAGTGGTAAGGTCTAGCCCAATCTTCCACATCACTTCCCATTCTGAGAGGTAATCGCATGATAGCAGCTCAGCCCGCTCAGACGGGCAAGTCGGAAAACAAGAAGATGCACCTAGCGCGCCGCGAATCGATAGCGGCCTATCTCTTTATCTCCCCCTGGATTCTCGGTGTGTTCTTTTTTCTCGTCATTCCTATCCTGATCTCGCTTTATACCAGCTTCACCAAGTGGACATTGATCGGCCCCGCTCCGAAATGGATAGGACTGGACAATTTCATCTACATTTTCACTAAAGATCGCTATTTTTGGTGGTCGCTGCGTATAACGATAGAGTTCATCCTGCTGACCCTTCCTGCCAGCCTCATACTAGGGTTGGCTTTGGCGCTGCTGCTTAACCAGCAGTTACGAGGGATTCGTCTGTTTCGCACCATCTTCTACATTCCCGCCGTCGTTTCGGGGGTGGCAGTAGCAATTCTTTGGCTCAACTTGCTTAATCCTGAACTCGGAGCGATCAATCGGCTCCTGCGTTTTCTAGGGGTTGAGAACCCGCCGAACTGGCTGCAATCATCGCAGTGGGTGCGTCCGGCAGTTGCCATCATGAGTTTGTGGGGGATTGGTGGTTCGGTCGTTATTTACTTAGCAGGACTCAAGAACATCCCCGTGCATCTTTATGAGGCTGCCGAGATCGATGGCGCATCGACGTGGCAATCTATCTGGAGAATCACGCTCCCGCACGTCTCGCCGACCATGTTCTTCATGTTCATCACCGGCTTGATCGCCTCGTTTCAGGTTTTCACCCCGGCGGTAGTGTTGAGCGGCGGCACGGGCGGTTTTTTCTCACCCTCGACTGAACTGCGCTTTTTCCTAGTTCACATTTATACCGTCGCGTTTCGTGAAGGTAAGTTGGGTCTTGCATCTGCTCTAGCGTGGATATTTATTATCATCTCCGGCGTTGTCACTTTTGGCATTTTTCACTTTGCCGAAAGGCGCGTCTATTACGAAGAAACCGGTGAGGAGGCCAAATAATGGGACGTGTATCTCTTTCCAAACTTGATACTGGCAGGGTCGTTGTCGAACGAAGTCAATATCTGCGCCCACGGCTCACCAAGTTCCTCGTCTACGGACTTCTTATTGGGACGAGTTTAGTTTTGCTGCTGCCGCTGGCATGGATGTTGACTGCCGCGCTGCGGGGTCCGGGCGAAGTTGTTTTTACAGTGCCAACCTCGTGGTTTCCAACGACATCGTTTCACTTTGAGAATTTCTGGAACGTATTGACTTATGAATCTTATCCGCTGATCCGTCCTATTTTGAACACACTGTTCTTGGTAATCCTCAATGTTACCGGGACTGTGCTGTCGAATTCCCTTATCGCATTTGCTTTTGCGCGGATGCGCTTTCCGGGGCGTGACCTGCTGTTCCGTGTCGTCGTGTTCACTATGTTGCTGCCGGGCGCGGCGCTGCTGGTACCTTCCTTCTTGATGTTCAACAGCATCGGCTGGTATGGCACCTACTTTCCGCTGTGGGTGCCGGCATTCTTCGGTAATGCCTGGTCGATTTTTGTCATTCGCCAGTATATGCGTTCGTTCCCGCGTGATTTGGACGACGCTGCCCGCATCGACGGCTGTGGTTATTTCGGTATTTACCGTCATATCGTGATGCCGTTGAGCAAACCGGTATTGATGGTCGTCGGTGTGTTTACGACAGTTGGGGTTTGGAATGACTTCACGGGTCCGCTGATTTATCTCAGTAGGACGAGCGACTTCCCCCTTGCTCTGGCACTCGACTACTTTCGACGCAGCGCGTTTTCCGCAGTTGCTGCGAACACAACTAACTTAGTCATGGCTGCATCACTCCTATCGGTGCTGCCTATCTTGATACTCTACTTCTTTGCGCAGGAATACTTAATCGGTGGAATTGCTTCCGTCGGTCTTAAGGGTTAAATAAAGGATTTATCTGACAATGGTGCTACCAATCGATTATGAAGAACGTGTTTATGCGGGCGTGCTCGGCAAGCTGATCGGTGTCTATCTTGGTCGCCCGATTGAAGGTTGGGATTATGAACGGATTATGCAGGAGCTAGGGGAAGTCAACTACTATGTGCATAAGCGCTGCGGCGTACCACTGGTGGTTACCGACGACGACATCTCCGGCACCTTTGGCTTTGCGCGCGCAATGTCGGACTATGGTAATGCGCGGACGCTGACTGCCCAGCAGATTGGGCAGACCTGGTTGAACTATATTATAGAAGACCGAACGATCCTCTGGTGGGGCGGAGTGGGTAACTCGACCGAACATACCGCCTATATCCGTCTGAAAAACGGCCTGACAGCACCGCAGAGCGGGGCTATAGCGACAAATGGCAAAACGGTTGCCGAACAGATCGGATCGCAGATTTTTATCGATAGCTGGGCGCTGATGGCCCCTAATGATCCCGATCTCGCCTCGGAATTGGCGGTCAAGGCGGCATCGGTCAGTCATGATGGCGAAGCAATTTATGGGGCACAGGTTATCGCGGTCATGGAGTCGCTGGCCTTTGGCGAGACGAACCTCGATTCACTGCTCGATGCGGCAGTACGCTACATCCCGCATGATTCGACCATTTACCGGGTGATTGCCGACTTGCGCGAATGGCGCGTCACTGAACCAGACTGGCATCGGGCGCGCGCAAAGGTTGCCGAGCGTTATGGCTACGACAAATATCCGGGTAACGTTCACATTGTGCCGAACCATGCGGTCATTATGCTTGCATTGCTCTATGGTGACGACGATTTCCAGAAATCGTTGATGATCGCCAATACTGCGGGTTGGGATACGGACTGCAATGCCGGTAATGTCGGTTGTTTGCTGGGGATCAAAAATGGCCTAGCCGGAATCGACAATGGCCCGGATTGGCGCTCGCCAGTAGCAGACCGCTTATTCCTCACGACTGCCGACGGCGGTCGCTGCATAACTGATGCTGTCTCTGAGTCCTATCATCTGGTCAACATGGGGCGTGCACTGGTCGGTGAAGCGCCCGTGCAGCCTAAAAATGGCGCACGATTCCACTTCGGGTTGCCCGGATCGGTTCAAGGCTTCACCGTGGCGAATGATGTGGAAAGTGAAGGTACAGCGACGATCGTTAATGTCGCCGGTCACAGCGCACTCGGTCAGCGCAGCTTGGCGATATGTTATCAAAAACTCGCCACTGGTCGGGCAGCAAGGGTATCGACTTCAACATTTATTCCGCCCGATGCTCTGTCAATGCGTGGTTACGGTTTTTACGCTTCGCCGACCCTCTATACCGGGCAGACGGTGCAAGCGCGCATTGGAGCCGATGCGGCGGACGCTCAAGCGGTCACCGCGCAGTTGTACCTTAGCGTTTACGGCGATCAGGATGTTTTACGCAAGATTGATGGCCCGTCAGTTGTGCTCAATCCCGGCGATTGCCACGACTTCATCTGGCAAATCCCCGACACCGCCGGCGACCCGATTGCCGCGATTGGCCTTGAACTGCGCTCACCACGCGCTGCTGCCGGAACTGTCTATCTTGATACGTTGACATGGAGTGGCAGCCCCAATGTGACCTTCGCCAAGCCTGCACACACGGGCAACCAGTGGCGCAGTGCATGGGTGAACGGCGTTGACATTCTCGGTGATCGCTGGCCGGAGGCTTTCTATATAGCCCAGAATAACGGGCGTGGGCTGTTGATACAGGGCGCGCGCGAGTGGATGGATTACACTGCCTCGGCTACGATCAAGGTCGAATCCGCCCACGAGGCAGGTATCGCTGTCCGCGTGCAAGGGATGCGACGCTACTACGCGCTGCTCCTGTCCGCTGGTGGTCACGTGAGACTTGTTCGGGTACTAGACGGCGAAACGACGTTGGCCGAAGCCGCCTGCAATTGGGAATCCACCCATGCTTATGCGCTACGCTTGGAAGTGAAGGGGTGCCATTTGCGCGGGTGGGTCGATGATCAGTTAGTAGCAGATGTAGACGACCAAGGGAGTTTGTTAAGCGGCGGTGGTGTCGCTTATGTTATTGAGCAAGGGACACTGATGTCTGACTCGTTTAGCGTCACGCCGCCAAGCCTTAGCTACTAGTGCATGATTCCTCACGAACATATTCGCGATGCTCGTGCCCATTGCAGCGACCATCGGACGACCAAGCCAGACTTCTGCTGTTGTCCGTATGGGTAAGCTGAGTGACATTGCTGCCATCAGGATTCATCACAAAGATGTTGCGACCAATTCCACGGTCAGAAGTGAACACAATCGCTTTACCGAAAGGCGACCAATCCGGTTCTGTATCGTAGGCCTCGTCATCCGTTATGCGCTGCTGATTGGAACCATCCGCATTCATGACATAAATTTCAGCATTATCATCGCGTTCGGAAACAAAAGCGATTTTTGAACCGTCAGGCGACCATGAAGGATCATAGTTCGATGTACCAGATGTGAGCTGCTGGCGATTAGAGCCGTCGGCATTCATTCTGACGATCTGCGGTGGATCGGCTTGGTCGTAAACTGATGAAGTGACAGCAAGCTTGTATCCATCAGGCGACCAAGTGGGGTCAAAGTCATTTCTCACATCTCCAAAAGTCTGATAGGAAACGTTGGAGATGTTCACCGAATTAGTGCCATTGGTTTGGGCAAGATGAATTTGAGACAGTTGATAAGAATCTTCCCCAACCTGTACGTCAACAACTGAGGAATAAGCAATCTTTCCAAAGCCGGGTGGGACAGAAGTAGCTGTTGTTGGTGGAATTTCAGGTGCGGTAACAATTGCTAAGGTCCCGTCTGCCCCATTATAGGCTAGGTCAGTCCCATCTGGTTTCCAAGCTAAAGCAAAAATACCTGTAGCTTGTTGAATTAATCCTATTTGTAGACCTGTAGAAGTGTCCCATACCCGAATCGTACCGTCACCACTTGCGCTTGCTAAGCGACGACTGTCTGGGCTCCACATAACATCCGTTACAAAATCCGTATGTCCGACTAGTGTGAAAAGTGGATTACCCGTTTCAGCGCCCCATATTCGAACTGTATTATCAACGCTTCCACTCGCTAGTTTTGTTCCATCCGGACTCCAATCTACAGCACTAATTGATTGAGTATGCCCATTTAAGGTCAGCAGAGTTTCCAGTGTTACAACATTTGTAACAAAAACTTTATCCTCGCTGTCAGTTGCACTAACAATCTTGGTTCCATCAGGGTTCCAATCAACAACTGTTCCACGCGCAACTTCGCTTAGTACATCTCCTGTCAGACTATCTAGCAACATAACAACTTCGCCGTAATCAGTAATTGCAAGATTATTACCTCCTGGTTGCCAACTTACACCGAGACTTCCTTGCAACATTACTTGCTTTGTCACTAATAGTTGTCCGTTGCTTACATCCCAAATTCGGATGCCAATTTCATCTTCACTTGCACTTGCTAATTTGCTGCTATTTGAATTCCAAGTGAGAGCAACGACAGAACACTTACTTCCTTGTAGTGTGTGTATAGTTTGATTGGTGACCGTGTCGATAATTTCAATAATATATAGATCGGGCCTATCAGGGACGCATTGATTTGTCCCATATCCAACTGCAATCATACTGCCGTCTGGACTCCACGCTACACTCGTGACAACTGAGGTAACAGATTGCAAATTGTTATTGGCCGAGTAAGTGCTAGAGGTGAAAATCATCATCCCAATAACTACACAAATTACCCATAACCATTTGTGACTAAGATAGGATAACCCCTCTGAAATATGTGATTTCATGTTCAATCTGACCTTTCGTTAAGGGTGAGGGATTGCAATATAGGAAGTATCATCATGTAAGTCAGAAGAATCATAGCAACTAGCTTCCCTGTGTGCCATAATGGATGAAACAACTTCACCTTCAAAGTATAGTAAAGAAATGAAGGGCGGAGAACAGGGATAAAGTGCATGTTAGAAGAGCGCAAAGCGAACCCGGAAGTGGAGCCAAAAGTCGAGCGTCGGCGG
>JBBSBS010000199.1:0-11063 GCA_038251045.1 Aggregatilineales bacterium | reverse complement strand
GGTAATGCTGACCCTGAAGAATGGTTAGGCCGTATGCCGGTGCTCATCTTTATTTCGTGGTGGGCGGTATTTATGCTCATCGCTTTTACGCTGGCGGGCGAAAAGATGCCGTGGCTGGGAACACATCTGGCTACCCCGATGATTTTTCTCGCAGCATGGTATTTCGGGCGATTCTTTGAACGGATCGATGCCGCAGCGTTCATGAAACGCAATTGGATGTATCTGCTGCTGCTGCCGCTTCTATTTGTAGCCGGGGCACAGTTGGTTGCACCATTTGCTTTTGGTGGCCTCGGCGGTTTGGAACAGGTTCAATTAACGAAAATATTCCAGTGGATCGCTGGGATTGTAGTGGGTGGGGGCGTGATATACGCCATTGTGCGCTTGGTCGCGAAAGGCGGATTTACCCAACTGCGGGTTATGGTCGGCGTGGTTGTATTTATTTCGCTGGCTTTTCTGACGTTCCGTACTGCGTGGATGGCAGCGTTCATTAACTATGATCTGGCGACCGAGTTTCTCGTTTATGCGCATGGCGCACCCGCCAATAAGCAGGTTGAACAACAGATTGAAGACTTGAGCAAGCGCATAACAGGTGGTTTGGATCTCAAGTTTGGCTATGACTTCAAGATTTCGTGGCCGGGTGCGTGGTACTTCCGCAACTTCCCGTCTACTTCTGCCAAGTTCCTCGGTGAAAATCCTAGCCCACGGGATATGCAGGATTCAATGATTGTCATCGTGGGGGATGAGAATAAGTCAAAGGCCGTATCTGCACTGGAAGATACGTACTATGAGTTTGATTATCCCCGTATGTGGTGGCCGATGCAGGATTACTTCGGCTTAACGGCAGACCGTATTATCAACACATTTGACCTTACTAATCCCAACTCGGCAGCAATTCGACAGGGCATGTGGGACATCTGGTGGCGACGTGATTATACGGCTTATGGCAAGGCACTTCAGAAAGACTTTAGCTTGACCAAGTGGCCGGTTGCTGATCGTATGTATGTGTTTATCCGAAAGGACATCGCGGCTCAGGTGTGGAATTTGGGTGTTGGTGATGGTACGGCGTTGGCAACGAATGTCTTGCAGCCTAACCAATGCACAGCCAATTGGCAATCGCTCCAAGCCGATCAGATTTTCCAGATTACGGATTCGTCGATGCTGCCGTTAAATCAACCACGCCAGATTGCGGTCAGTGCAGACGGACAAATTTATGCAGCAGAAGAATTCAACCACCGCGTTTCAATCTTTAATGCTGATGGTACATATGCCCGCAGCTTTGGTCAATTGGGGCAGGTCTATGTAGAGGGCGATCCCTATTTCAACAAGATGAGCGGTGCCGAAAGTGGTGGGGTGTTTAATCGTCCAAGTGGACTCGCGATTGGCCCCAGCGGTAATGTTTATGTCTCAGATACATGGAATTATCGTATACAGGTCTTTACGCCGGACGGCAAGTTCCTCAATAGTTGGGGACAACGCGGAGAATTTGGTGATAAAGCGATTGCAGATCCAGTTGATGGATTCTGGGGGCCACGAGGTATAGCCGTTGACAGTCAGGAAAATGTATATGTTGCTGATACGGGCAATAAGCGTATTCGTGTGTATACAAGCACGGGTCAATATTTGCGCGATATCGGCACAGCAGGTAGCGACATCGGACAGTTAGATGAGCCGAGCGCAGTTTCGATTGGCAGTGACGGATTGTTGTATGTTGCCGATTATTGGAACAAGCGGATTTCGGTCTTCAGCGTGGATGGGCTACCCGTCACGACTTTCGTAAATACGGACGGCCAGCCTGTCAACAGCTTTAAAGTTCGGGGATGGGCGGATGATCAAGGGAATCGCCCATACCTTACATTGGATGGAATGCGGAAGCTGGTCTATGTCACTGATCCAGATGCTGGTCGTGTGCTCGTTTATGGTACAGACGGTAACTGCATCGGCTCATTTGGCGAGCTTAACCGGGACGCAAACAGCCTGACCGCGGGTCAGTTTAGCAGCGTCGGTGGTGTCACGGTTGATAGCGCTGGAAATGTCTATGTCGCGGATTCAAGTGGCGGACGTATATTACGATTTGCATCATTCCCTGCGCCGGTCGCGCCTGTGGTTGTTATGCCGGACAATGGACAAGGGCAATCGGATGTTGTTGTACCGAATAGTGGGGATAATGCTGAAGCAACAGTAGAGATGATGGCTCCAGCTGAAAACACATCGGAACTTACGCCTGAAGTTACGGCAGCAGGCTAAAACTTGGATGACCGGTTTTTGCTTGGAATTACCAAGAAAAGGGTCGTGGATGGCACGGATGGATGCCGCCTAACTTTGCCCTAGCTTTTTCAAGGTCTTGCTAAGGGGCGAGCCTTGTCATTTTTTTGGTAATGTGATAAGATATTTGTGTCTGAGAAAAGTGGGTAACCCCCACTTTTCGTCATTATTGTACAAGTTGCTTCGCTACTTGTTAGTCCTCTTTTGATAATTTCGTGTATGATTAATGGCAATTTATGAGCAAGTGGTCCCTTATGAAGGGGATATGGTCAGGGGAATATGAAAAGCGAGTTTGAAATCGCCTTTGGCGAAATTACTGAACTGCGTTCACTGCCACGCGATGTGGTGATGGAGGCTTTGCAAAATGCACTGGTCTCCGCTTACCGGCGTGATGTGGGCGCGAGTGCGGCTCAGGCAGTCGATGTCAAAATTGATCCTGCATCCGGGCGCGCACGTATTTTTGTTGAAAAAGAAGTGGTCGAAGAAGTCATGGACGACCATACCGAGGTAACGCTCGAAAAAGCGCGTTATTTCGAGCCTGAGTGTAACCTCGGTGACACCGTAATGGTGCAGCTAGAAGGTACAACCAAGAAGTTTGGTCGCATTGCTGCCCAAACGGCCAAGCAGGTTATCCTGCAAAAAATCCGTGAGGCCGAACGCCAATCGCTCTATGATGAATACATTGACCGCGAAGGCGACCTCATAACAGGTACCGTCCAAAGCGTTAATGCTGCTGTCATCACTTTGAGTTTGGGACGTGCCGAGGCAATGATGCCACGCAACCAACAAATCCCCGGTGAACGCTACAAGCCGCATGACAAGGTGCGGGCTTATCTGTTTGAGGTCAAGAACAGTAACCGCGGCCCGCAGATTATCGTCAGCCGCAGCCATCGCAATATGCTGCGCCGCTTGTTGGAATACGAAGTACCGGAAATTTATAACGGTCAGGTCGAAATCAAGAATATTGCGCGTGAAGCTGGCTACCGTTCCAAGGTTGCTGTTGCCGCGTTGCAAGAAGGAATTGATCCGGTCGGCGCATGTGTCGGTATGCGCGGTGTCCGCATTCAGAACATCGTCAAAGAACTCCACGACGAAAAAATCGATGTTATTGAATGGAATCCTAACCAAGAACAATTCATCGCTAAAGCCCTTAGCCCATCGCGGGTGAGTGGCGTTTATCTGGAAGATGATCCGGATGCGGGGCGTACCGCAGTCGTGATTGTGCCGGATGATCAGTTGTCGCTTGCAATTGGTCGCGAGGGTCAAAATGCGCGTTTGGCTGCTAAGCTTACGGGTTGGCGTATAGACATCAAGAGTGTGACGGAAGCGGTTGCTGATGCGTTGAACAATCTTGATAACCCGGCTTTGGGTGACCTCAAGGTTCAAAGTGCCGCCATTATTGAAGATGTGCAGCGCATTATCGAGAAGAAGACCGCCAATAAGACAGTCATGCCAGAAGAATATAATACAATGGCACGCTTTGCAGACACTGTCGAGCGGCGTTTGTTGGCTCGGCGGGATGCAGCGCGCGAGGCACGCGTGGCAGAGATCAACGCGGTCAAGGCGACGCTACCTCAGCAGGCATTTACATTACCTATTACCTCACTCGAATTGCCGGATAACATTATCGAAGTGTTGCAGACCTTGGAAAATGTCGGCGAAATCATGTGGCGCTTCTTGATCGATGAAGATCGTCTGCGTTACTTGTTGAAGGATTTGCCGGACGACTCGCTGATGCGCGTTCAGGCTGCTCTGGATAAGGTTGTTATCCCGGATGAAGATGAATCCGTAACACCTGAAGCAGTTGTCGAAGAAGAAATGGTCGTCGCCGAATCTCCGACTGAGGTTGATGTAACTATAGATGACGATCTGGTTCCAGCAGGTGCTTTTGGTGACGAGGATTTGCCGCTTGAAGCACCGAAACCCGCACCTGTATGGAAGGAAAAACCTGCGGTCGTAGCGGCGGTGTCGGAAGATGACGAGGATGACGAACTACAGGATAGCAAGACCCTCGGCAAAAAGAAGAGCGAGAAGAAGAAAGAGCGTTTGCAACGCCGTCAGCTCATTTTCGATGAGGAAATCGGACAGGTCATTGCGAAACGACGACGTAAGGGTGGTCGTGGTACAGATGAATGGGATGAAGAATAAGTTCTCTTATGATGGCTGAACAGCAGCGACCAACGAAGCGCATAGCAGTGCGGACGTGTGTAGTTTGCCGGGAAAAGGCTGGCAAACGGGCACTCGTCCGCATTGTACGTACTGAGGATGGTATTCAGGTCGATGCTACAGGTAAAATGAATGGGCGCGGAGCATATGTGTGTGATCGCGCAAGTTGTTGGGAGAGGGTGGTGCAATCCGATGTATTGGCTCAGGCGCTACGGACACAAATAACCCATGAAGATCGTGAACGCCTTCAACAGGCCAAGCCCCGAACATGATGGGCGAGAATCATGAACCGACGATGGCAAACATCGCCAAATATCTATTAACCGCGACAGGTCAATGGTAAGCCCCTAACGTTGCTTTTCTAGCCTGTCGCTCCATAAATGTGGAGGTTCCCCGATATGGCACAGGAAAAGCAAGCAGTGCTGCTCCCTGAATATCTTACAGTACGTGAATTAGCAGACATGATTGGTGCAAGTCCAATCGAAGTCATGAAGCGTTTGATCGCTAATGGCATTATGGCATCCATCAATCAACAGGTGGATTTCGATACTGCGGCGATTGTGGTCGAGGAGATGGGCTTTGAAGCTCAGTCCGTGGCTGCAATTGCGGTTGAAGAAGAAAAACAAAAAGCGGTTGAAGCCCAGACTTGGCGCAAAAAGTATAACGAAGAAAAACCCGAAAGTTTGGTTCGTCGTCCACCAGTCGTGACTATTCTTGGTCACGTCGATCATGGCAAGACGACTTTGCTAGATACCATACGTAAAGCCAAGGTGGCTGATGGTGAAGCCGGTGGCATCACACAGCATATTGGTGCTTACCGTGTCAACCACAATGGTCAATGGATTACATTTCTGGATACGCCCGGTCATGAGGCTTTTACGGCAATGCGTGCCCGTGGTGCTCAGGGTGCCGATGTGGCAATTCTTGTAGTGGCTGCGGACGACGGTATTATGCCGACGACCCGTGAAGCCTTGAGTCATGCCCTCGCTGCAAATGTGCCAATTGTCGTTGCAATTACCAAGACTGATAAACGGAATGCCAACGTCGAGAACGTCAAGAAAATGCTGTCTGATGTTGGATTGACACCAGATGAATGGGGCGGTGACACACTTGTGGTACCCGTTTCTGCCCAGCAAGGGACAGGGTTGGATGATCTGCTTGAAGCGGTGCTGCTAACAGCCGAAGTTAAAGAGATTGTCGCAAACCCCAAGGCAGAACCTTCGGGCATAACACTTGAAGCCGAAATCAGCGTCCATCAAGGAACCATGGCGACACTTTTGGTGCTGAATGGAACTTTGAAGCGGGGCGATATTGTAATCGCCGGTCAAGCTTATGGACGGGTCAAGGCGATGTTTGATGAATCAGGCAAAAAGCTTGAGGAAGCCGGACCATCGGTTCCTGTACGTGTGCTAGGTTTAAGTGAACCACCGCAACCCGGTGAAACCTTTGAGACTGCAAAAAGCGATAAAATCGCCCGTTTGATGGCAGAGGAACGTAAAGATGCTACTAATTTGCAGATGGCAAGGCCAGAGCGGTCGTTTACGTTAGAAGATGTGTTTGCACAGTTTGAATCAGGCAAAGCCAAAGAGTTGGGTTTGATCCTCAAAGTGGATGTGCAAGGATCACTTCAACCCATTGTAGATGGACTTAAAAACATTAGCGGCAACAACAAAGATGGAATTCTTATTCGCATCCTCGCCGCCGATGTTGGAAACATCAGCGAAAATGATGTCAACCTCGCCAGCGCCTCAGACGCGATTGTCCTTGGGTTCTCGGTGACGGCTGATAATGCGGCACAGCGTACTGCTGACACGCTCGGTGTAGAAATTCGGTACTATAACGTCATCTACAAATTGTTTGAGGATGTGGAGTTGGCGTTACAGGGTATGTTAGAACCCGTTTTTGAGGACAAAAATATCGGTACGGCTGAAGTGCGCCAGATATTCAGAATTCCCCGAATTGGTACCATTGCGGGTAGCTATGTGCGCGAAGGTGAACTACGGCGTAATGCGAAGGTGCGGGTCAAGCGCGGTAACAAAATTATCGCGGAAAACTTGGGCGTGTCCTCATTGAAACGTGAGAAAGACGATGTTCGCGAAGTGCGTTCTGGCTTCGAGTGCGGCATTAGCCTGAATAACTTCGATAACTTTCAAGTGGGCGATCTGATGGAATTTTATGTCAGTGAACGTGTGAATTAGCCAGACCCCACTGGTACGATTTGAACCGGCAAATAACGGGTGTATCACTAATCCCCGTTGATAGGGGGCATTTGCCCCCTGTTTGTTATATAAGCCGGGTTGTAAAGGAGATTACAATGTCTATTAAGCAAGATCGGATGTCAGAACGTATTCAAGGCATCTTGAGCGAACTTTTACTGCGTGAAGTTTCAGACCCGCGCTTACAACACATCACTGTAACTGAAGTAAAACTTGATCCGGAATTGATGTTCGCCACTATTTATGTAAACGCGCTCGGTGATGAAAGTCGCGAAGGGCAGGTTATGGCAGGCCTACAGCGTGCAAAGGGTTTTTTGCGGCGTGAGGTCAGTAAGCGTATTCAGCTGCGGAATTCGCCGGATTTGATTTTCCACTGGGACAAAACACTAGCGCGGGGAGAGCACCTGCATCATCTTATTTCATCATTAGACATCCCGGCTGCACCACCTGAGGCCATTATAGAAGAGGCTGTCGATGACGATGAACTGGATTGAGGCGGTTGCCGCAGTCAAAGATGCGGCATCAATTCTGATTGTCACCCACATGAAGCCGGATGGAGATGCTATTGGCTCCCTCCTTGGTTTAGCAATCGGCTTGCTTGAAATGGGTAAGACGGTGGATGCGGCAGTTGATGGTGGTGTGCCAGATTATTTGCGATATGTGCCGCAGCAGGAAACGGTCATTACTGAACTGGAGCAAGGTCAGTGGGATCTGATGATTTCGGTAGATGCTAGCGATGAAGAACGCACTGGCGCTGTTGGTGTCTATGGACGAGCAAACAGCGCCACAGTCATTAACCTCGATCATCATGCGACAAATACCATGTTCGGGAATATTCATCTCGTGATGGTCGAAGCAGTTTCCGCGAGTGAGGTTGTTTACGACTGGTTGATAAAATTTGGCATTAGTATCTCGCAACCGGTTGCGACCGCTTTACTAACTGGATTGGTGACCGATACAATGGGTTTTCGGACGAGCCATGTTGTGCCACGCACGTTTGAAATTGCTCATCAACTGATGTTGGCGGGTGCCTCAATGGTGGACATTATAAACCGCACAATGGTGAGTAAGCCTTTGAGCGATATTTTGCTTTGGAAACAAGTTTTTCCTTCAGTAGAATATAAGGATGGGATAATCTCGGCTGTTGTTACGACTGAAAATGTTAAAGCCGTTGGCTTGCAGGATATGACGGATGCTGGATTAGTCAGCACACTCGTTACGGCTGACGAAGTGATGATCGCCGTCGTGTTTAAAGTAGAGTCGGAAAGCAAAGTCGAATTGAGCTTACGCAGCAAGGTGGGATACGATGTCGCTGCGGTTGCCTTCTCATTAGGTGGCGGGGGACATAAGCCCGCCGCAGGGGCTACGGTGAATGGCACACTCGATGAAGTTAAGGCACGCGTCATGCCAATGTTGGAAGCCGTCGTCAAACAGGGGAAGCTGGTAAGTGGCTGACGTTTCCGGTTTTTTAAACATCAACAAGCCACTGCACATGACCAGTCATGATGTTGTTGCAAAAATACGGCGTGGGCTGAACTTAAAGAAAGTCGGTCATGCTGGCACACTTGATCCACTGGCAAGTGGTGTATTGGTCATTTGCGTGGGGAGTGCTACGCGCCTAAGCGAATATGTGATGCATGGTACCAAGCGCTACCGGGCACAGGTTCATTTAGGTGTGACGACTGATACGTATGATGCAGAAGGGGCAGTCGTACAGCAGCGCGATGCCTCTCATGTTGAACGTGGCGAGGTTGAGACACATCTGACCGCGTTCACAGGTGACATCGCACAGATGCCGCCGATGTACAGCGCGATTAAACAAGGTGGTCGTAAACTTTATGATCTGGCGCGGGCAGGGCAAACGGTAGAACGTGAACTGCGTCCAGTACGCATTGATTCGCTTGATATTGTCGAGTGGTCATTACCAGAATTTACGTTGGATGTTGTGTGCAGCGCGGGCACATATATTCGCAGCCTTGCCTATGATCTGGGTGAAGCCTTGGGAGTAGGGGCACACCTCAGTGGATTGTCGCGGGTGACTAGCGGGACTTTTCAATTGACTGATGCCATCACATTGGATGTGCTGTTGGCTAGTGATGCATGGCAGCACCATATAATTGACCCACGTAGCGCCTTGTCTAATTGGCCTTCAGTGCAACTGTCTGCTGAGGATACTGACCATATTTTACACGGTCGCCCGGTTGCCAATCATACCGCTGTCACTGAACTGACATTTGCCTATGCGCCTGATAATCAATTGGTTGCCATATTGGAGGCTGATGCTGGTTTGTGGCGACCACATAAGGTATTCTCCTCGGCCTGAGTAAATTGATAGACGTTTGAGACTTACTTAGCGGGTATCGACACTTTTACGGAAAAGCCATGATGCATCTTTATAGTCTTGCGGAAGCCAGCCTGTACCAGAATTCCATTGTGACCATTGGCGTGTTTGATGGTGTACATAAAGGTCACCAGCACTTGATCAAGCGGCTGGTCGAGGAAGCACATTCAAGGGGATTGTTGGCTGTAGTGCTAACATTTTTCCCACATCCCGATATTGTGTTACGCGGATTAAAAGGGCGTTACTACCTGACTAATGCTGAACAAAAAGCTGATTTGCTGATGCAGTTAGGGGTGGATTGTGTAGTGACTCACCCTTTCAACGATGAAGTGCGTCAGGTGCGGGCAGCTGATTTTGTAGATCAGTTGACCAGACACCTTAAAATGAGCGCACTATGGGTTGGATCTGATTTCGCGATGGGTTATAAGCGCGAAGGCAATGTATCTTTTCTACGAGAGCAGGGCGCACAAAAAGAATTTACGGTACATGATATTGACCTGATTGAAGCACAAGGCGGCATCATTAGCAGCAGTCATATTCGCGAGGCAGTGCAATCCGGTCAAATGGAACAGGCAGGCGTGTGGCTAAACCGGCCCTATTCGGTAATCGGGGAAGTTGTTCACGGTGAAAAACGCGGTCGCCAGATTGGATTCCCAACCGCAAACACGGCTGTCTGGGATGAGCAGGTATTACCCATTAACGGTATTTATGCGGGTTGGGCGCGACTGGGTAGTGAACGTTTCATGGCGATGACCAATGTGGGTGTCCGCCCAACGTTCGAGGGGAAAAATATCACCGTTGAGCCATATTTGTTGGACTTCGACCGTGATATTTATGGGCAGCAGCTTGAAGTGTCGTTCGAAAAGCTGCTGCGTCCAGAGGCGAAGTTCGATAATCTGCAAGATCTTATTGATCAGATTGGGCGGGATGTCGAAGTGGGGCGCGCATTCTTGGAGACATTACCCACCTAGTCATCTTTTTTCGGCAGGCGATAACCCAAACGCCGCATTAAATCTTCGTCCATTCGCCAGTTCTTGAGTACCTTGACGCGCAGTTCAACATAAACCTGTGAACTTAGCATCTCTACAAGTTCGGCACGGGCTTCTGAACCGATGCGCTTAATCATGTCACCATTCTTGCCGATCAAAATGCCTTTTTGTGAGTCGCGTTCAACATAAATTACTGCGCTGACATAGGTCATCGTATCTGAGCGCTCTTTGTATTCCTCAACCTCTACCGCGACTGAATAAGGCACTTCCTTATCGGTATTCATAATGATCTTTTCGCGGATGACCTCGGCAGCGATGAAGCGCATGTTGACTTCACTTACTTGGTCAACCGGATAATAGCGTGGGCCGACAGGCATCCCTTCACGCAGATAATCAACTAATTCAGTTACGCCATCACCCGCTAATGCACTCATCATAATCGCCGCTTCATTCTCGACCAGCGCATTGTAGGCTGCGAGGTGTGCCTCACGTTTTTTGCCATCGACCAGATCAACTTTATTGAGGGCAAGTATAACGGGCGTATCGCCGCGATACTTATTCACCAATTCAGCGATTTCCTGATCTTCTTTGGTGGGTTCAACCGAGATGTCAAGTACCCACAGGATGACATCCCCATCTTTGAGTGCTTCCTGTGCTACGCCAACCATATACTCACCGAGTTTATGGTGCGGCTTGTGCAGTCCCGGTGTGTCCACAAAAAGAATTTGCGCCATCGCTTCAGTGTAGATGCCAAGCTGCTGGCGACGGGTGGTTTGTGGCTTGGGACTCACAATTGCTATTTTTTGCCCAAGAATCCGGTTAATTAGCGTAGATTTGCCTACATTGGGGCGACCCACCACAGCAATCACACCAGAACGGTGGTCAGGGGGTAGGACATCATCAAAAACAGTATCTAGGTCGTTCATGTTGTCATTTCTGCTTGCCATGCTGCAAGCGAAGGATAATGCGGTAAATGTTTCAGCAGCCGTTCTGATATTCCGTCTGTGTGAGGAGCAATGAGAGCAGTCGGTTTTGCGAGCGGTTTGGTGGCCTGTGCATCGCTATACACCAACACTTCGGGAGGTACGG
>JBBSBS010000198.1:0-11126 GCA_038251045.1 Aggregatilineales bacterium | reverse complement strand
GATAACCACAATGCCCGTCGTGAATTGGCGAAGGCTGAGGGCATCTGGCTCGATGCTGGTAATCATTTCGACAGTGGTCAGGTGTGTATTGGCAACACATCGGATCGAGAGACGATGCTGCATCACATCAAGGGAGATGAGGGCAAGTATCGCTATCTGCCCAGTCCGGCACTGCTCTTTCCGCAGCTGATCGAACCCGAACCGCAGCCGACTCCACAGCCCAACGTATCTTGCGCTGATTTGGTCGCACGCGGGGAGCAGCATCTTTTAATAAACGATCTCGTGGCTTGTGTGGTTGCGGGCTATGTCTACAAGCTGCTGCACCGCCTGCCCATAACCACTTTCCTCAGTTATGTCAGTGTGGATGCACTGTCCGTCCGCAGCTTACCCATCTGCTGCGACGAACTGCTGCCCTATTTGCAGAAAGAGGCATAAACCATGCTCACCTGTCAAAGACAAAACGTCCATCACTCGAAACTACCCAAGCCCGGTGCAGTCGGACGAATAATCGAACTGTCCACCGTTAATCCCTGCCGCAAATGCATCGTCATCGCCTATCCATTGTGTGACAACGTGCATCCCTACAGCATCGGTATTCATAACTGCTGGGTGCGCTTTCTGGACAACAGTGGCATCCAACGATTCAGCGGCATCTGGTTTCAGGAGGAATAAGCCGATGTCTTATCAACTTCCGCTATTTGCCTTGGACGAGCCACTGCCATATGATCCAATCCGGCTCCTGCGCGAAGGTGCGTCTCTTGTCCTGAGCGTCTCCGGTGGCAAAGATTCCGACGCAATGTGTCATCACCTGCTAGAACGCCGTCAGGCTGAAGGTTGGTCGGGCGATGTGGCGATGGTTCATGCTGATCTTGGACGCGCTGAGTGGCATAACACCACGGATTACGTTCATAATCTGGCACGACGTAAAGCTGTCCCCTTGCACATCGTTCACTGGATCAATGGCGATCTGATTGATCGCATCTGGCAGCGCTATTACAGCGACCCATCCCGTCCCTGCTGGCCGTCGAGTAAAGTACGCTATTGCACATCCGACCTCAAACGTGCGCCCATCTCGCGCTGGATACGGAACACCTATTCAACCGGGAAGGTCGTGTGTGCGATGGGGTTGCGTGCTGAAGAGAGCCATACCCGGGCGAAACGTCAGACCTTCGCTGTGCGTGATGACTGCGCCGCCCCTACTAAGGGGCGGTTTGTTTTTGACTGGCTACCAATCCATGACTGGACAGACACCGATGTTTGGAATGGTATTCGACGGCATGGGTATATCCACCACGACGCTTACAAACTTGGCAATCACCGACTGTCATGCGCCCTGTGTGTACTGGCAAGCCTGAATGACCTGATCAACGGCGCGATTCACAACTCCGATACCTACCGCGAATATTGCTGGATCGAAGCAGTGACCGGTTACAGCTTCCGCAAAGACTTCTGGTTGAGCGATCTGAAACCTGAACTACTGCCGGAAAGCACGCTGATCGCCGTGCGCGACCATAAAAGGAAAATTGTATGAACCAAGATTGTACTCAACTGGACTGGAAACCCGTCCTGCTCGTGAAGGTGACGCGCCTACCGTTTGGTGAAACCCATACCGGATTGTCTGTGAAACGCCTCTATCTGGCGCGGCATCCTGAAGGCATCCTGCGTGCCGACTGGACGCTTCCCGCCGAAGAACGCTTTTTACCGCTGGTGCAGCTCACAGGCTGGAAACCAGAACGGGATGTGCCCTTTGCCCTGCCTGTGCAGTATCAGCATGGCAGCAGTAGCCGCAGCACGGTGGTTATCCCCACCGGCACATGGGTGCTGCCCTATGAAGACGCGCACTATCAACTTTACGAACGGGTGCGGCTGACCATTCACGCGATGCTTGAGCAGGTGGAGAAATCCCCGACGAACGCTCAAACCCTGCACATGCTCAGTCGCTGGATTACGTAAGACAGCACCTCATTCCACTGGACGCTTTTTATTTCCGATGAAGCTACAAGCTGATATTCCGCAGTTAGGTGGAAAACGAGGGAATTATCAGGTAATCTTGAGTAGGAGCGGCTCCCACAAGAATGACTGGCTAATGAACCGATTAAGACCGTAAGCCGCCACCGTTTGGTGCATCCGGGGCAAAACGACGCTGGATGAGGAACGCTTGATGGGATTGATTTGCTCATCAATCAAAATGGGGATGTCCGCTTGCCACAAATTCTGAATCTGCGTCCCATTCATCAACAACTCTTGGCACTGTTGGGGCCGACTATCCAGCAGTTTTACATGCCTATCACCTATAGCCAATCTTGGGTCACTTGAACGCCCACTTTGTCATTCCATGAATCTTCAGATAAGGATCAGTAATGAGTTACGCTCCTTCTGCACACTGGGATAAAGCTTTTCAACGGTTGTACCATTCTGGTACAGATTTGGATTGGGGTAATCAATGGACCGACCCGTTTATTGAGATCTTACGCTCAAACTCAATCAAAAGCGTAATCGATTTGGGATGTGGAACAGGAAATGACATCGTTAGGTTAGCTCAAGCTGGCTTTCAAATTACTGGACTCGATTATTCCGTAGAAGCGCTCAAGCAAGCATCACGAAAAGCACCAACACAGACCTGTTTTGTTCTGGCGGATATGGCCCAACCCTTGCCATTTGCACATTCAAGTTTCGACGCTGTGATGTCTAATGTCGCCGTCCATATGTTTCCGGATTCAATCACACGAGCCGTTTTCCACGATATATGGCGGATAGTACGGCCAAATGGCTTGTTTGTATTCCACCTTAACGCCCTTGAAGATCGGCTCCTGCGTGTGAAATGGAAACCTGTCGTGCGAGAAATTGAACCCAACTACGTGCTTGAGCAAGACGGGCAAACCATGCACTTCTTTTCAGAAGCATATTTACGGGACTTGCTCGATATTTGGTCGACAATCTCCCTTGAACCTGTTGAAATTCTTCACCAAGATACGCAGCAACCCTTTAAGCGAGTTTGGCGAGGTATTGCTCGTAAGTGACCCATCGCCCCGGCACCTGCTATACCATGATTCCGTTTGATCGACTATAAACTGTTGGCATCTGCCGATTATCTGTCGCAAGCCGCCATTCAACTCTTGATGCATGGCAACCTTTCCTACGTCCGCGAGAAACTGCAATCTGGGCTGCGCCGACTCACCGGCGCGTTATATGAAGGGATACGCGAAAGCGACACACCTGCCATGTTTAACTTCAAAGCGACCTACTTCCCCGATGAGCGTGACCGTCGTTGAGGCAGTAGAAACGCCTCTTTCGCCGCCTCACCGTCTTACTTTTAGGCGGTATCTCCGTTCCTGGTTCGTTCCATCCCGTTCATACCTTGCGTTCGCCCAATCCACAATCTGCTGGGGTGTCCTGCAATCCACGCTAATGCAAGCCTTGTCACCGATCAGCATCTTGGCAACTGCAACGCACTATCTCCAGTTCCAGTGATTCATGCAGCAAGAGGGTATGTCGCCTGCCCGTTCTATCCAGCCACTGCGAAGCGCATACCTGTGCTACCACTATCCTTGACCCTTCGCTGACGCATCCCGTCGCCAAGATTCGCTCCCGAGTTACACCTTTTCGCTGCTGGCGCGTGCCATCTGACCCAAACCATACCGATTTGTCCCTGACCAGTCTAGCAGGTGCGGCAGCCTTCAAAATCCTGTGGATTTCGCTTCACCCGTTTTTGTCTGGCTTGTGCCGTTTCACTCAACAAAAACGGGTAGCGCCTTACAGGTGAAGCCTGCCTGTATGCACCTGCTTTGCTTTGGTCAGAAATCGGCACAGGGTCGATGGACAACAAAGCGCATAGCGCAAAGGAGTGAACATCATGGGTACGAGTATCAACATTCAGGTGACAGGTTTCGTGGGCAGCGATCCGCAGGTAAAGACCGTTGGTGAGCAACAGGTTGCAAGCTTCAGTGTAGCGGTCAGCCGCAAGAACGGCGCAGGTAAGAAGCAGACTCTCTGGTTACGCGTGAACTGCTGGAACAAACTCGGCGATGTCGCGGCACAATACATCAAGAAGGGTTCACTCGTACAGGTGACGACCGAATGGCTGCGTCCGAGTGCATGGACGGATCAGAGTGGCACACCACAAGCAAGTATCGACTTGGATGCGAACCGTTTGGTACTACTAGACCGATTGGAGAGTGACGATACCGAAAGCCAAGGCGGTGATATTCCATTCTAGGAATTTCAATGTTAAGCAGGAGCGGTGCGAAAGTGCCGCTTTTGCTTTTAAGAATATATTTACTAAATTTAATATAAACACTTAGTAATCGGGCTTTAATTTTCGTGTTTCGGCGAACTCCTGAATTGGTTAATCGTAATCATCAGCAATAGCATTCATAAAAGCCACGCAAATATCTACGCCAGATGTCTATCTATCTTGCTCAGTTATCCAACTGCTTGGGACAAGTGCATTCTCACCACGCCAAACAGTATCGACAACAGCTTCTTGGAATTCCGGTGTATTAAGATTAGCGTGATCCAAAACAATAATTTGGAGACCCGTCTCAGCAGAAAATTTAAAAAATAAGTTGAATATCTTTCTAACAGCTTCTCGATCTTCATCAGCTATATCATCAAAGCCGACAACGTTTTCATAGACATCAGGAGGAAAATAAACCTGAGTTGGCTGATCAAATACTAAAAATGTGGGGACTGGGCGATCTTGTGTAATGAAATACCATTGAAGTGCTAACAAAGCTACTAAGTGAGATCCTAAATGGTTAGCGGCACTTCCCATATTTTGGTTCATTATGATAGGGACAATGGGCCTATCTACCACAACTGTAAGTTTGTTCCACTCAAGGCGATAAGGACCTTCATCTATATCGAGTTGTGTGGACAGCTCCGTCATTTTATTACCGATTATGTTCAAAATTGAGGCACGCCGATTTTCTATATTTTCAGTATCAAGTTGATTTTCAAAATCGTCAACTTCTCGTTGTAATTGTTCTACTTGACGGGCTAATTCAGCACTTTCACTATCTAATGTCGGCGTTATATCGAGATAATAGCTAATTCGCCCTATCACCCTTGCAATCTGTGCATTGGTATTCCGAATTTCAGCAGCAGCTTGTTGCTCACCGATGATCGCCTCCATATCAAAATCCTTCTGATTAAGTTGACGACGCATATCCTCTAGAGTGGCCCTTAAAGTATTAATATGTTTGTCAAGTTCAGGCTTTTCCCTAACCACTACATCTAAATCAGATTGCAGATGGCGAAGCGAGCGATTGATAGCTTGAACAGTTGAAGGAATTTCAATTAAATGTGATCCGCATAAGGGACATAATTGCATTGATATACTACTGTCGAAAAGCTCAATTGATTCAAGACGACTGGTTTGCTCAGAAGCTTCACGGGAATAACCATCTGCTGAGCGAACATATAATTCAGCGGCTTGAATTTGTCCAAGTGTATCTTGAAAAGCCCTTCTCAGAACGGAGACTTCTTCCTGAAGAATGTGTAATCGATCATCGGGAGTGGTATTAATCATCAAAGTTGGCTGCCAACCACGTAGGCTTCGTAATAATTCTAAAGCATCCTCAAATGTCTGAGGCTGCAATTCGGATGTTAGCAAACCAACTTGTTGGGCTTCGACAACAAGGCTAATCCCTCGATTTGCGCGCTCTACTAAGTGATCATTAGTTTCATCAAATTCTCGTCGCGCAAGTCTCAAGGCCCGCTTTTTATCATTTAATTGATGAATTAGCTTTAGCCGGTCTTCCTGCACAACACCTAAAAAGTAATTCATTGTATCTTTGATACTCTGTGCCATAAATGGTTCAGATTGTCGGTAAAAGAGTACATCGCGGCTAGCAATTACACTTTGGGGTTGAAACAAGTAAAATTCGGTGTGCCGAAGGGTTGCCACTAATGGATCGCGTGACTGTCCTTCAGGCGGGATATTCATGTTAGGTGAGATGCCAATGCGCCTCGAAAGTTCGTCAATAACTGCCTTGTCATTTGAGTTTGCAACCAAATCAGTTATTTGAGGTATTGTCACTGTGGGCGAGATTTCAAAATAGATGTGGTCATTCTTAACCTGCCCATGTTCTGGACGTTGCTTGGCGATTAGCACCTCAAGTTCATTTAGTTGATATAAAACGGCGTACCACTCGACACTGTCCTGTATAACTCCAGCTGCAACCTGAAATGTATCTCTGCCCAAACAATAATTGATAATGTTGATAATACTGGATTTGCCGGTTTTTGATTTCCCAGTGATGATATTGACTTTATTCAACCGGAAATTAATTCGCCTTATTTCTCCCGCTAGATTGTAGAGAAAAATGGCTTTAATCTGCATCATGGACGGATGCTCCACATCATGTATATAGACGAAACTGAACCCGCTTTCGCAAACCACTTACCTAAAAATTGAGCTCGGCGTTCAATTTCTTTGACTTCTTCAGTATCTAGGTTCGTCGCTGATCTTTTGCGGAATTGTTTAGTTGTCGAGGTAAAATCAGCGTTTTCGCCCAAATTAATAACAGACTGATGGATTCCAAACATTAAACTTTCTTTAGTAATAGATACTAAGCTACGCGTTCTAGCTGGAAATTGTATTTTTGCTGGTTGATTTTCTCGCAACCAAATATGCATCTTTGTCCTCACATCTCTTGGCAAAGATCTCCGTAGCGGCTTATAAAGTACTATCGGAAGCACCAAGAAAGTAAGCGCAAACGGCATCCCATATTTTACTTCCTCTTGATAGGCTTTAATGCTAGCGCGAAGAACCCGAGCACTAAAAGCGTCGTTAAATAGATTAGAGATCTCTGGAGGACGTTCTAACACTATGGAATCGGCCATCGGAATAATTTGTTGTAACCGATTCAAAAATTCAGGATGCCACCAAATACGTGGCAATTCTTCATCGGCAAGCATACTAAAACTACCACGCCGGACATAAGGTTCTACAACTTCATCACGTACCCTTATATCAGCTTCTTGACACCAGTCAAAAACTTCTCGTCCTAGGCTTTGTAGACCTTGCTCATCTGACAATAGCTGCTGCTTTTGACGCTGAACACGGAGCGAAGTTCGTTCCCACTCAGTGATAAGCCGCCGTTCATAATCTTCTAATTCACTAAGATGTAACAATTGCTCTCGTTGCCAGCGAGATCGCTGTTCGAACGCTCGATAATAATCAACAATCGCAAGCTCAATTTCACGATTGTTAAGCATAATATGACGTAGTTGATGTACAAAAACGCGCTGGTCGTTTATCGCGTCAGGTGGATATGGCGGTTCTGAATTGCGAAAGTCAATCGGTAGAGCTTGCGGACGAAACTGTTCATTGATGTCAGCAATCTGATCATGAAGTTCGCGTTTGGAAATGGTACGAGAACCCTTGTTGACAATGTGTTTCTTTACTCGCTCAAACCACCACTCGTGAAGACGTGAATAAATTTGATCTCGATATTGATAACGAACTTGTAATAAAGGTTTGATCTTATCAGTAATTTCCTCAATATTCGGTTCACCATCGAGTACTCGCAGGTAACTAACAAGGGTTTCGCGTTGTTGAGCAGAAAGCGCTTTATATGCAGCAAATGAATTCAGAAGAGTTGCACTCGTAGAGGTATTAGCAATCTCAAGCAGCTTTTCGCTAATATATTTATTGTTACGCCCTGCAGTCGGCTTGAGAGATTCACAAATCGTATTGGGTGAAATAACGGCAGTGGTGACCAAGGTCAAGACACTACCAGCAGGGAGATTTCCTGCCTGAAGATGCTCGCTCCAAGTGCGAATTGACTTCCATAAGTCAGGACTAGAATCAGTCAAGACAGCCTGGCGACTAATACGGTGCTTGAGTTGAAATAACTCAACTGATGTACCCGTCTCACTGAAAAGCACATCATCAAGTACTTCAACCGCGATCTCAGCTTCATCAAGCTCTGCTTTAACAAGCAGAAAAAGTGCATATTCAATTTGATATATATAACCCAGAAACGAGGGTCTCGCAGTAGTATCGAGTGTCATTGTTCACATAGGTTAATAAGTAAATCGAGTAATAACATTTTTAGTGTAACAGGAATACCAAATAATTGCACAAACTTTTCACCGACTATTAGATGACAGATATAAATGAAGACTGTTTATGATGCTTAAATTTGTCTATTTCATCTTCTTCAGCCCTCATAGTCAGTGCTAGTTTTAGACTTGTGCTGCAATGTAACAGATAGGCTTTTAAGCATCAAATATGTATGGTTGTTGAACGTCACTTATCAGATACGAATCAGTTGATCATTTTGCATGAGCCAATACCATGGATGCACTAACATGATAGTCTTGTCTATCGAAATGTACTGTAGCGCTGCTTTGCAGCAGCCCAGCGTCCGAATGGACGCCGAACAACCTCAGCCGCTAACGATGTGTATTACACATGTTTACGGTAGCCGATGTATCCCGAATTTCGGGATTACAGCGCGACTGAGGTTGTCGCCAGCTAAAACGCTGGCACGTCAAGCGCCCGTGGGGCTGATGTGCCGCGCTCACGCGCAGCACCGCCGACGCTGCACCGGGGTGCAGGTCAGCATGTGGTCACGGTGAGCCGTGACCACCGGACGCATCCCACGTCCGAACCCGAACCAAACACATGTTTGTCTGACATTTTTTGCTTTATCGAAGCTCGATCTGGTTTAAGTGCTTACGCTGTTCCTTCCAATCCGGTAAGACACGCTCCAATAGCGCGTAAAACGATGGACTATGATTATGCTCCTTGAGATGGCAGAGTTCATGTATGACAACGTAATCAATCAAGTCTTTAGGGACTTGGATCAAAGTCAGGTTAAGAAGAATAGCTCCGGCTGAGGTGCAGCTTCCCCAACGGGATTTCATCTGTCGAATGCTCAACGGTGGATACAGTATTCCTAGTGCTTCCACGCGCGGAAAACACAACTTCAGTCGCTCATCAAAAACACGCTTGGCTTGATGCCGATACCATGCCGTAACCAGCTTTTCGATGTGCCCGGTGTAAGACACATCCGCAACACTAACGGTCAAATAACCGCGACTCAACCGCACCCGCTCGACTTCATCGGCAACCACTTTTAGCCTATACTGCCGCCCTAAGTAGCGATGCGATTCCCCACTAACATACTGTCGTGGTAAGGGATTAGGCACAGCAAAAGTTTGAAACTGCCGCTGTTGACGTAAGACCCACCCGGCACGTTTCTTGACCTTCGCTTCCACTGCTTGCAGGTTGCTGCCTACTGGTGCATCCACCACCACGCTCCCATCCGGATACACATGGATCGCCAGCGTCTTACGCTCCGAGAAGGTCAGCTCATAATCAATTGTGGTCGTTCCAAATTGAACCGAATGCTGTCCACCGAGAATGGTCATATACTGGCACTGTCTCGCTTCTTAGCCGTCTCAACCACGCCATCAATGATGGTATCCATGACTCCACCACTGATAGTTATGTCATATGTTCGCTTGAAATCATACAAATGATCTTCCAGCGCGTTCTTCAATTTATTAACCGTATCCAGATTATGCGCCCAGTCGCGTCCTTTGAACCGGTTGATCGTTCCTTCAAAAGTAATCGCCAGATCAGCCATTGGTGACGCAACCCCATCGACACCCAACTGTAGAACCAGCAGCCCATAATAAGCCGATGCATCCTTTGTGTTAGATAGTTGCTCAGGCAGTGAATTATCCTTACCGCTACGGAACTGATCTAAACCCGCTTCAATCTGTTCTAGATACTCCAACTCACTGATGCGTCCTTGTCGATACGCCTCAATCGTATCCTCAACCATCTGCGAAAACTTGCGATAGAAAGCCGGGTCTTCATCCATCTTTTCCGTCGCTGTCTTCTTCATCCGGTAGGCAATCGCATCCGCCCGCGCCGCCGGACTTTCCAGATGGGCCACTGCCTGAGCGAACGCCGGTTCATCAAAAATATTGACCTCTGGTGTCAAAACGCTCACCCCATCGGCCTTGATATGATCGTTCAACAGCTTGCGAATCTTCTGCTCGTACTCGCCATAATTCACAGTCTCCGCATAACGCAGCTTGACCGAACTCCGCAGCCGATGAAAAAACGTCAGATCATACTTATACTTCTGAATCTTCTTTTCCGGTGTCTTCTCATAGAACTCCACCGTCCCCAGCGCCACCTTCAACCCGCTGGCATAGGTATTCAGTGCATCATAAAATGCCTGCCGCTGATCTTCCGGCTCCAAAAACCGTTCCATCGCTTCTGGATCGCCCTTGTTCCCCACCGGATCAAACACCGCCCACAACCGATCATGCAAACCCGGCAGTTCCGCCAACACCTTACTGATGTCCGTTACCGTTCCCGCCACATCTTCCGCGTCATAGGCTTCCAGTGCATTGTAGGTTTCCAGCGCCTCATTGAGTTCACCCAGCACACCGCGATAATCCACGATGTAGCCGTATTCCTTGCCCTCATACAGCCGATTCACCCGCGCAATCGCCTGAAGTAACCCATGTTCCTTCAATGATTTATCCACATACAACACCGTATTTCGCGGCTCATCGAAACCCACCAACAGCTTATCCACCACGATCAAGATTTCGATACCATCTGCTTGAGCGAACGAATTCTTGATGTTGCTCAGATACTTCTCTTCAGTTCCATATGCCTGCATCATCCGCTTCCAGAAATCTTGCACCGGCTTCAGATTGGTCTCGTCCGCATCCGAATTCCCCTCACGCGTATCCGGTGATGACATGATTGCCGCGCACTCAATCCCCTCATCTTGCAGCGCCATCATGTACTGGATTGCGACCTCTTTACTCGCCGTCGCAAACTGCGCCTTGAAGCCCGTCCCTCGCCACATCTTGATATAATGTTGCGCCACATCCCATGCAATCGCCTCTAATCGTGATCGCGTCCGATTGACTTCCTCGGCACGGCTCATCTTCCGCTTCAGATCGACCTTCTGCTCATCAGTCAAACTCGCTGTCCGACGCTCATACCATTTATCAAGTTCCGTTCGATCCACATCCAGATCGACCATCCGCCCCTCATAAAGCAGAGGAACCACCGCCTTATCAGATACCGCCTGCCGCATCGTATACTTATGGATAAACCCGCCGAATTTATCCGCCGTACT
>JBBSBS010000197.1:0-11128 GCA_038251045.1 Aggregatilineales bacterium | reverse complement strand
CCCGCCCGTAACGGCGCTTCGATAGTCGATTTTGCGTTGACGATTTGCGATGATTGGCAACCCGACGTGATAACTTCTACCCGTACCCGTCCCAATTCCCTACGCAGTTGCCGCACCACCGCCATCAACGTATACGAGAATGTAGATAACGGTTGTACAGCGCGTGATCCAGCTTTCGCCACTGTAACGTTGTTGAGTTCTAAGTGAAAGCCCGCCGGACCTGTCGCCTTCCACGACAACATCGAAGTCCCGAACGCCCCAATCTTTTCCGGGCTGGCCTTGAAGAACTCCAGCTTAACCCCATCTAAAATTTCCAATGCCTGATCAATATTGTCATCTTGATTGTCAGTAGATGTTGCCATGAGCGTTTGCCTACCTTCACAACTTATCGAACGAGGCCGATATAAAAATAATGTTGCCTCCCGCCCTCGTTTCGACACGCCCCTGACTTAAGTCCTAACTTACCTAGTTCTCCCCTCTGCTGTGTGTGCTCCCTCCTCCCGTCATTCTCGTATTACAAATACCGATCTTCATAGGGAACACCAAGCGTAGGGGGACTCAAAAGTTCAATTCCCCAATTCTTGCCACCACAGCCAACAGTCACATCCCTAATTGGGTTCGGATCATAATTCTTGAAATTTTGTTTGATCTTGTCGTAGTATGTTCGGCGAACGAATATTTTCACAAAGAAACTTTGAATATTGATATGATATGCATCCAGTTCTGCCTTAATGCGTATAAACAAGTCTTCCAATCGAGATTCATTCATAACCGTTGAACTAACTGAACGCATCAAATTATTGATCTCGTTCTGGAAATCATCGCTCGGTGCTAGCCCACAAATCATAAGATAAATGTTCCAATCTGTACCCTTCGCCCCGACAATCGCGTCAAGAATAGGGTTACGAACTTTAAAATCTGATTTGATTTGATTGTAGTAATCTTCAGATACTTGAATTGTTAAGTTAAAGTATTTGGAATCAATTTCAAATTCTTCACGAAGTCTTTGAACGCGTGACGCAATTTCTTCAAGACTTTCCTCGTTCATCATTTTTATCTCCGATCAAGCAAATTCGCTACCTTAGTTTTCTACTTTTATGTGAAATAAATGGGTGCGGCAGATGATTTTCGGCACTTCGCACAGCCCATTATTATTTCTTAGGTTTATATCCACAAACCATGACAAACGCATCCCTAACCACCCGCCAACCTTCGCCACTATCGCGCTCCCTGAAAATGGTTAGTGCCGACCTCGCTTAAAAGTTACCAAATGTTCTTCCAAAATGTCACCCTATCCCGCTGCATATCTGCTACCCTGTAATCACAGGTCATCTATCAGATGGCCTTCATCGCCATGCACATCTGATATTTGACTGTTTGTCACAACAACATCAACAACATCAATCCTTTTTCGGAAAGCAACCCAATTGAACCATCAAAACCGCCTCTGTCTTTTCTCTGCCTTTTCTTTGTGTCTCTGCGGCAAAAATGCATTTGTTTTTGCACTTTCCGCGCCTCACTCCCCTCTATCCGCGGCAGCGGCACACCCCCCGACGACGCGGCGGACACACCCGACCGACTCGCGGCGCACAGCGGCACCAGCCGACCTTCCCGCCGCCACCTGTGTCGATTCAGCGGCATTCCCCGTGCATCCCGCCAGCCATTTCAGCGGAGTGATGGCATTTGCGCCATAATTTTGACACATACGTTCTAGCGTGATAAAATAGAACTTGCGTTCATATTTGAGTGGGGTAAATTATGATAAGCGGTCCACACCACATCACCATCTTGGTACGCAGCCAAACCGAAGCGCTCGATTTTTATGTTGATAAACTGGGGTTTGAGAAAATAGCGGACGACACGTTGGGGTCTGGGATGCGCTGGTTGGTCGTCGCCCCATCCGGTCAAGCCCAGCCGCACATTGTCCTCAACAAAGCCTTCGATCCCGAAATGGAATCGCGCATCGGCAAGCTTTCCGGTTGGGTCTTTCACACTGATGATTGCAAAGCCGCTTACGAAACGCTCAAAGCCAGAGGGGTCGCCTTTACCGAACCGCCTACCAAACGCGTGTGGGGTGTTCAGGCGCTCTTTGAAGACTTATACGGTAACCAGTTCGTCTTGCTCCAACCTGCCGCCTGAATCTAAGAGCCGCATGGTTTCCCATACGGCTCTTAGCAGAAGGAGGTACTTCGGAAAATAGCAGTTGAATAGTGCAAATTATAGACCGTCCCTAAGTGAATACATCGGCCTCATATAGCCAAAAAATCATCCTGTTCGCTGTTAATAATTACTAAATTGCGCACGTCAATCACCACCTTCAGCCTTTAATATGCGTACAGAATATCCATATTAGCAAAAATTAAAGTCTTGTTATGTCTAAGTACCAGCACATTTTCGCGGCTCATGTTAGAATATTGAGGCGTTTAACAAACATTGCTCTAACCGAGCAGACAATCTAAAGGAGCCGTTATGCGTCGCTTAGTCGTGATCGTAGCCCTGCTGGCGTTCGTATTCGCCATCACCAGCAGCGTATTCGCTCAACCCAACGCGGGTGAGACCACGCATGTGGTTCAACGTGGCGAAAATCTGTACCGCATCTCCCTAAAATATGGTGTTACGATGGCTTCCATAGCACAGCGTAACGGCATCACAAATTATAATTTGATTTTTAGTGGTCAAACTTTGTACATCCCCGCTGGCGGAGTTGTTGTCCCGACGGTAACACCCAATCCGGGATCAACCGCCGTGCCTCCTCCTGCTACGGGATCTTATACCGTCAAGCGGGGTGATACCCTCGGCAGTATTGCCCGCCAATTCAATACGACTGTTCAGGCACTCGCCACCCTCAACAAGATCAGTAATCCCAACCTCATTTATACTGGTCAGGTGCTTCAGGTTGCCGGTGGAACAACACCCCCACCCATCCCCCCGACTGCGGCTCCCGGTACGCCCAGCGTTCCAGTAGCAGGCGGCTTTGAACTCGGTGGGCATATCTTCAGCTTCTCCTATCCGGCACAAATGCGTGGTGCAGGCATGACTTGGGCCAAGACCCAAATCCGCTGGGATGGCAGCGCCCCTGCCAGCATCGCCCAGAGCGCCATCGACGCTGCCCGTAGTAAGGGTTTCAAGATCCTTTTGAGCATCGTCGGTAATCCCAGCCAGCTTAATGCAAATCAGAGTGGCTACATTCAGAGCTTCGCTGGCTTCCTCGGCGGTGTGGCTGCCCTTAATCCAGATGGCATCGAAGTCTGGAATGAACCCAACATCGACCGTGAATGGCCTGCTGGCAAGATCAGCGGTACCAACTACACCCAGATGCTTTCCGCGTCGTACAACGCCATCAAGAAAGCCAACGGCAACGTGCTGGTCATCAGCGCTGCCCCTGCCCCAACCGGCTTCTTCGGTGGCAAGTGTGCCAATAACGGTTGCGATGATGATATTTTCATCCGCCAGATGGCACAAGCTGGCGCAGCCAATGTCATGGATTGCGTCGGGCTGCATTACAACGAAGGTATTCTCTCGCCCAGCAAGACTAGCGGTGATCCGCGCGGCAGTTCCAGTCACTATACCCGTTATTATCAATCAATGGTCAACCTGTATAGCGGTGTATTCCCCAGCAAACCGCTGTGCTTCACCGAAATTGGTTACCTGTCGCCAGAAGGTCTTGGCCCGCTGCCAAACGGCTTTAGCTGGGCAGCCAACGTAACGGCACAGGATCAAGCAGTCTGGTTGGCTGAAGCAGTAACCCTCGCCAAGAACAGCCGCCGTGTGCGCTTGTTCATCGTCTGGAATGTCGACTCGACCAGCTATGCCGCCGACCCGCAGGCTGGCTACGCCCTCATTCGTCCGAATAACACCTGTAATGCCTGCGTCACCCTCGGCGCGGCGATGGGTGTGAAGTAACTAAGCGACAAAAAGGCGTATCCATTTTGGGTGCGCCTCATAAGATAATGCTGATAGGGATATCGTATCGATGTCCCTATTTTGTTGACTAGCTGGTCGCTGTACGAAACAAGCGTGATGCCCACGTAATGAAGATCACCGCCATCACGATCATCAGACCGAAAGCCGGTATGATTGACGGATCACCCATAGTGCCTTCAAACAATGCGCGGGTTGCGTCCACCACATGGCTGAACGGATTGATGTTAGCAATAGTGCGAATCAGGGCTGGCGCAAAGGTCAGCGGTAACAAAATCCCAGACAGTAAAAGCAAGGGCTGGGTGAAGAAATTCAGCATTGCCGCCATGCCCCCTTCATCACGTACCAGCAGTGCTACCCCGTATGACATGGATGCCATGCCAACACCGATCAGCGAAACCAGTGTAAATGCCAGTACGAGTCCCGCGATGCCCACACGAACACCCATCGCATAGGCCACAATCTGGAGCAAAATCACCTGCGTCAGCAGGAGCAGGACATCCACCAGCACTGGCCCCAATAGCAGCGCCAACCGGCTCACCGGAGTGACCCGCAAACGTTCTACTACACCACTGCGCAAATCATCAATGAGCTTAAAGCCCGCAAAAGCCGGTCCCAACATCGCCATCATCGTCAGCAAACCCGGTGTAAAGGTCTGTATCGCCTTCCCACCCGGCATCATCCCATCCAACAAGGGTGCGAACAACAGCATGTACAGCAGCGGCTGAAACAGGCCGATGATAAGCCAAACTGAATTGCGTAATGAAACTTGCAGACTGCGCCCGAATACAAGGCGCGTATCACGGATAAGTTTGAGCATGATTGTGTGTTCTCCTCAATCAGATTATGGGTAAGTTAGTTGGCGCTGGTTTCACGCAGCGAGCGTCCGGTTTGGCGCAGGAATACATCGTCCAACGTGGGTCGTGCCAGCGAAACCTTACTCACTTTCAAACCAGCGCCGTCCATCAGGCGCAGAATTGCGGGAAGCGTTTCCTCACCGCGCTCGACATAAAGTTGGAATGCCTCTGCACTGTCATGGATTTCGCGGACGTATGATTGATCCTTGAGCAGCCCGAATGCGCGTTCCTTCTCGCCGTTTTGGGCAATCACACCCAGCGTCACCACATCACCTGCGATTTGCTGCTTGAGCGCATTAGGGGTTCCCTCTGCCACAATCTCACCACCGTCCATGATGGCTAGCTGGTCAGCCAGTGCGTCGGCCTCATCCAGATAATGGGTTGTCAGGAAAACGGTAGTGCCGCTCTCACGCAGCTTGCGTACTTCTCCCCACAGATGCGCTCTACTTTGCGGATCAAGTCCGGTCGTGGGTTCATCCAGAAACAATAATTCCGGCTTATGCACCATACCGAGTGCCAGATCAAGCCGCCGCTTTTGCCCGCCGGAATAGGTTTTTGCACTTCGATCCGCAAACGTATCCAACTGAAGCGTCTGAATGAGTTCATTCGTGCGTTGGGCAGCAGCCCGTTTATCCAACCCATAAAGTTGGGCTTGCAGCATCAAGTTCTCACGCGCACTCGAATGTGTATCCGTACCACCCGCTTGGCTGACATATCCAATGTGTTTGCGAATATTACCGGCATCACTCTGGAGGTCGTAACCAACCACCCGTGCATCACCGCTGGTAGGCGGCAACAGCGTTGAAAGCATACGTAGAGTAGTCGTTTTCCCCGCTCCGTTCGGCCCCAGAAAGCCAAATATCTCGCCCTTCTCAACTTTCATACTTACGCCCTTAACAGCCTCTACAAGCTGGGGTTTCCCCTTCTCCTGCCGACTTTTGAAACTCTTTCGCAAGTCGCGTGTTTCAATGATGTTCATATCTTTGACTCCTCATTGTTTGTGGACGTTCTAGACCTACTAACGTCTGCTGAAATGGAATTGTTCAATGTTTTAGGAAACGACGGCTAGAATTGGATTCTAGAATCAAAAAGGGACACAAAATGTGCCCTCAAATACGATTTAGCCCAAACAGTGAGTTTATTCTGGCTTTACAGATATTGGCAGTGGCTTGGTCACACCCCTAAACTCTTGATGTTCGCGATTGCGCGGGAGTGTGAATGAAAAGATACTCCCTTTACCCACTTCGCTTTCCACCATCAGCTTGCCCCCATGCGCTTCTGCCAAGTGTCGCGAAATCGAGAGTCCTAAACCAGTACCTTCAATACTCATTGACTTTGCTTGATCCGCCCGTTCAAACGGTTGGAACAGATTCTTTATGTCCGCCGGTGCGATTCCGATACCGGTATCCATAACGAAAAACTCCAGAAAGTCATCCGAGATGGTCAGGGTCAAGGTGATGCTGCCAAACACCGTAAACTTGACCGCATTACTAAGTAAATTGGTCAATATTTGTCGTACACGGCGAGAATCCATCGGAACCAACGGCAGATCATTCGGAATATTCGCTTCAAGGGTAATCGGCGCAGTTTTAGCCTCAATCAACATCACGGCTGAATCAAGTGCATCCTCAAGCACCGGACGCAAATCTGCCATGATGACGGTCAGCTCCATTTCGCCAGCTTCAATTTTACTAACATCGAGTAAGTCATTGATAAGGGAGAGAAGATGTTCTGAACTGCGAATCGTCTGGTTCAGTCGGCTTTTTTGATCGTCCGTTACATTACCAAACATGCCGATGCGCATGAAATCCAGATTGTTGATAATGAGATTTAATGGTGTGCGGAGTTCGTGGGTCACACTCGCAAGGAAACGGGTTTTTACACTATTAGCGCGCTCGGCTTCGTTCATGGCCGCTTCACGCTGAATATATAATTGGGCATTTCGTACGATCGGCGAAACCAGATTGGCAAACAGCAGCAGCAGACGTTCATCAGGTTTGCTAAAAACGTCCGAATCTTCAACCCTTCCCACCAACACTGCCCCAATCGGTTTGTTCAGGAACAGAAGCGGCGCAGCCATCCCGCGCTGCACACCTACCCCTAGAAGTTCATCCAAACGCTGCGGCCAGTGGGCATAATCGTCAACAATGAGCAGCCTTGCTTCACGGGTTGCGGCTCCGGCAAGACCTTCATCAACGCTGATAATACTATTCAGTCGCGATGGATCACCCGTTGTAGATACAAGTTGAAGGTGTTGTTTGCTCTCGGTCAACAACCAGACTGCGCAATAATTCGCATCGAGCAAATTAAATAGATTGTGGGTCAACTGGTGCAAAACGGCATCAAGCCGATAGTCACTAACCACCGCGAGCGAAGCATCGTACACAGCTTGAAGTTCATTCGCATGCGCCTGCGCTACTTTTTGTGCCAGAGCTAATTCCTCTGTGCGCTGCCCTACCCGTTTCTCCAACGTTTGGCTCCACATCGAAAGCTGCTGGTAGGAATATGACAAATGGCGTTTCATATCTTCCATGGCATTTGCCAGTCGCCCAATTTCGTCCTTCTGGTCTTGATAAGCGATGCCATATCGTAAATCGCCACCACCGATTTGTTGCGCCGCAGTACCAAGCGTTTCCAATGGCTGCGAAACGGTGCGCGTAACGAATGAGTAAACGACCCACGATAGTAAAATCATACCTAGAGCCGTGACCGCCGCCATTTCGACAATACTGCGGTTAAATGGATTTTGAAGCAGCGATGAGGGTACGACACTGACCAAACGCCAGCCTGTTTGGGGTAAAAGATTTATCATGACAATAGATTGTTTCGAAGAATCGAATGGATCCGCGCCGAGGTAGAACGTACCCGCGTTTGCTTGAGCAGCTTGCCATACTTGCGAAATCTCCGGCTTCGACAAAAACGATAAGAGAACCTCGCTGCTGTCGGCTTCAGGCATACTCGTATAAAAGTCATGACTGCCAGCCAGCGTACTTTGCTCGTCAAACAGCAAACTGTACCCACCCCAATCATTCTGTTTAATGGTCTTGTCCATCAGCCGCGATAAAGTTGGTTCAGCAATATCAACCCAGACTGCCCCGGAATACGATTTGGACGGCCCCCGATAAGGCACGGCATAAGAAACAACAGGCTGTACTGATGACGGGTCAAATGGCCTGCCTTGCTCGTGCCAGAGTTCTTGACCCTCTTCAATTGCCCGCAAGAACCAGGTGTCAGCAGGTATGGTACTGTTGTAATACTGTTGAACTAGAGCAGTACGTAACGGCGCAATAGGAGGATTAAACACCACAATTTGACGATTGTAGGCAGAAACGCCATAAACATTAATACGTCGTACAATCGTATTTTTGTCGACCAGCGTATTGGTTGCCATTTGCCACACCTGCGACAATGGGGCTACAGGTTGGTCGGCTAAGGCTGCTGCAAAGTTTCGGGCTGTTACAACTGCCGTTTGTAATTGACCATCCAGCGCATTCGCGAATACTTGATTAGAATTCACAAATACATCTTCTGATTCACGGCGTAATGTGGTTGAATAAGCACTTAATGCAATTATTGCAACCACTACCACAGTCGGAATCGAGATCATCAAAATGATCTGTACGAGGCGGCGGCGGATACTCCAATCAGCAGAAAAGAGTTTCATAGGGATTATCCTTGTTTACAATAACTGCTATTGTAATGGGAAATTGCATAATCGCCGTGCGAATAGTGTTGTGATTAGGTCTATTTTAAGTTAGATCGCAGCATCCAACAATGCTACCGATAAATGGGATGGGCTTTTGTCTCAGGAATGCCCGTTGTATAATCTTGTAGAATGTTCGGGTGCAACTTCGGGAGCAGGATGTGCCAATCCTTAAAGAGGGTCAGTTAGATATCATCAGTCACAGCGCAGAGCAGACCCAACGGTTGGGCGCACGCTTGGGCGCATTGTTGTTGCCCGGTGATATTATCTGCCTGTCAGGGGATATGGGTGCAGGTAAAACAGTTTTTTCTGGTGGCATAGGCAAAGGTTGGGGCGCTAAGACTTCGCTAACCAGCCCAACTTTCAATCTGGTTCATGACCATACCCGAAGTAGTGATTCTCAGCATCTTTATCATCTGGATTGTTATCGCTTAGAACACCCCGGTGACGCAGATACCATTGGTATTGATGAAATTTTAAGCGGGCGTGGGCCAGTCATACTTGAATGGCCAGAAAACATTGAAAGTGTCCTTCCCAAACAGCGTCTTTGGATTGAAATCCGCGTGTTAGAACCTACACGCCGCAACTTTGCTCTTGTGGGCAACGGTAAACGATACGAAGAATTGATTACCAAATTTCGTGAGTATACTTTTGGAGCATGAGGGTCAATTGTTTACAGTTTACCCGGTTCAATAACATCACTAAACTAAACAACTGACTAAAGACAAGAGATTGACGATCAACTATGTTACTTGCCCTTGATACTGCTACTCAACTGATTAGCCTTGCGCTTTATGATGGGCACAATCTGCTTGCCGAGCAAACTTGGCACACAGCCTTTAATCACAGCATACAACTTGCCCCAACCTTAGAGGCATTGCTCCAGCGGGCGGATGTGAAGATAACCGATTTATCAGCACTCGCGGTTTGCATTGGGCCGGGGTCGTATTCTGGCTTACGTGTTGGCGTATCATTAGCTAAAGGAATGGCACTCGTTCGCAATTTGCCGCTGATTGGCATTTCAGCACTGGATATTATCGCTGCCGCCCAACCACATTACGCAAATGGGCTAATAGTTCTTGTACAGGCAGGACGAGAGCGCATTATCGTGGGGCGATACCAATGGCGTAAAGGGCGATGGTCACAACGCGGAGAAGTGCAGCTCATGGATTGGGACACCCTCCTCGCCAGCCTAGATGGACCTGCCCATATCACGGGTGAGATCAGTCTTTCAGGCCACAGTATCTTACAAACTGCACAGGAAAAAGACGTGCCCATTAGCATCGTCCCCGCGGCTTTTCGGCTTCGGCGTGCTGGATTTCTTGCGCAGGAAGCATGGGAGCGTTATAACGCAGACAATACCGCATTTGATGCCGCAAAACTCGTTCCTTTTTACATTAAGACGCAGGATGTCCCCGAAACCTAAATTGCTGTTACGCTATATGACGGTCGCCGATTTGCCGCAGGTAATCGAGATCGACCAGTTATCATTTGAGATTCCTTGGTCGGAAAAGTCCTATCGTTACGAAATGAACGAATCCAACCAGAGTTTTATGGTTGTCCTAGAATGGAGTCAGGAACAAACTGCGTCACGACTACAGCGCTGGCTCAACATTCACCCTTTCAAGGAACAGCGTATTGTCGGTTATGGGGGCATGTGGTACATCAGTGGAGAAGCGCACATCAGCACAATTGCTGTTCACCCACGCGGGCGTGGACGCGGATGGGGTGAATTGTTGTTAGCCGCCATGGTAAGGCGGGGGATGATCTTAAATGCTGATGAAGTTGCACTTGAAGTCCGTGTCAGCAATCATCGGGCGCGAAATCTCTACCTCAAATATGATTTTGAAAAGGTGGACATCAAACGACGTTATTATCGAAACAACAATGAGGATGCCTACGATATGCGTCTGAATATTAATGATCCTGCCATCTGTTCACAATTTCAGAAGCGTTACAACGCCCTATTCGCTGATTATTTCCTGACCGATGCCTTCAGTGGGCAGTCGCCTCCGCGCAGCTAAAACGACTTTAATCGCCATATACTAATGAGACTGTCTTCATGAATATTCTGATTGTCACCAATTATTTCGAGCCAGATCAAGGAGCGGCATCAATTATCATGACTCGTCTAGCAAAAAAATTGCAAAGTCGTGGTCATAATGTGACAGTCTTAACCAGTATGCCAAGTTACCCGCATGGACGAATCCTTGATGGGTATCGAGGGAAATTCGTCGTTAATGAAAATCGAGACGGACTTCGAGTCATACAAACTTGGCTGTGGGCAACACCCAGCCCAAAAATCAGTCGCAAATTTATCAGCCAGATAAGTTTCATGTTGACCGCTATCATGGTCGGTATAGGCATTCCAAGACCAAATGTTATGTTGGTTGAGGCTGCTCCAATATTCACCAACTTGGCAGGTGTGTTCTTGAGCAAGGTTAAACGAGTTCCCTATGTACTGGATGTTCACGATCTCTGGCCCGATCATATGCTGTCAATTGGTATAATGACTGAGGAACACCCTATTTATCGGGCAGCCCGTTGGGTTATCAATCAAACCTATAAGCATGCTCATAGAATAACAGCCGCCAGTCCAGCTTGGGCTGCAAACATTACCAATCAAATAGGCAATAACAACAAAATT
>JBBSBS010000196.1:0-11161 GCA_038251045.1 Aggregatilineales bacterium | reverse complement strand
GTGACAACCACATTCGGCAACTGGCCTAATGCCGTTACAGCGGGCGAAGGGTCTTTGCCGACAATATACAACTGAGCCTGAGGCTGCTGCTGCCAAACAAGTGGCATGATCTGATTAACCAAATCCTCGACAGCTGCTATATTGGCGTGATAGCTCATTTTCCCGGTAAAAACCAACCGTGATGATTCACGGGGAATGGCTTGTGGTTGAAAATAATCTAAATCAACGCCATTTGAAACCACGGTTACACGGTCCGCATCGTTGCCGAGTTCAACGAGTGCTTGACAATCTGCCGTACTGGTGACAGCTACCTGCTGAAAGCGCTGTGTAAGGCCGGCTTCAAAACGACGAGTACGCGAGAGGTCTAGCATTGCCATCAATCGACTTTTAAGACTAGGGGCATCTTGAAGCAGCTTACTAAACAACAGCGATATGCTATCGACCGAGTCAAATACTACAGGCAGGTCGCCTAATCCTTCGGCAAGAACGGCACCCCGCAAATGCTCGATATGAACAACATCAAAATTTGAGCGCGACACAATTTCACGGGCGGCAGCATTAAACGCAGATGAACGGGAATACGCGGCTTGAATCGGAAAGCTGCCGGGAAGCGCAAGCGCCGCATTAATGAGAGTCTGCGAACGGCTATGGGCAACAGTGTAAACAGCCTCGCACCACTTCCTCAACTCCGTAAGTGACTCACCATCATCACCGGGGGGTTGCAAGGCAAGAAGCGTTACGTTGTGACCCCGTTTCACCAGAGTGTGCAGCAAGTTGTATGGACGCACACGGATGAGCGATGGTATGTAAGGCGTAACGAATAATATACGCATAATGACTAACTTGATTTCATCCGTTCATTGGCAATAGTCGCGTCTTTGATAAGTGTATTCCTATCCAAACCTTACAAAGATTCGGGCATTATTACCCATATTACATTTTATGTTTAGGAGCTTGCATCCAACTAAATTTGTCAAAGGCGTTTGAAGGATTGCAGAGGAACTAACTATATATTTGATCCAGCGGGGCACACGCACGGCGATAGTCATATTTCTCTTCAGCTGTTCGCCGCCCTTGTAAGGTTAGCCGGTCATTCAATGCTTCGTCGGTCAATAACCGAACTGCTTGACGGGCAAAATCTTCGGGCGAGTCGGAAATCAAAATATCGTGATCGTGGGTGACATCAATCCCCTCGCAACCCACGGTGGTGCTGACCATAGGCAAACCTTGCGCAAATGCATTGAGAATTTTGACCCGCATTCCGCCACCCGCTCTTAACGGCACAATCATCATGCTTGAGTCCTGCAAATAAGGCAGCGGGTCGTCAACATATCCGGTGACCTTCAACGATGGGTCGGTTTGCTCGTGATCTTTTATATCCTGTGGGGGACGCGCGCCAATAAGCGTACAATGTACATTTGGCACTTGCTCTTTAATGAGGGGATAAATCTGATCAAGGAACCAACGAATGCCATCAATATTGGCAGGCCAGTACATCGTACCGACATGAACAATGTGAGGGGCTGCCGGATGACGATGAATAAAGGCTTGTTTGTCGGTATCTATGGCAATTGGGATGACCTGAATATCAGTTCGCGCTCCAGCGGCAATGAGCGATTGCTTATCCTCGTCACTGACGGCAGTGACTGCATCGAATACGCGGCACATATTTCCTTCATAGGTTTTGAGTAATCGCCAATCTCGAAGCAGCAGATATTTCATGGGGTTATGAAGCGGCAGGGTCGCAGCCATGCGTTGATACAATACCCAGAGGGCATTGTGCAAATCCAAGACTTTGCGACTGCTGACAAATGGCAATGCATACTGTGCCATATTCAGTTGGTCAGCATGAACAACATCAAACTGAGTCGTTGCTGCTAATTCGCTCAGAGCGGTACGCATTTCGGGACGTTCATCGCGCAGCATCATCCAAGGTTGACCCGTAAGCAGGCTCTTACAGAGAAAATACAAATCCCGCAGAGGAGCACGTTTGATGGGTACAGTTATGACACGCTCACATAATGTTTCCAAGTGACGGACGTATTCCGGTTTATCGGTATCACGCACGAAAGAAACAAGTGTGAGTTGATGATGCTGCGCCAAATATTTGAGTACGTGGTAGGTTTTAACTTTGGGGCCACTATCCGGCGGGAATGGCAGAACCTGTGTTAGTAACAATACCCGCATTCTACGTCACCACAGAAGTGGGTTGTGAAGCCCGTACAATATCCGCTACTTGAAGGGCATGGGTAATGGTGGCTTCACTGGTCGGCAATTGCGGATAAACCTGAGCCGTATTGGCTAAAAATAAACCGGGGTATGGCGTTTGGACATCAATGTTGTTTTGTAACATATTTACCGTATGTCTAGGTTCAGTATAGCGCGAGCGACTCACTGCAAAATGGATAATTTGATCGTCCGTAAACGCCGGGAAAATCTTCTTCAGGTGGCTTATCCAAGCTTCCCTAATGTCATTGTCAGAAACGCCCATCCAATCATTATCCGGTGCAATGTAGCGCGGCAAGTGTACGATGTGATAGCCGGGTATTTCGGGGTATGGCGTTTGAATGATGGTGGCAAAAGGATAAGTGGGATCGGTCAAATTAAGAGTCCAGAAATTGGACAGCGGTCTATCAACGATCATAACCGGACAAATCAGACCAAGATAGGTTGATTTCCCGAGGCGAGCACGATAATCAGAATAAGGGTTTGGAAGCAACTGAGCAAATGTTGGGGTTGCGATGGCAGCAACCAACGCGTCAAACTGCAATGTGCCGGTGTGGGTACGCACTCGACCTAATCGCCCCTCTTGTACTTCAATTTCGCGAACGCGGGCATCGACTAAAATTTCCCCGCCACGTTTAACAAACTCATCCGCCAGCGCTTTGATGAGGGAAAAGTGACCTCTTTTTAGATAGCCGATGGTTCCTGAAAGTTGAGGAGCCTGCCGGATCGAAGACATCCGATTAAGCCACGCCCAGATATATGTAGCCGAGATGTTATCGTAGACACCATCAAATTTGGCTTCAAGTAGGGGTCGCCAAATGCGTTCAAATGCAGCGACTCCGCCAACACGGATGAGCCAATCTTTCGCGGATACAGAATCCAGATCCCGCCAATTGGATTTCCCGCGTGTTTGCAAAATCATCCGTCCCAGACGGAAACGATCACGCAGGCCCAAAACCGGAAATGAAAGAAAATCGAAGATGTTGCTCATGGGGTAAATCGTATCCTGAGTCACAAAACCGGCACGAGCACTCTGAAAAATCAGTTCGTCCTGCAAGCCTAGCTCAAGACATAGATTCCGCAAAACGGTGTCTGACGGCATAAGGGCATGTTGATAACGGGGAGCAACCAAACCGTCATCAAATTTTAATTCGTCATTTAACCCGCCAAGATGCAGGCTCTGTTCCAGAATAGTGACTTGTTCACCGGACTTAACCAGGAAATAAGCAAGAGCGACACCCATCAGGCCGCCCCCGATAACGCCAATTCGCATAGCTAGCTCTTTTTCTGGTCACTGCGGGCGACAATCAACACTCCGGTAATAATAATCGCAAATCCTAATACACGCGCTAACGTGACTTTATCCCCAAAGAGAATTGCACCACCGACCAAAACGGCGAGATAGGTCAAGCTCAGAAATGGATAAGCAAAACTGAGATCGGCCTTTGCCAGCGCAAACAACCAGAGCAAAGTGCTGATACCAAATATAGCAACACCCACAATTAACAGGGGATTCGTTGCCATATGAATCAATGTGTCTACGGAAAGCTGAAGTTTCCCGTACGAGTCGACCAAACTGTTCATTCCTGCTTTAAGGGTAAGCTGACCAACCGCGCCGAACGCGACGCTGGCAAGCACTATACCTATGGATTGAACATTGGCACTCGAATTATTGGTAGTTTTTGTGGGTGTGAGGGTGTTAGAGGCCATATTTAGAAATGGATCCTATCTAATGTGAAAACTGTTTCGATTGAAAAGATACGACTATCCCCTTACAACAACCTATCGGCAAGCGAAAGAATTGTGCATTAGTCGAGACAGGGGGGCAAACATCGAAGCAATTAGAGTCCGTTAAAAGCTCTGATCGTGGGAGTGAGACAGATAACCATGAATCGCAAAAGCACCTATTCGCTTTGGATTAAGATGTTGATATTATAGCAGTATTCGCAGAAATACAGGTTGATATTATGGGTGAAAGACAAATTCACTTAAGGACAGATGACATCATCTGTCCCTATCAAACCAGAGGCTGAAATGATTTAACTTCAGATACAACGTTAGATAGATGCATTCGACTAATGAATGTTAATAGTCGTCATCATCTTCGTAGTAGTCATCGTCATCGTCATCATCGTCATCAAGGAAATCGTCGTCGTCGTCATAAAGGAAATCATCATCTTCATCGTCAAATTCAGAGATGTCATACCCTTCGTCGTCAACAGATTCTTCCTCGACAATTACAGCTTCTATCGGTTCATCTTCCTCTTCTTCAAAGTCGAGATCTTCGAGTTCTTCATCCTCGAAATCCAGATCTTCGTCGTCTTCGAGGAGTTCTTCCTCTTCATCACCGGCATCAATTTCGTTTAGAAGTAAATCGTCGTGATACATACTCACTGCCCCAGATGGTTTATCGATAAGCGGGCGATATTTTAGCACGTTATGAGCAATTGTGAACGGCAAGGTTTAACAAATTCTAATTTCCCTTTTTCACGAATGCTTTTCACGCCATCATCATAGCATCACTCCCCATCACCTATCATTAAGATGTAGCTGATTTTAGGTCGTTCTGATAAAAATAGTACAGAGGTATTAAAATCACAATCGAGGTTTAAAACGGGAGGGGTGAAGTATGTTTCACCCCCGTGCCCTCTGATCTATTTTTATGAGGAAATGGGGGAGACTTCTTGAGTAGATCTCTTGGTGCGAGCCAGCCCTTTGACCAACCCTTTTACTTCTTCTAGCAGTTGGCTCTGGGTGTATGCACCTTTCTGCAAGACCTGCTCTACCGAACCATTGAGTCGTTGATGGTCACTGGCGCTTAAATCCATCGCCGTAATTACGATAACGGGTATATTGCTACCCACGGGCAACTTACGCAGTTCTTCGAGGAACTCAAACCCATCCATACGGGGCATCATCATATCTAGCAAAATGAGCTGTGGGGGCGTTTCTTGGACGATTTGGAGAGCTTCCAAGCCATCCTGCGCCTGTAACACATTCCAGCCTTCTTTTTGCATAGTACGTTCGATGATTTCACGAATCTGTGCTTCATCGTCTACAACCAACACATCACAACCGGGGACATTACATTCATATCGCTTCAGAATTTTGACGAGGCGATCACGATCAATAGGTTTAGTTACATAATCGGCTGCCCCTAGTGCGAAACCCATATTTTGATCGCTAACCATCGTAAGCATAATAACCGGAATTGAAGCCAATTGTGGATCACTCTTGAGGGCATTCAAGACCGACCAGCCATCCATGCGCGGCATCATCACATCCAATGTGATTACGTCCGGTCGGAGTTCGCGTGCCATTCTCAGACCCATTTCCCCGTCATCAGCAGTATAAACGTTATACCCCTCTTTCAACATAAAACGGTTAATCAACTCCCGCGCATTGGGATCGTCATCAATAACAAGTAATGTTCCGGCAAAGGCGTGCATCGGTTGAGTTTTGCCGATACGTTTGCGGGGAATTAGGGTGGGAGCTGGTTCTACTGGCACGGGAATTTGTTCACGATTAACGGGTAATTTAAGGGTAAAAGATGATCCCACGCTAATTTGGCTGGTTACGGCAATATCGCCATCCAGCATCTGTGCGAAACGACGACTGATAGAAAGCCCTAGCCCTGTGCCACCGAATTTACGAGTTGTCGAGCTATCAGCTTGCGAAAAGTCTTTGAACAATTTGATAAGCTGTTCCGAGGTCATCCCTATGCCCGAGTCAGCGATTGTGAATGCAATAACCTCGTCGCCATTTTCGACACGCCGGTCAACCTCAAGTTTCACCAATCCTTTGAGGGTAAATTTACTGGCGTTACTGAGGAGATTGAATAGGATTTGCCGTGTTTTGGTCAAGTCGGTCTGCATTGCCCCAACCCAATCGGGACAATTGACTTCCAAGCGATTACCGTTCTTTTCAATGAGCGGCAAAATAGTGGTGGTGACCTCTTTAACCATTGTGGGGATGTCCACAGCTTCCATAAAGAGTTCCATCTTACCGGCCTCAATCTTAGAAAGATCGAGAATGTCATTAATGAGAGTCAGGAGATGCGCAGCGGCAGTTTGGATTTTCTTCAAGTCAGGAATGAACTCATCGTTGCCTTCATCTACCATTTCTTCTTCGATGAGTTCGCTGTAGCCGATGATGGCATTCAAAGGGGTACGCAATTCATGACTCATGTTAGCTAGGAAGGTACTCTTGGCGCGATTTGACTCAAGGGCTTGATCGCGCGCAACCATTAATTCACTGGCGATGTTGTTGAATGAAACCGCCACCTGCGCTAATTCATCACGACTTGAAGAATTAAACCGATAGTTCATGTCACCGTTGACCATACGCTGGGTGGCTTCATCTAAGCCGGCAATGGTCTGTTTTACAGCCAAGTAAAAGCCGATCATTAAGTAAACCGTGGCTACGAGTGCGATCAGTGTAAAAACCGTTACCCAACCGCGCCGTGTTTCAAAACGCCCAACACGGGCAACGAGCAAATCATCCAGTGCTGAATTCACCTTATCGTAAAAACTGTGGATTTCGTCGATTGGCGTGGATGATGCATCGTAAATTGCCGAAGCTGTCATGTTGTCACGTGTAGCACCCGGACGTGCAATCTCGGTATTCATCTGGTCAAGAATTGTACTGACTGATTTTTTATAGGCGTTGACATCTTCTTGCAGAAGTGTCTTGACTTCAGAGTTTAAGTCAAAGGCATAGCCAAACCCCTGAATATTGTATTCAAGGTTGTTCGTCACGAGCCCCGAAAGAATGGTCAAGCGTGTGACATCTTCCGAAGTAACTTTTTTAGTGACCAGCGATGCAGTTCCATAACTCCGAATCTGGCTCAAATATTCGGAAAGCGGTGGCAGCTTGTTGATGACGGTATCCATGAGGTAGTAGCTGTCAATGTCTGGATCAAGAATAAGGTTGGAACTGTTGCCACTGATAACAATCAACTTAAGAAGATCATCTGTAATATCGGCATAGGATGAAGCGCTGGTGGCAGGATTCATTCCGGGGGATGCCTTCTTGAGGCTAGCCCATTTGGTTTTTATCCCAGCCCAAGCAGCGTTGGTTTCCAGCACGTCACCATATTGTCTATCAACACCATCAACAGCATTGATGGCAGCATCTGCGGCTTGTTCGGCTTCCGCCAAGGCCGCATCGAAAGAGCGGTCGCCATTGAGCACTGCCATCTTTAGTGAGGCATGCTGCTGAACATATTGCAAGAAGTTCATTACAGGCGCGTTAAATATCAAACCTAACCGCTCTTTGGCTGCAAAATCGATGTCCTCGTTGATTTTAGAGAGAAACTGAGTCATGACCACAATTAGCGGTAGCAAAAAAAGTAAGCCGATGAGTAAAAATTTCTGTGGATACTTCAACCGACTCATCACACGGGTTGCAGGTTGAAACAATGCCAACATTTTTTGGCCTTTCATCACATTACCGTGAACACATTTCAAGCGCGTATTTCATCTGATCTTATTACTTAATCATATGAGGAATTGCGACCTCAAAACACTTGAGAAGATATATGAACGTTTTGCAACATCTTTTCATGAATTATTCGGTTCTGATTTTTACTTAATTTCTATTTCTCATTTAGAGTGAAAAGAGGGGAGAGCCACAAGGATACCATCATGACACTTCATCAACGTATTTTGTTGGGGATATGCGCAACTACCGCTTGCCTGATCGGAATCGTGTTTGGTGCGACGCAGCTTATCCTCCTCAACAATTACCGGATGCTTGAAGAACAAGACGCGAAAAACAATGTTCAACGCGTTCTAAATGTGCTGCAAAGTGACATTGATACGTTGAAATTTGGCGAGATCAATTGGTCGGTTCGCCCGCCTGCCCCATCACGTCCATATTCACCTTATCGCCCGCAAGAGGTGATAGATCCTCGCCTGATTGAGAAAATAAATCTTGATAGTCGATCAAATATTACTTTAATTTTAGATGAACACAATAATATTCTTTTCCAAAATGCTGTTGATACGGATAATCGTCCGGCAGCACCGATACCATCCAGGTTATTGTCGTCGGTCAGAACAGGCGGGCCGTTAGCAAATAACAACGATGAGCAGGCAGTGGTTAAAGGTCTTATCGGGCTGCCAAAAGGTCTATTTATGACCATAGCCATGCCGCTAGAACTCCCGGCTGGAAACGGGAGCAAAACGAGAATGGCTCGGATTATCTGGGGGCGCTACATCGATGATGAGGAAATCAAACGCATAGTGGATGGCACACAACTTGATATTCGGATGTTAGCCTACGACGAAAACAACGTACCGGCTGACTTTCTACAGGCAAAAACCATTCTTGAAAAAGATAATCCGGTATACGTGGAACCAGTAAACGACCAACTTCTTTCTGGCTATACCATCATCAACGATATTTATGCGGAACCCAGCATTATGTTGAGAATTCAGATGCCCCGCAATATTTATCGACAGGGGCAAGAAAGTGTTGCATCGTTTCTGATTATATTGATTATTGCTATCGTCGGAGTGGCTGGAACAACATTCTTCTTGTTGCAGCAGGGTATCGTATCCCGCATCATCAGTCTGAACAGTAGTTTAGCTGACAAAAAATTGGCTACTGATCTCGATGCAAAAAGTGTCGTAAATGGGTCTGATGAGATTAGTCGTTTATCTAACGGCATTCGGGAATTGCAAAAATCACACGGGGAGGCACAACTCAAATTAAGAATTGCCAACGAAACGTTGGAAAGTAAGATCATTGAACACACATCCACCATCTCTACCGCTAATGCTGTTTTGCAACAACAGTTGGATGAGGATAAACAGGCACAGGCTGCACTCATAGAGGCACGCGATAAAGCATTAGAAGCGTTACAGGTAAAATCACAATTGTTGGCAAACGTCAGTCATGACGCACGTACGCCACTGACGATAATTGGACTCAATACAGAAATGTTGCAGCAGGGACGGCATGGCGATCTCAATTCAAAACAGAATGAAGTGCTTGACCGCATTCTGATTGCTACCCGCCAGTTAATAAACTTTGTGACCACAATGCTGGGCGAGGCACAACTAAACAATGGAAAAATACCACTGGTAAAAGTTGTATTTGAGCCGAAGCTGCTGGTTGAAGATTTGGTTAGCATGTTGAAGCCATTGGCAGAATCAAAGGGGATTCAGCTGAAGTCCGAGATTGATTTGGCACTGCCGAGCCAATTATGCGGTGATCCTGATCGTCTGAAACAGATTTTGACCAATCTGTGCGAAAACGCGATCAAGTTTACAGACGAGGGGGATGTGACCCTTGTTGCACACCGGAAGGATCAACACCATTGGGTGATTCAAGTGAAGGATACAGGATGTGGCATACCGGCGGAAGCGCAAAACCGGATTTTTGAGGCATACTGGCAATTGAACAGCACTATGACTCCAAAAAATGACCGGGGCGTTGGATTGGGGCTTTCGATCGTGAAACAAATTGTTCAATTGATGAGCGGTACGATAACAGTCGAAAGTGAACCTGAAAAAGGTACAACATTTAGCGTTACTTTACCGATAGAACAGGAACAAGCGTTAGCCATTCAAGAAGTGACTCGACAGGTTAACAATTTAGCGACTTGATACTGGATACGTCCTCGAAAAACTGCTCCGGGTATGTGATTTTTGAATGTTCACCTGCTCCGCAACGTTTGGTGTTAGGATTCCGCAATTCAAAGCCAATAGACTAAACCCATCTTGATATTTAACATGATAAATTTGTGAGCTACTTTAAGCTGCCAAATGCTAAGGAGTATTACGCGTGAAAATATTTGTTCCCGGTCGCATTTGCTTGCTGGGTGAACATTCCGACTGGGCAGGTGGATACCGGCGTACGAATGCCGCAGTTGAAAAAGGCTATGCCATCATCGCAGGAACCAATCAGGGTATCTTTGCAGAGGTACAACCCCACCCAAACGCACTGGTGTTATATTCCACTTCACCGGACGGTGAGCGACAGGGACCCTATCAAATCCCTATGGAGCCTAAAGCCTTACTAGAGGAGGCGGAGAAAGGGGGTTTCTGGAGTTACATTGCAGGTGTCGCGTACCAGATTCTGACCCATTATCATGTGCGGGGTTTGATAATTGACAACTATAAAACTGATATGCCTGTTAAAAAAGGTTTGTCGTCGAGCGCAGCCATCACGGTTTTGACGGCGAGAGCTTTCAACCGGATTTACGATCTGAAAATGACCGTTCGCGGCGAAATGGAAATGGCTTATCAGGGTGAAATCCTTACGCCATCGCGCTGCGGACGACTCGACCAAGGTTGCGCGTTTGGCAATCGTCCCATTTTGATGACTTTTGATGGTGACCGTCTGGATACTCAGGAATTACAGGTTAAACAAAATCTATATTTTGTCATCGTGGATTTACACGCCAAGAAAGATACACGGAAGATTCTGGCTGATCTCAATAAAGCATATCCTTTTGCTAATAATGATACTGAAAAAGGGGTGCAGGAATTATTTGGGAGCATCAACAAGCGTATTACGCATCTGGCATTAGAAGCGCTTGAGGTGGCTGATGGTGAACGGCTTGGCGCGATTATGACTGATGCGCAAGCTTCGTTCAATAAATATGCGACCCCTGCTTGCCCGGAAGAATTAACCGCGCCCATATTGAACCAAGTACTCAATTATGAACCTTTGAAACCGCATATCTGGGGAGGAAAAGGAGTGGGCAGCCAAGGTGATGGAACCGCCCAGTTCATCGCCCGCAGCGAGAGCGACCAACAGGCTATCATCGACATCATTGAACGTGATCTGCACATGACAGGGTTAAAGTTTACGCTTTATGCTGGTGCGCAAGTGCGTAAGGCGATCATACCGGCGGCGGGTTTCGGGACACGCTTATTTCCGGCTAGTAAAGCTACGAAAACGGAGCTGTTCCCGATTGTTGACC